>JAZDKM010000223.1:0-32432 GCA_043803085.1 Planctomycetota bacterium
CCGGAGGTGCGGCCGTCCCGCCGCAGGTCTACGACTGCAACGCGAACGGGACGCTGGACGAATGCGACGTCGTCGCGGGAACCAGCCGGGATTGCGATAGTGACGGGGTCCCCGACGAGTGTCAGGTCTTCGGCGATTTCGACCGGGACGGCGCGGTGGACCTGACCGACTACGCAGCGTTCTCCGGCTGTATCACCGGGCCGGACGGCCAGCGTACGCCCGAGTGTGTACTCGGCGACTTCGATTGCGATGAAGACGTGGACCTGAACGACTTCACCCGGTTCCAGGGGGTCTTCGGCGGCGCGTCGTAGCGGCGCCCGAAGCCGGTACCGGCCAGTTCATTTTTCCAATCGCGCCAGGGCCCAATCCACATGGGCCCCCTTGATACCGCCGTTGTTCGGCGACACCACCAGTTTCAGTCGCTTGGCGTTGTCGAGCGGCAGCTCGATTTCGACCGGGCGGTCCCGGGCGGTGAGCGGGCCGGATGCAAACACGGCTCGGTTGTCGAGGAATACCCTGAGGCGGGCCGATCCACCGAAGTGGCGATTGATTCCGGCCACGGCGCGAAACGTGCGATACCCTTCGGGTAACTCATAGACGATCGTCGAGCCGGCGTGCGTGCCGAGACCGCGCAAGTAGTACCGATCCCCGAGATAGATCACCCCACCCTCCACCGAGCGATTGGCCTCGAGCTTGCCATAGTCTTGCCTTTGCGCCACCGGGATGAGATCGCCGAGGTAGAGCACGCCGGGTTCCGGTTGGCTCTGGAGGCGTCGATGTGCCAGACCGAGAGCGGCGGCGATGCCGGCGGCAGTCAACACGGCGGCCCACGTTAATCGGCCGAACCAGTTCAGCAGAGTGGACGGCGGCGGGATGTGGACCGCGTCTCCGGGCGTATCACCTCTGGAGGATGGAATGTCCTGCAGGTGGCCCGCCTCTTGAGAGCCGGGGGGGCCTGGCTCCTTCAGGGCCTCCAGTTGTAAAGCGGTGGGCCACCCGACCCTTGCCTCAGTGGCGGGGGAGGGCCAAAGGAAGGCGGCCAAGCACAACAGGCCCAACAGGATCATCAGTAGCGCGAGGTCGCTTCCAATTTGGTCCACGGGTTGGGCCACCGTGAGATTCAGCAGTAGCAGGATCGAGAGGAGGAGGTAGGCGCGCTCGCACCATTTCCCCCGCACGGCCCAGAGCGGCAAAACGGCCACCATCGGGTAGGCATAGCGTTCGTGCATCTCGGTGAGGCATAGGAAGAAGGCCAACGCCAACAGCCCTGCCGCCAGCGCCCGGTCCGCCGCGTGGTAGCGGGGGCGGTAAAGCGTCAGAACCGTGGCCACCGCGAGGGCGAACAGGACCATGGCGATACGCCGGTACGTCAGCCAGAGGAGCCACGAGGCCTGGTCGGACACCTCCACTTGGCGGCCGGCGACCACCTCCACCAACCCGACCGGCACGCTGTCGTCCGGCGTCTGGGGATGGCCGGTCGCATACCACAGGTTAAAGGCGTTCTGCGAGAGCTTACTGTACTGACCGACGACCCGGACATAACCGCGTTCCACCGCGGTCCGCAGCGTTCGGGTCCAGGCGAACGGGGCAAGCACGAGTGCCGCCGCCAGCACGCCGCCGATGACACAGCGGGTCAGCCCCTTCCAGCGCTGCCAACGATACACGTCGAACAGCACCAGCGGCACGAAGACCACCGCCTGAAACTTTTGCAGCAGCGCCAGCCCCGTGGCCGCCCCGGCCCACAGCGGCCGCTGGCGATTGAGCGCGATCAACGCACACAACACGAGCCCGGAATGGATGCTGTCCACCTGACCCCAGTAGGCGGAGTTGTAGAGGGCGACCGGGTTGAGATAGTAGAGCGTCGCCGCAAGCACGCCGGCCCGTGTGCCCATCAGCCGTCGCACCTCTAGGTAGAGGAGCACCGCGACGCCCAGGTCTGCCAGGCAGGCCGGCAGACGCAAGCACGCCCGGAGCCAGGCCGTGTTGACCAACCCCGGATCGAAACGGGAGAGTAACTCACCCAGCCCGCGCAGGATAAGGGGATACAATGGCGGATAGTTGCACGAAGCATCGGCGGCGTAGAAACCCGCAAGGCCGTGAGCAACCAGGCCGCGCATCCATTTGAGAAACAAATTCACGTCCCACAAGTGCCCTTCCCGTGTGCTCAGGACGATGCGGGCGACCGTCCCCGTGAGCAGCAGCAAGGTCAATCCCACCCAGCCGGGATGCCGTGTGGCGAAGCCGCGCAGAGCATTAAACACGCGCTCCCTCAGTGCCCGGCGCGGTCTTAAAACTGCCTCGGGTCCCTCACTCATGACGCGAACGGTAGCCTACGACTGTACCCTCGTCCAGCGGCGTCTCACGGCTTCACATCTGTCGTCCGCCGCCGAAGGAGTTGGTGGACCGCTTCGACCTGATGCACGTTCCCGGCGTCCCATAGGCGATAGCGCGTTACGTCTACATCTTCAAAGTGGCCCCCCGCAGTCTGGTGGCGCGACGCATTATGGGCCGGAGAGAATTCGTTGGCGAAATCCGGTCAGGTCGTTTGCCTCCGTGCGGATTGTTTCGTAGGTTAAAACTGTCGCTCGCGCCCGCAGTTGGACGTCGAGCCCTTTGAGGTAACGCAGCCCGCCCGCCAGGGCGAGGGAGGGCCGGCAGAAGGAGAGGCCGGCGAACTACTCGTGCCCCGCGGAGGCCCGAGTCGTAAACAGGTGTACCGGGCTAACGGAAAGGTCCGAGTACAAAACTATTCTCCAGAGGTCCGAAAGACCTCGCTATCTTTGAAGGGAGTTTGGTCATGTTGGAGAGAGTGAAAAGTTTTCTCAGGTCCGAAGACGGCCCGACCGCAACGGAATATGCCGTCATGCTGGCGTTGATCATCGTGGTTTGCATCACGGCCGTTACGGCCATCGGAAACAGCGCGTCGGCGAAGTTCACCGAAGTGGATACCGCGCTGCAGTAGGCGTAGGGGCGCCGCGCGGCGCCTGACAACCGGGTGGCCGGCACGTCGCGTGCTCGGGTGATGCCCTACTCGGCGACCGGCTGGAAAGCTGGTCCCACAGGTGGAGCACCCGGTTGACGGAGAATGGCAGTCGGGCCTCATCCCCCAGCGGGGTGAGGCCCGGCGCCTGATTTTGCCAAGGCGGCAACATCGGGCATTGGCCATAGCGACAGCTTCCTCAAGATACGCAAGGAACAGACTCATGGATCCCTTCTGGGCAATGACCTGTGCCATTCTGGTTCCCGGGATGATCCTGGCCTCGTGGATCGATTACGCCCAGCGCCGCGTGCCCAACTGGTTGAACGTCGCGCTGCTCGTGACGGGCTTCCTCGTGCAAGGGTACTTCTACGGACGGGCCGGACTGGTCACGGGTGCCCTGGGCCTGTTGGTGGGATTCGGCGTCCTGATCCTGCCGTGGGCCATGCACGGCATGGGCGCGGGTGATGTCAAGCTCATGGCCGCGATCGGGGTATGGTTCGGGCCCTGGATGGCGTTCGTGGCGTTTGCGGTCGGGGCCGTGTTGGGCGGGATCATCGCCGTGGTGATGATCGTCGCCACCGGACGCCTGCACACCGCCTGCGCCAACCTGGGCATCCTCATGGTGAAAGTCCAAAGTCGCGAGACGACGTTCGGTGAGTTCGGGTCGGCCAAGAGCTTCGCCGCAGGGGGCTCGCAACTCCTGCCCTACGGAGTGCCCTTGACCCTCGGCTCCCTGATCGTGCTCGCCGGACAGATTTTCCACTGGTGGGTACTGGTATGAAACTCTCAAGCATACTGTCGTGTCATCGTCAGGCCGGAGCGCGTGGATCGGCCGTGGTCGAGTTCGCCGTCGTCCTCCCGCTGCTGTGCGCGATCCTGTTCGGCATCATCGAGTACGGCTACCTGTTTCTTGTTCAGCAAACCTTGACCAACGCGGCGCGGGAGGGCTGCCGGATTGCCGTACTGCAGAGCAGCACCGAACCGTACGCAGCAGTCACCGCCAGAATCCAAGAGATCGTAAATGCCGCTGGCATCGAGGACGGTGAATACAACATCACCATGACGCACGCGACCATTCCCAATCCGACGGAGCAGATCACCATCAGCGTGGACTACCACACGGTGGCCCTGACCGGTGTACTCCCGAGCGACTTCATCGGGTACGGCGGCGGTGGTGGCGGCCCCGGAACGCTCCGGGGGCGTTGCTCGATGCGGAAGGAAGGAATGTAGTCCCTCTCGCCCGATAACCCGCGCACCGACCACCAACACCGCAAAACCCGCCCTCCTCCCGCGGAAGCGAATGCTAAATCGCCGCCCGCTTTGGTCCGATACAACCACCAACGATGTATGGAAACGAGATGCATACCTACTAGACGCGAGGTTCGTTATGAAGCGAAGTAAAGCGATCATCCCCCTGGTCCTGGGACTCGTGATCGGGGTGGTGGCCCTCAAGCTCGGCATCGACACGGTCCGCCGGGCGCAAGGCAGCCACGCCGTTACCCCAAACCTGAACGTCGTGGTCGCCACGGTGGATATCGCGCCCACCGTCCAGATCACGCCCGAAATGGTCGTGGTCAAGCGTACGCCGCAGACGCCTCTACTGCCCTCCGAAGCCTTCACCAAGATCGAAGAGGTGGTCAAACGGGTGACCAACAAGACCATCCCCGCGGGTACGCCTATCAGTCCGGCCGTACTCGCCCCGGAAGGCACGGTGCCGGGGCTGCAGGTCAGAATCGAGGAAGGTTACCGGGCGGTGTCCGTGAAGATCGACGAGGTGACCGGCGTGGCGTATCAATTGCTGCCCGGCAACTACGTCGATGTGCTCGTGGTCATGGACGTCAACCGCGGGCGGCAGAAGGAGACCATCAGCCGGGTGATTTTGCAGCACGTCCAGGTGGCTGCGGTCGGCCAGTTGCTAGGTGACCCTGGCGAAGAAGGCACCTCTCACCAGAGCAAAGCCGCCAAATCCGCCACTCTGCTCGTGCCGGCCGAGGACGTGCCCAAGCTGCACTTGGCCCAGATCAAGGGAAAGATCACACTGGCGCTGCGGGGGGGCGAGGACGAGTCCATTGCGGTGGCGAGTAACGCGCGGGAGAGCGAGTTAACCGGCGAAACGGAAGAGAAGCAACCGGAACCCGAGACCGCCGCGGCGGTGCCGACACTGCCGAGCGCCCTCGCCTCCACCCTCATGGCCGGTGCGCCCCCCGCCCGCCAACCGTTCACCACGACGGTGATCAACGGGCCGCTGGGCGCGGACGCCTCGGGCCAAGTGCTCCGCGTGACCTACAAGGACGTCGACTCGATGGAGGTGATCGAGGTGAGCAAGGGACGCACTGCCGGCGACACGAACTCGCTGCGTTTTGGGAGCGGGGAGCCGCAAGTGGAACAGCCTTCCCGCAGCCCATTTGGCGACCGGGACCGTACGTTGCGGCGCAAAGGCGCCCGCAACGACGCCACGGATGGGAACGACCAGGACGACCCCCAGAAGGAGACCGAACCATAATGTCTCACGCACTCACGGATGGGCCAGCGCGTGTGTCCCGAGGGATCGGGACCCTCCCGCAGCGCAAGAGTAGTACGGTTTGGAATTGGGGCCGCTCCCTCACGGTCGCGGTTCGGCTGCTGCTGGCGCCGGCGGCCATCGCGGTCCTGGCGTCCGCGGTCGGGGCTGAAGAGGGCACCAAGGCGTCCGCGCCCCCGATTGCCCGATTCACGGCGAAGGTCAAGGACATGCACGCGGCTGGCGAAAGCCTGGCCATCCCGCTGAACCGCAGCGTGCTGATCGAGACCTCCCAAGCGGTGGCGACGGTGCAATCGATCTCGCCGGAGATCGCCATTGTGCAGTCCATCAGCCCGACCCAGTTCCTGATTTCCGGCGCCTCCTACGGCGAGACCCAGGTGGTAGCCTGGTCCGCCGATGGCAGCCAACACATCTTCAACGTAACCGTGGAGCTCGATTTGCAGGCTTTGCTCGACGCGCTCAAACGCATCGATCCGCGCTCCGACGTCCGGGCCACGCCCATTCGCGGCAACATCATCCTCACCGGCCAGGTGACCAGCGCCGCCGCCGCCCAGAAGATGCTGGAGGTGGCCATGCTCTTCATGCCGCAGGGCGAAGCCAGTGTCGGCGGCATGGTCCAGAACCACCTGCAGATCACCGGTGAGCCGCAGGTCCTGCTGCGCTGCACCGTCGCCGAGGTCAACCGCCGGGCCGTGCGTGAACTGGGGATCAACGGCTTCCTCGGCGGCGAGGACTTCCGTGACATGTTCGCGGTCAATCAGATTGGCGGAATCAACCCCATCAACATCGGAGCAGCAGCCGACGCGAGTATGCTGGGGCCCATTCCGTTTCTCACCGGAGAGAACGGTATCCCCCTCGAAGCGGCCACGACCTTGTCGGTGGGCTTCCCGCGCGCCGGGATGCAATTCTTTCTGCGGGCTATGGCGGAAAACGCGTTGATGCGCGTGTTGGCCGAGCCCAACCTCGTCGCCGTCAGCGGCGAGACCGCGACTTTCCTGGCCGGTGGAGAGTTCCCCTATCCGGTGCCCCAAGGCGGGCAGAGCAACAGCATCACCATCGAGTTCCGCGAATTCGGCGTGCGGCTCAACTTTACGCCCGTGGTCCTGGCAAACCAGACGATTCGCCTGCGGGTCGAGCCGGAAGTCAGCGCCCTCGATTACTCCAACGCCGTCCAAGTCCAGGGCACGTTGGTTCCGGGGCTCACGCAGCGCAAGACCCAGACGACCGTGGAGATCGGCAACGGCCAGACCCTCGCCATCGCGGGCCTGCTCAACGAAGAAGTGCGCGGGGTAGCCAGGCGCATTCCGGGGATTGGGGACGTTCCAGTGCTCGGGGCGTTGTTCCGGTCGGTGGAATACCGCAAGAACCTGACCGAGCTGGTCGTGCTCGTGACCCCGGAGATCGTCGCGCCGATGAACCCCGAGCAAGTCCCGCCGGTGCCGGGACAGTTCGTTCGGGACCCCAACGACTGGCAGTTGTACCTGCTCGGCCTGGTCGAGGGCGAGCCGTTCGTGGACGCCTCGACGCCGGCGGACGCTTTGCAGACGCGCCCACACCGTGCGACGGACCTGACTGCGCGCGGGGCCCCGTCCGCGGCGCGCCTGACCGAATCCGACAGACTTTCCCTGCACGGGCCTTGGGGGGCATCGACCTACGAGGACGTCCACTGATCGGGGTCAAAGTTCAAAGTTCAAGGGTCAAAGTTCAAAGTGCCGGGCCCCGAAGCGCAACTTTGAACTCGGGGCTTTGAACTCGGAACTTTACCTATGGGGCGTGGGACGCGGGTCGTTTTGTTCAACGCAGACGAGGCGGCGGCCACGGTGTTGCGCGCCGCGTTGTTGGCCCTCGACGGCGTCAAGATTGTCGCCGAGGTGGACCAGCCGGCGTTGCTCCCGCAGGTCGTCCAGCAAGTACCGGCCGACGTCGTCCTGGTCCATTTGGACCCCGATCCGGTCCCGGTGTTGAACGTGGCGGGCGAAGTGGCCCGCGCCAGTCCCCACCTCGCGGTCATCGCCGTCTCGGCCTCCACCGACGGGCATTTAATCCTGTCGGCGCTGCGTCTGGGCCTTAAGGAGTTCCTGACCAAGCCGCTCGACCCCAAGGAGCTTGGGGAGGCCCTGGAGAAAGTGGGGCGGAGCGGCCCCGAGCGGCCGACCGCCGGCAGACTCATCACCGTGGTGGGCAGTGCCGGGGGCATGGGCACCAGCACGATCGCCACGAACTTGGCCGTCGAGCTGGCGGCCGTCGCCGAGGGAGGCGTGGTGGTGGTGGACTTGGACTATCGGTTCGGTCAGGTGGGCACCCTGCTGGATCTGGAGCCTACCTACACGCTGGCGGATCTCTGCGAGACCCCGGAGCAGCTTGAGCCCCAGGTGCTGGAGCGGGCCCTGGTCCGCCATGCCACCGGGGTAAAGGCTTTATGCCGGCCCACGCACTTCGCCCAGGCGGAAAACATCACCGCGGCCCATTGCGTGGGCGTCCTCTCCGGCCTGGCCCACGCCAATGCTTACGTGGTGGTCGACGGACCCAACCGCTTCGACCTGGGGACCAAGGCGGTCTTTGACTTAGCGGACGTGAATCTGCTGGTCATCCAACTGCTGGTTCCTTCCGTGCGCAACGCCCATCGCATGCTCGAGGGCCTGCGTGAGGCCGGCTACAACCTGGCCCGCACCCGGGTGATCTGCAACCGCGTCGGGCGCGACGCCGGCACGGTCTCCCTCGAAGACGTGGAATCCGCCCTCGGGGTCGAGGTCTTCGCCACCCTGCCCGACGATTGGACCACCGTGAGCAACGCCGTCAATATGGGAGAACCGCTGATTATAGGAGCCCCGCAAAGCAAGGTCCGCTTGGCCCTGGCCGCCCTCGCCGAACGATTGCACAGGCATCCCGCCGCGGCCGATGATAAAGACGACTGCGGGTCTCCGCGCGCCGGGGCGCGCGGCCGCGGCTGGCTCAGCAAGGTGTTCAGCTAGGTCGGGCTCCGCCCGACCCCGTGGCGCGCGTATTGGACAAGTGACCCGGGGCTTGCGGCTCGGGCCACCGAATTCCGCCCCCTACCGGGGCTGGTAGATTATCGCCGCGAATAGGAAACACTCCGTGTTCGGAAAGCGAACCCCCACAGTACCGTTGCCTCCGGCACCCGCCAAATCGGCCCCGGAAGGAAAGAGCGAAGCGGCCCCTTCACAGCGCGCCTCCGACTTGACCGGCGCAACGGGACGCGCATCCAAGTCCCAGGTCCGTACCGCCCAAGAAAAGTTGGACCAATCCAACGAATTGAAGACCCGCATTCACCGCAAGCTGGTCGAACAACTGGACCTGGCGCGGATGGCCGGTGACGACGACGCCATTCGGGAACAGGTGCGGGAAGTCGTGGCGTTGTTGTGTGAGCAGGAGCACACCCTGCTCAATTACAGCGAGCGTCAGCGGTTGATCGGCGAGGTCCTGGACGAAACCTTCGGACTGGGCCCGCTTGAGGTGTTGCTGGCGGACCAGACGATCAGCGACATTCTCATCAACGGTCCGCAGCGGGTATACGTGGAGCGCGGCGGCCGGCTGGAGCTGACCGATGTGCGTTTTCGCGACAACGCGCACCTGATGCACATCATCGACAAGATTGTCTCAGCGGTCGGGCGGCGTTGTGACGAAACCTGCCCGATGGTGGACGCCCGCCTGGCCGACGGTTCGCGCGTCAACGCGGTGATCCCGCCGCTGGCCATCGACGGGCCTACGGTGTCGATCCGCCGTTTCGGCACCGACCCGATCACCTGGGAAGATTATCTCAAGCTCCGGTCGTGTACGCCCCACATGTTCGACTTCTTGAAAGCCTGCGTCATCGGGCGGCTGAACATTCTGATCGTCGGCGGGACCGGTTCGGGCAAAACGACCCTGCTGAACAATCTCTCGGGGTTCATCCCGGCGGACGAGCGGATCGTGACCATCGAGGACGCCGCCGAGTTGCAACTCCACCAGCCGCACATCGTGCGTTTGGAGACGCGTCCCTCGAACATTGAAGGCAAGGGCCGCATCACCATCCGTGAGCTGTTGATTAACAGTCTGCGTATGCGCCCCGACCGCATTGTGGTGGGCGAGTGCCGCGGAGCGGAGACGCTGGACATGCTCCAGGCCATGAACACCGGCCACGATGGATCGCTGACCACCGTCCACGCCAACAGCACGCGCGATGCCGTGGCGCGCGTCGAGACCATGGTCATGATGGCCGGCTTCGAGCTGCCCGTGAAGGCCGTCCGCCAGCAGTTTGCGTCGGCAGTGAACGTGATCGTGCAGGCGCAGCGGCTCACGGGGGGCCCAAGGAAGATCACCACCGTCACCGAAGTGCAGGGCATGGAAGGGGACGTCATCACCATGCAGGACATCTTTGCCTTCGAGCAGAAGGGGGTGAATGCCGCGGGAAGAGCCTATGGCCAGTTCGTCGCCACGGGCATCCGCCCTCACTTCCTCGAGCAGTTGAAGGCAGCGGGTGCGGAAGTCGATCCGGGGCTTTTCGAGCGGCAGGTACTGATGCTGGAGGAAGCAGAGTAGGTCAGGCTCCGCCTGACCAGAAGACGGGTGAAACCCGCCCCACGATTGGAGAAAGAGATAGGTCGGGCTCCGCCCGATAAAACGCAGGACGGTGGGTTACACCTCCTGACACCTGCCTGACCGGCAGGCAGGGAGGTTCCACCCGCCCTACCACTGAGGGCTTGAACATGTCTGGATGTCTGGCCATATCCACGAAGCTCGGCACTTACTTGTCCCTGGTGCTCCCGCTTGTCGGCTCAGTCCTGTTAGCCCTGGGGGTTTACCAGGTCATCGAGGACTTGCGGAAAGTGAACCACCGCAAGCTCATGGACCGTCTCAAGGGCGGCACCCGCGAAAAAACCGCCAACGAAGTCGCCTCGATCCTCAAAAGGACCTCGAATCCGGACGAAGACGACGACCTGTTCGGCCACCTGATCGTTAAGCTCAGCTTCATCCCTAGACTGCAAACCCTGCTCGACCAGGCCAATGTCGGATGGAGGGCCTCGCGCCTCACCTTCAACCTGATCGGGGCAGCCGTCATCGCCCTGCTGGGCATCAGGGTCCTGCAGTTCGGTACCGCCGCCGCCGTCGGCTGCGCGGGAGCCATCCTGCTAGGCCCCATTTTCTACCTCACGGTGCGGCGCAAACGCCGCATGGCCAAGTTGACCGGTCAACTGCCCGACGTCTTCACCATGATGGGCCAGGCCCTGCGCGCCGGCCACGGCCTGGCCTCGGCCATTCAACTCGTCCAGGAGCAGATGCCCGACCCCATCGGCACGGAGTTCGGGCGCGTGTTCCACGAGCAGAACCTGGGGATCAAGATTGAGGACGCCTTGTTGGCCATGGCCGCCCGGGTGGATTCGCTGGACGTGCGTTTCTTCGTGACGGCGGTGATAGTCCAGCGGCAGACCGGAGGCGACCTGGCCGAGGTGCTGGACAAGATCGGGGAGGTGATCCAGCAGCGGATCGAGTTGTTCGGCCTGGTGCAGGGTTTGACGGCGGAGGGGCGGTTGTCGGGGTGGGTGTTGTTCTGCCTGCCGATCGTGGTGTTTCTGGCGTCGCTCTATCTGAACCCCGACTACGTGAAGGTGCTGCTGACCGACCCGCGGGGCAAGGTGATGCTGTGCCTGGCGGTGGGGATGCAGATCATGGGCATGGCCATGATCCGCTGGATCGTAAATATCAAAGTGTAGCTGTCAGCGATCCGCTGTCCGCTATCCGCCGGAGGATGGTCGGCTGACGCCGGATCGCTTCAAACGGAGGTCTCCCTCATGGCCGCTTATGCGATCGCCGGCATGGTAGTGATCAGCATCGCCCTCGTTGCTTATGCTCTGCTGCCCAACCGAAAGCGGGAAGAAGAAGATGCTATCCGCCGCCGCATGACCGGCGGGCTGTCCTCGCAGGAGAGCGTCGAAGTCCTCCGCCGGCAGGCCAAAGAGTCCGTGGCGAAGAAGATGATGAAGAAGGTCGCCATCCGACCCGTAATGCCCATAAGCGACGCGGAGCTGTCGCGTCTACGCGTCAAGCTCTCCAACGCGGGGTTTCGGCGGGAGAACGCACCGGCGCTCTTTCTGGCCAGCAAGACGGTCCTCGCCTGCGGTGTGGCCGTCGTCGCGCTGATCTACGCCATCTCGCGCGGGTACGGCGTGCAGCAACTGTTCGGGATCACCGTTTTCTCTGCCGGCCTGGCGTTCATGGCGCCGAACTTCTGGCTCAGTTCGGCCGCCACCAAGCGTATCGGAAAAATCCGTGACGGGCTGCCCGACTCCCTCGATTTGATGGTGATTACGGTGGAAGCCGGGCTGGCGCTGGATGCGGCCATTCAGCGCGTCGGCGACGAACTCCGCAACGTTCACCCGGTGGCCAGCGAAGAGTTCCAAATCGCGAGCCTGGAATCGCAGATGGGCATCCCGCGGGCCGAAGCGTTGCAGAACATGGCTCTGCGCTGCGGCGCTCCGGAGATGAAATCGCTCGTCGCCATTATCAACCAGGCGGAGCGCTTTGGAACCAGCATCGCCCAGGCGTTGCGGCGTCAGGCTGACGCCCTGCGCACGAAACGCCGCCAGGCCGCCGAAGAGCGGGCCCAGAAAACGGCCGTCAAGCTCATGCTGCCGCTCATCTTTTTCATCTTCCCGGCCATCTTCATCGTGCTCGGCGGCCCGGCCGCCTTGAAGGTCATCGATGCCTTCTCGAAGTAGCCGCACGCAGGTGAGTTGTCCGGCCGCTCCGCTCGGCCTGGGGGACAGGCTTTCCAGCCTGTCATTGACCGGCTGAAAGCCGGTCCCACGGGAACTTTGGGGGGATCGGCTCTATACGGTGGGATCAGTCTTTGACGGATTCAGTTGGCGGAAGCTATCATAAGCTGTGTGCAGCTAAGGCCTGAGCCTGTAGATGCGGGACAGGCCTTCTAGCCTGTCCACATGAGACCGCGGGAGGACGGGTCACGAGTCGCGGAGCCGTGAAATATCTGGTGCTGAGTTTGGCAGTCCTCGGACTTTCGGCCGGCGGCGTATCTTGCATGTCGACAGGCGATGGTGGTTCGCCCACGCCAAGAGGGGAGCGCTTCCGGGTAGACGCGGGCGAAGACTATCTTGCCGGCGAGGGAGACAGCGTCACCCTGCGCGCGGCGGGGGTCAACAGCACCGGCCCATTCGTCTATCGGTGGAGCGTGGAACGTACGCCGGACGATGCCTCGGAGGTCACCCTGAGCAACGCGACCGCCGCCGAGACCACCACCAGTCCCTTGACCACCCAAGGCCGATATGTGTTTCGCGTGGTCGTGATCGACGCCGGCGGGCGCGACGCCTATGCCTTCATAACGGTCAACGTCGGATCGCCGGGTACCGGTACAACCACCGAGTTGAAGGTTTCCATTACCGGCCCGGCGAGCATCGCCCCCGATGAAGCGGGGGAACTCCGAGCGATGGTGGAGACCGAGGGCGCTTTCACCTATTTGTGGGAAGTAGTGACGGACCAGGCCGTCACCTTTGAGTCGCCCGATCAGCCGGAGACCGGTTTCACCATCGCCGAGTCGGGCACCGTGGTGGTGCGGGTAACGGTCAGAGACGAGGCGGCGCATGCGGTCGGCGCGGCAGAGTGGACCATCGAGGCGGTCTCGGAGGGGGGCCTGACCGTTACGGCCTCAGGTCCGAGCAGCGTCGCAGTCGACGAGATGGTGGCCGTCAGCGCCTCCGTCAGCAACGCGGAGGGTGAGGTCACCTATTCCTGGACGGTCACCGACGGCGAGGCGGAACTGACCGACGCCGACAAGCAAACCGTGAGTGTACGCCCGACGGCCGTCGGGCGGCTGGCCGTCCAGGTGGAGGTGACGGACACCGCAGGGAACACCGCCGACGCGGAGTACATGGTCACCATCACCGAGGAGCTCCCCCAAGTTCTGGTCACCATCGTCGACTTTGGGGAAATGGTCTTCGAGCTTCGGCCCGACGTCGCGCCCGAGACCGTCGCGAACTTCCTGCAGTACGTGGATGACGGCTTTTATGACGGTCTGCTGATTCACCGCGTGGTGGCCGACTTTGTGGTGCAGGGAGGCGGCTTCCAGGCGGATGAGAACGGGGAGTTGGTCGAGGTCGAAACCCGCGACCCGATCCCCAGTGAGGCGGACAACGGACTGAGTAACGTCCGCGGCACGGTCGCGATGGCCTTGTCCAGCAGTGGCGGACAAACCCTGGTCGATTCCGCCACCTCTCAATGGTTTGTCAACCTGGCGAACAACAACCTCCCGGGCCCGCTCGATCTGGACGCCCAGGGCTTCACGGTCTTCGGCACGGTCATCGAGGGGATGGACGTCGCGGACGCGATCGGCCAGGTCGCGGTCACCACGCGCTCGAGCCAGGTTAACGCGCCCGTTGAGGACGTCGTGATCGAGTCGATCGTGCGGCGGGAAGTGCCGTCGGACGGGGGCGGTAGTTGATGTCCGCGACCCGCCGCGCCTCCTCCCGCTTTGGGTGGCGCGGAAGCGGCGGTATCCGGGAACAACCTATGCCCGCTTGTTGTTCTTTGGATCATCGGTTATATAGGTGGGGTGGGACCGCCCACGTCGAACACCGGCCTTAAGGATGGATGACGCATGCTCGAGGACTCTGTGGTCTTGTTCAAGGACTTGTTGGCCCGGATCAACGCGCTCCGGGACTCTCTTTGACCTCCCAGGCAAGTCGGCGGAACTGGCCGCCTTGAAGCGCGACATGGCGGCTCCGAACTTCTGGGACGACCCCCAATACGTTCAACAGGTCACGCAGCAGCTCAAGAGGGTCAAGGCCCTGGTGGAGCCGATGGAGCGCCTCGAAGGCCAGCTCGAGGACGCGCGGACCATGCTGGAACTGCTCGAAGAGGAGGAGGACGCCGAGTCGCAGCAGGAGCTCGAGGCCGGACTGACGAAACTGAAGGCCGAGATCGAACGGGTGGAGTTGCTGGCCCTGCTTTCGCGGCCGAACGACGCGCGCGACTGCTATTTCAACATTCAGGCCGGCGCCGGCGGCGCCGACGCCCAGGATTGGGCCGAGATGCTCATGCGCATGTACCTGCGTTACTTCGAACGCATGGGGTACGAAATCGAGCAGCTCTCGAAGAAGGACGGCGAGGAGGCCGGCATCCAGTCCACCAGCTTGCTGGCCAAGGGGAACTACGCTTACGGATACCTGTCGTGTGAGACGGGTGTTCACCGGCTGGTACGCATCTCGCCGTTCAACGCCCAAGGGAAGCGTCAGACCAGTTTCGCCTCGGTGGACGTGCAGCCGATCATCGACGACATCCAGATCGAGGTGGATTGGGAAACGGAGGTGCGCGAGGATGTTTTTCGGGCCAGCGGTGCGGGCGGACAACACGTGAACAAGACCTCGTCCGCCATCCGCTTGACCCACTTGCCCACCGGCATCGTGGTCCAGTGCCAGAACGAGCGCTCGCAGCACAAGAATCGCGCCCAGGCCTGCAAGATGCTGACCGCCAAGCTCTATCTCATGGAAGAGGCCAAACGCGACGCCGAACTGGCCAAAATCTATGGCGAGAAGGGGCAAATTGCCTGGGGCAATGCCATCCGGAGCTATTTCCTCTATCCCGAACAGCGGGTGAAGGACACGCGCACCGGCCACATCACCTCCGACACCGAGGGAGTTTTGGACGGCGACATCCAGGAGTTCATCAACGCTGAACTGCGCCGGCGAGTGATCGAAAGACACTAAGCCGATTGCGGATTGCGGAATCTGGTCGATAACTGAGAGCTGATAGCTGACAGCTTTTGCAGGATGCCTGCTATGTACCAATACCCTCCACCCACGCCCACGACACGACCCCGGGGACCGGTGCTGCTCACCCTAGCACTTCTGCTCGGCGGTGGTTGGCTGCTGGTCCGTCAGTTTCCGGCCATGACGGACCGTTTGATCGGCCCGAAAGCCGGTCCCACCACCCAACCGCGGGCCATCACGCCGCGCGGGAACCTGACGGACGAGGAAAAGACCACCATCGAGCTCTTCCGCAACGTCTCACCCTCGGTGGTCTACATCACCAGCTTTGCCTATCAACGGAGCTTATTCTCGCTGGACGTTTTCAAGATTCCACGGGGTGCCGGCTCAGGTTTCACCTGGGACGATGCCGGTCACATCGTGACCAATTTCCACGTAGTGGCGGAAGCACTTCAAACGAGCGAGACCATCGAAGTGACCCTCGCCGACCAGACCACCGTCAAAGGTACGGTGATCGGGGTGGCCCCTGAGAAGGACCTGGCGGTGTTGCGCATCGACGCGCCCAGGGAGAAGCTCAAACCCATCTCGCTGGGAACCTCCAAAGACCTCCAGGTCGGCCAGAAGGTCTTCGCCATCGGGAATCCCTTCGGCTTGGATCAGACCCTGACCACAGGCGTGGTCAGCGCTCTCGGGCGAACCATCACGTCCGTCACCGAGCAGGAAATCGAGGGGCTCATTCAGACCGACGCGGCGATCAACCCCGGCAACTCCGGCGGGCCACTGCTCGACAGTGCCGGGCGGCTGATCGGCATTAACACTGCCATCTACAGCACGTCGGGCTCCAGCGCCGGGATCGGCTTTGCCGTGCCCGTGGACATCGTGAACGACGTCATCCCGCAGTTGGTCCAGCATGGGCGGGTGATTCGGCCACACCTCGGCATCCGGATGGTAGACGATAGCCTGGCGCGCGGGCGGGGGATCAAAGGGGTGATCGTCCTGGAGGTCTTACCCGGCTCAGGTGCGGAAGCCGCCGGCTTGCAAGGCATCAGGCAAACCCGGACCGGGGTTATCGTCATCGGCGACATCATCAGAAGGATCGATGACCAGCCCATCAGCGACACGAATGACCTCCTGAAGGTCCTCGAGCGTCGCCAGATCGGCGACGTGGTGGAGGTCACCGTAGAACGCGACGGGCAGCTCCGGACCGCCAAAATCCAGTTGCAGGCGCCGCCAGCGCAATAGGGGGTTGCGGATTTCGGATCGGAAAAGTCCGCGTACCGGACATCCCGAAAGCCGTCTCGTGAGCCACAGGAGGTTTGGCATGAGGCCGGTGGTCAGATTTTTGGGTGAGGAACTGATCGAAACCATCATCGCCGAAGCGCGGAACGTTCTCGGCGAACTCGGCGTCGAAATCCACAACAACGGCATTCTGGCCCTGCTGTCGGATCACGGCGTCCGCGTCGATCCGGCCGGAAAGCGGGCCTTCTTGGCCGACCGCGTCATCGACCAGGCCCTGAAGACTGCTCCCCGAGCGTTCAAGCTCTACGACGTGCTCGGCCGCGAAACCCATGATCTGTCGGGATACAACGTGTATTTCACGCCTGGCTCCGCGGCCATCACCGTCCTTGATTACGAGACGAATACCAGCCGTACGCCCACCTCCGGTGATTACGTCCGCTACGCCAAGCTGGTGAGCCGGCTCGACCACCTCGCGTCCCAAAGCACCGCCCTGATTCCGGGCGACGTGCACCAGAACATCTCCGACAGCTACCGGCTCTACCTCAGCCTCCTGTTCTGCGAGAAGCCGGTGGTGACCGGGGCCTTCACCATCGAGGCTTTCAACATCATGAGGGACCTCCAGCTCGCGGTCCGCGGGACCCGAGAGGCGCTCAAGGCCAAACCGCTGACGGTGTTTTCGTGCTGTCCGTCCGCACCCCTGAAATGGAGCGACGTCACGTCGCAAAACGTCGTCGATTGCGCGGCCTACTCCATCCCCGTGGAGTACATCTCGATGCCGTTGTCGGGATTCGTCGCCCCGGTGACGCTGGTCGGCACGCTGGTGCAACACACGGCCGAGACCCTGAGCGGCCTGGTCATCAGCCAACTGGCCAATCCGGGGACGCCGGTTCTCTACGGCGGCTCGCCGGCCATCTTCGACGTACGCTACGAGACCACGCCGATGGGTGCGATAGAGACGATGATGCTGGACTGCGCCTACCATGAGATCGGCAAACACCTGGGGCTGCCGACCCAGGCGTACATCGGTCTGAGCGACGCCAAGCAACTCGACGCCCAGGCCGGCCTGGAATCCTCGATGGGCGCGACGTTGGCCGCTCTGGCCGGCATCAACAACGTCTCCGGGGCGGGCATGCTCGACTTCGAAAGCTGCCTGAGCCTCGAGAAGCTGGTCTTGGACAACGAGATTTGCGGCATGGCCCTGCGCCTGATTCGGGGCATCGAACCCCAAGAGGACTTTCCGGCCCTGCCCAGATTCGAGGAACTTCTTAAAGAGCGGCATTTGTTGATCTCGGAACATACTCGCAAGTACCTCAGGCAGGAACACTATTTTCCGGGAGCGACGATCGATCGGGCGAACCGTTCGCGCTGGCAGGAAGAGGGTAGCCGCACCCTGCGCGAGCGGGCCCATGGCGAAGTGGAAAGACTGATCCGCGAATATGAACCCTCGCGCTTGCCGGAGGCCGCCAAGGACGATTTGACCAGACTCATGGAACGCGAAGCCCGCCGCTACGGGATGGACCGGCTCCCGCACAGCCGTCTATGACTGAGCTCCTCACATTCTCGGCCGCCCAAGTGACGCCGGACCGCGCCGCCGTCTTCGAGACCCAGGGCCTTCCCGCGGGACAGGAGGTCCCGGAGGGGACCGAAACGCTGTACACCGCGGCCATCGACCTCTTTGCCGAAGCGGCCGCGCCCGTAGGCATTCTGTCCGAGATATCTCCCGCCGATTTCGAGATCGTCTACCACGGTGAAGGCCGGAACGAACCGCGTACGCCTGTGGGAGACATCTTCGGCCGGGCCGATCGCCTGGCGCTGTTCGTGGTGACTCTCGGCGAAGCGATCAGCCGGGAAATCGCGGCACGCTTCGGGGCGCGCGATTTCGCCCTGGGCTATATGTTGGACTCCGTCGCCTCGACGGCGGCGGACCATGCGGCCAAGGTCGCCGAGCGCCGTTTTCTCGAGGGCCTTTCCAGAACGAGGCCGCTTGCACCCGGCACGGGAGTATTGTGCTATAGTCCGGGTTATTGCGGCTGGGATATCAGCGGCCAGAAGAAGCTCTTTGAGTTCCTGCACCCGGAGCCAATCGGCGTTACCCTGCGCGACAGCTTTCTGATGCAACCGTTGAAATCGGTCTCTGGGGTGCTGATTGCCGGCCCCAAGGCGTTACACCGGTTCTCCAATGACTATCCTTTCTGCAGTCGCTGCGAGACGCTATCTTGCCGTGAGAGAGTCCGTACTGGGATGGCGGAATGAAACTAGGCCGCACGCGAGGAGATGGGGCATGGACATGTTGGCGCAGATTTCAGAGCTCTTGCAGTCCGGGGATGAGGAACAGGTCGCGCAGCTCACGCGACAGGCCATCGCTCAGGGCATTCCGCCCAAGCAGATTCTGAACACCGGTCTGATCGCGGGCATGGCCGTCGTGGGGGACCGGTTCAAGGCCCACGAGATTTTTCTTCCCGAGGTGCTCCTGGCCGCCAAGGCCATGTACGTGGGGATGGACGAGTTGAAGCCCTTGCTTATCCGCGACGGTGTTCCCTCTCTCGGCAAGGTGGTCCTCGGTACCGTGCAAGGCGATCTGCACGACATCGGCAAGAACCTCGTCGGCATCATGCTGAAGGGTGCCGGCTTCGAGGTCATCGACCTGGGCAACGACGTCGCGCCCGAACGGTTCGTGGAGGCGGCTAGGGCGCATAACGCCTCGGTCATCGGCATGTCCGCGCTCCTAACCACCACCCGCCCAGTGATGAGGAAAGTGGTGGACCTGGTCAAGGCACAGGGACCGTCCGGGAAGATCAGGACCATCGTGGGCGGGGCCCCCGTGTCCGAGGAGTTCGCCCGCGCGATCGGCGCGGACGCCCACGGCTTCGACGCCGCCAGTGCCGTGGACCGCGTCAGAAGGCTCATTCGCGAGAACTGATATGCGACCGCTCCTGGAACGGATCAAGCAAAGGGAAGTCCTGGTGGCCGACGGCGCCATGGGGACCCTGTTATTGCAGCGGGGCCTCAAACCCGGCGAATGCCCGGAATCTTTCAATCTGACGCGCCCGGAAGTCCTCGAAGAGATCGCCGGCCTCTATTTTGCGGCCGGCGCCGACATTCTGCAGACCAACACCTTCGGGGCCTCACCCTTGAAACTTGCCCAGTACGGCCTCGAAACGCGGATGGACGAGATCAACCGGCGGGCCGTCCATGCGGTTCGCAAGATCGCCGGAAACCGTGCCTATGTCGTAGCCTGTATCGGCCCGAGCGGCCGAATGCTGAAACCCTATGGCGACGCTGAGCCGGAAGAAGTTTACCGCAGCTATCTGCAGCAGTTGGAGGTCCTGACCGGCGACGGCGTGGACGGCGTGTTCCTCGAGACCATGACCGATCTGGCCGAGGCGGCTTTGGCCGTCAAGGCGGCCAAGCAGGTTTCACCGGCGGTCCCGGTGTCGGCCACCATGACCTTCGACGCCACGCCCCGAGGGTTCTACACGATCATGGGGGTGACCATCGCCGAGGCCGCCGCGGGACTTCAAGAAGCTGGGGCCGACCTGGTCGGCTCGAATTGCGGCAACGGCATCGCGCACATGATCGAGATTGCCCGCGTGTTCCGCAGGTGCACTGACCTCCCGCTCACCATTCAATCCAATGCCGGCCTGCCGGAGATCAAGGACGACATGCCCGTCTACGCCGAGACGCCGGACTATATGGCCGACCAGGCCCGGGAACTCTTAACCCTCGGCGTATCGGTTATCGGCGGGTGTTGCGGGACCACGCCGGAACACACGCGTGCCCTCCGCAAGCTGGTGGATACGTGGGTGCCCACGCGGCGGTGATCATCCGGCAGCCCCGGACTTCCTGCGCCCTTCCAGGAGTCGCGCCGTCCACAGCCCACCTTCAAACAGGAAGAGCATGGGAATGGCCAGCAGGATCATGCTGAGCACGTCCGGTGGGGTCAGGACCGCAGCCGCCACCACGATGCCGAAGATCACGTAACGGCGGGCCTTGGCCATCTGCGTCGCGGTCACGATGCCCACCAGCGACAGGAACACCACGACCATCGGCAACTCGAACGCCAAGCCAAACGCGAACGCCAGCGATAAAACGAAGGAAACGTAAAACTGCAACGAGAATTGACTGGTGATCGCGGTCGCCGAGGCGGCGGGTTTCAGCGGCGTCACCAGCAGTCCCTGGTCCGTCTGGACCCGCAGTTCCCGCAGGCGGGTATTGACCCACACCGCACCGGGGCCCGGCTGCGGCGGGTCGTCGGGTAATAAGGAAACGCTCTGACTCCCCATCACCGGTTGGGTGGTCGGCGGCAACTCCTCGACGGCCACGACCAGCTTTTGCAGCCAAGACGGCGACAGGTCGGGCAACCGCACGCTGTTACTGAAGGTGATAAAGAAGTTAAGCACAATGGGCAGCACGACCCCGTACAGAAAAGCCACGCCGACAAAGAAGAGCCCCACGATCAACGGCACGAACGTCCGCGCGAACTTCTGCTCGTGCCGGTACAGGCCGGCGGCCACAAAGACCCAAAGCTGGTACAGCAGCCAAGGCATGGCCAGGATCAGCCCGGTGAGAAAACCGATCTTCAGGTAGACGACGAACGTCTCCGGCGGGCTCAGGGCCATCACTTCCGGCCGTTGCCCGTGGGCGTGCAACACGACCAGCAGCGGCTTCAGAATGAACGCCAGCAGATCGGTGGCAAAAAACAACGCGACCGCGACCGCGATCACCACCCCGACGAGGCCGCGGAGCAGACAGCGGCGCAGCTCCTCGAGGTGATCGCCGAACGACATGCGTCCTTCGCGGTTGCGCTGGCGGTCCGGCGGTGGCGAGGAAGCATCGGCCATCACGGAGATTCTAGTCGGCGCGAAACAAAGGCGTCAACGACGCAAGCTTCTCTTTGTGCCTGGATGTCTTTGTGGCCCATAAGCCGGGTCAGCGGTGTATCGAGCGGAGGAACTTCTGGATTTCGGGGACGGCACCCTGGTACACCAGGTAGCCGTTGTAGGGCTCGCGGTCGGTGATCTCGCTGCAGACCGGGGTCAGCATGATGCGGGCGACCTCGGCCCGATCGTCCGTCTGCCCCAACGCCCAGCACAGCTTCATGTAGGCCACCTCGGGCAGCATGTTGGCCCCCGGCACCACGCCCAACTCCATGATCTCCCGCCCGGTCTCGTAGACGTACATCTGCACGTACCCCCAGAGCGTCTGCACGGTCATGTAGATGTGTACGCCCCGCTCCGTGGCGCGCTTCAGCGCCGGGTACAGCGGCTTGTTGACGTGCCCCAGGCCGGTGCCTGCGATGATGATGCCGCGATACCCCTTCTCCACCACGGCGTCCACCACGTCGGGCAGCATGTTCGGGTAGTAGTAAAGGATGGTCACCTTGCTCTCGAACGCGGTGTTGATCTTCACGTGGCGATCGGAGCGGCGTCGCCGGTAGTCGCTCCGCAAATAGCGAATTCGCTTGGGGTCGATCATGGCCAGCGGCGTGTCCCCGATGGTGCGGAAGGTCGAGCGATAGCTGGAGTGCATCTTCCGCACCCGCGTGCCGCAGTGCAGCAGACAATACTCGTCCGAGGTCGGCCCGAACATGCACACCTGCACCTCGGCGATATCGCCCTCGGCCGCGGCCTTCACCGCGTTGATCAGGTTGATCGCCGCGTCGGACGACGGCCGGTCCGAAGACCGCTGGGAGCCGACCATGACGATCGGCACCGGCGGGTCCTGCACCATAAAGCTGAGGACGGCCGCGGTGTGGTGCATGGTGTCGGTGCCGTGCCCGATGACGACCCCGTGTACGCCCGCGGCGATCTCCTCGCCGATCCTCTGGGCCAGGCGGATGTACTGGGTCGGCCCCATGTTCTCGCTGAACACGGCGAACAGCTTCTCCGTCCGCAGGTTGCAGATCTCCGCCAGCTCCGGCACCGAGCCGTAGAGCTCCCCGGGCGAAAACGCGGGGATGACCGCGCCGGTGCGATAGTCCAGGCGGCTGGCGATGGTGCCGCCGGTGCCCAGCAGGATGACGTCCGGCTTGGAGGGATCGACGGGGAACTCCCGCTCGGGAATCTTGTAGTGGGCCTCGCGACGGCCTTGCACCGTGATCCCAGAGATTGAGCCCGCGGCGATGCCGACGTTGTACCCGCTGGCCAGCTTCAGCACGATGTGCCGGTCGTCGGAGGTTTCCGAGCGCGGCAGAATAAGGCCCCGGAAGCGTCCCTTGGTGGACTCGATCTCCACCTCGCTCCACACGGAAGCGCCGTGCCGCTGGAGCACCTCCGCTCCGGGACCGCGGTAACCCTGCAACGTCTTCTCACCTGTGACCATATCGCGTAGGGTCCGCTGTGCGGACCGTCTCCAAACTGTAGGGTGGGTGAAGCGCAGCGGAACCCACCGGTCATCCGTCATGGTGGGTTCCGTCCGCCTACGGCGGACTCCACCCACCCTACGGCCTGTAATTGCGCGCGCACCAGGGTGGCTACGCGCTGCCCTTCGACCCGTCCGCTCAGTTCGCGCATGAGTTGGCCCATCGCGTAGCGGTACTTCTTCTGCGGCGTCGCAAACGCAGCGTCGTCCAGCCGATCGATCACCGCGGCGGTCCGCGCGGGCACCTCCTCGATGGGAAGCGGGGCCAGGCGAAGCGCGCGGAGCGCCGCGGCCACCCGCCCGGCCGGTGAGTCACATACCCCCGCCGGGTGCTTGAACAAATGTACGATCACCCGCGGGAGACCTTCGCGCGTCAAGCGACCGTCCATGTGTGCCTTGAAGACCTCGAACAACTCCTCGTCGGTCAAGCGCTCCGGGTGCAAGTCCGCTCGGCACATGGCTTTAAGACGTTGGAAAAGAACGACGGCCGCGAAAACCGGATCGACCTTCAACTCGTCCACGATACGCTGAAATACACCGGCGCGCGGCGAGGTGCAGAGCGGTTCGAGCACATCCTCCGGCAAACCCATCTTCCGGTAACGGGCCTGGCGGTCCCAGACAAACTCGGGTAGCCGGGCCGCGACCTGCTGCAGCCGGCCCTCCTCGATTTCAATCGGCGGCAAATCCGTGTCCGGGTACATACGTTCGGCCCCGGGCAACACGCGCTCGAACCCGTTGGTGCCGTCTTTGAGGGCCTGCCGCGTGTCGTTGGGCACGCCCACGGCGGCCTCGCGGGCACGCAGGGCGATTTCGTTGCAGGCGGTCGTGGTGTCCTCCTCGCTGCCCCAGACCAGGACGAACTCATCCAAGGCATCACCCTTCAGCTTGCGCCGCACATCTTTCCAGGTCCGGCCGGCCAGATAATCCGAGGCGGTGTCCGAATGAATCATGTTCGGCAATTGGGTCAGACAGGCGATCACCCGCACGCGGTCCGAAAACTCCTTGGCAAAGATGGTGTGCTCCTGCGTCGGCTCGTTGAGAATCCCGGCGAAACCTTTGAGGCAGACGCATTTGACCCGGTGGCCGACCTCCAACGCGCGCCGGATAGGCTCGTAGTCGGTCTTGGCCACGGCGCGCGTCACCTCCTGTACGGAGCAAGTGAAGGTTTCCGGCGTTACACCCCGTTCCTGAAGCAGGCCGCGGATGCGCAGCAGGGAACACTGCCGCATGGCTTCGTTGTAGATCAGGACCGGGATGCGGGAGATTTGCGGGACGCCCTTGATCTCGACGCGCGTCCCGCCGGCCACGCTGACGTTGACGTCCTCACGGGCCGCCCCGTAGCCCGTGCGGACCTTGCCCGTGCTGCGGCAGAGCAGGCGGATGACCTGGGCCACCTCCGCCGTCTCCTGCGGCGTACGCATGTCCGGCTCGGTGACCGTCTCGACCAGCGGCATGCCCAAGCGGTCAGTAAGATAGACGCGGTCGTGTCCGACGTCGGAGACCTCGCGGCAGGCGTCCTCCTCCAGGCCGAGCTGCCGGATGCCGATGCGCCGCCCCTCGTACGGGATCCAGCCGTCCACGCCGATGATGGTCGTCCGTTGGAAACCGGTGGGGATCGAGCCGTCCAGGTATTGTTTGCGTGCGATGTGCAGTTCAGCAACCATGTTGAGCCGCAGCAGCAGGGCGATTTCCAGGGCGATGTCCAGCGCCCACTCGTCCATGAAGAACGGCGGCGTGTCGTCCATCTCGTAGGTGCACACCGTGTCCTGATGAATGCGGTAGTAGATGTTCTTTTTCGTTTTCTTTTCCATTAGGGCGGTGCCGTCGTACTCGCCCAGCTCAGACAGGGACGGGCGCATGTGCCGCAGGATTTCGGCGTAGTACTCCTCACTGTAGCGCCCGGCCGGACAGCGGCAGAACAGCTTCCGCTCGGTGAGGAGCTGTTGGTGAATCTCTAGGCCGCACCGCAGCCCGATGTCGGCGTAGTCCTCGGGGGTCATCTGGCTGAGTGGTTTGAAGGGCAGCGCCACGCGTTGAGGTCTCCTGTACGGACTTCGCGGGCGCCGATTGTAGGAGAGGCGCTGGTAACGGGCAATCCCGAGGTGACAGGACTGCGATGAAGTCGCTCGGACAGGCCGCCGGCCCCCGAACCTAAGCCATCCGGCCCTACTCTCTGCCTTGACGATCACAGGCAGCATGGGCGAGAATCGCGTCGGGATCAGAAAGGACCCTGGGTCACGCCGGCGGTCGGCGCTGCCGAATCAAACTGATACACCGTACCCGCTAAACCCTGTGTCACACACCGGATTTGGTAACGAAAGATTTGCCCTTCCCACACCCGATAGTGGATCGGGTCACCCCACGCTGAAAGCGGCATGGCGGTGCCAAGCATTCCGACGAGTTCTGCTTCCGTCATGGGCATACGACCCGTGCGCGAGCGAATCGCGGTGATGCTAGTGACGAGGGTTTCAATGGTCTGTTTGGTGGTGGTAGCGCGTCTCTGCTCCAGCATACCGTGAACAGGCATTACCACAACCATGTGCAACAAGGGGAGCAACAACGCAAATGACAACCCCACCAAACACCTACGCCGGAACAACTTGTTCAGCCTCAGAGTGATTAGAAAAGTCAGGGCACCGACGCAGGCAGCTGTTGTGCCGATCCCAAAACACCACATCCAGCGAAACACCCCTGTGCCACACAGATATCCGCTGGCGGCATATATAAGGAGCGCTCCGGCCGTGAAAAGGCACATGACTCCAAACCTATAAACACGCCGGCCGGTTGACGCCCTCCCGAAGGTAGTTGGATCGCTCGCATCGAACGCGCGTCCGCATTCGGGACATCGACCTGCCAGTATATGATCTAGGGGGTACCAACAGCCAAGGCAGTAGCCCTCAGATGACACAACATGAGGCATGGTGCGCTGGTTCACTCGGTATCAAGCTGACCAGATTCCAGCTTGGCGATGCAGTCAGCGATCACCTCTGCTAGGGTCGGATCGAGTACGGGAAGGAGGTCGACGTCGGCGTGGGAGCCCCAACAACGGGCGCCTTCCCGCCCATGTTGGTTGTTGTTGTTTGCCCGCGTCGTTTCCCGCTCGTCCTGGTCCTCGCAGTCTTCCTGATACGCTTCGCGATCCTCGCCAATACAGCGCGCACAGAGGCAGTTCTGACTCAACGCCAGTGACAGTGATCCCGATGCGACGCAGTGACGCAAGGCGGGGTGGCCATGTGCACCACAGTTGTGTGCTGCACAGTATTCGTCGGCGGCGTTCATGCCCGCGTCCATAGCTTGTTGCGCGTCACCCTCCAGGGTAGAGACCTCGCAGTCAAGTGCGCACATGATCCCAATGTATGTCTCTATGCTGAGACAGCACTTCAGCGCCCAGCGTCCACCCGCCTCGTCACAGCACTCCGGGTCTACAGCCACATGGAGGCAACCGTGCCAGGAGTGGCATTCGTCAATAGTACATGGATCAGCATCAGCGCAGTCCATGGGAAGGTACTGGCACTCCCCGGAGTCCCCATCACACCCATCGATAGTGCATAGATCGTCATCCGGCCAGCATTTCGGCACGTGCCAGCAGCCGTAGCAGGGGTCGCAGCTATCGATCGTGCACAGATTAGGAGGCTCTTCTTCGCAATCGATGGGCATGGTGATACAGGTGTTATTCTCGCATACACCCTCGTGGCAGGCGTCGGTCACCACCAACTCGCAATCACACGGGCACGGCTCGTCGAACAACTGATCGCACCAGCACTCGCCACAATGCGGATGCGTCTCGCAGGGATCGAAATCCGGCCAACACGAATTCCCGGTCAGAGGGTCCAAACACTCGAAGTACTCCGGCCAGGTCACGTCGCACCGGCTGACCAGGCATTCCTCCTCGGGGACCCAAGTGCACAGGCCCCCCGGATCGGCCGGGACATATAGTCGGCTGCAATCCGTGGTTATGTCACCCTGGTAGGTGCAGCAGCAGCCCGAGGGCACGGCTTGGAAGCACGGGACCCAGGTGGGGTCGGGCGGGAACTTGCTCGGCCCGTGGCTGGTCACCCGCGCCGAGGCCCCCGCGGCACCGAGCACCACCAGCCAACCGCCCAACGTGATTCGCTATGGGCACATGGGCATCCCTCGCTTGTCCGGCACACCAGAACCCTTACTTCCCATTAAACCCGATAAGTCATCGTTATTTTACCCTCTCAACCGCGGCGGGTCAATCCTGCCACAGGGTGGTGGAGTGGAAAAAGTACGCAGATGGCCGCGCACCTGTAAACATTTGCAGGAGCACGTGTTACGTAGACAGGACCGGCTCCGTAGGTCGGGCTCCGCCCGACACGTTTCTACTCTCCTTGGCGTGTGGGACCGACTTTCCGGATCAGTCATTTAGGGAACCTGAGGTCTTATGGACAGGCTGAAAAGCCTGTCCCTCGAACTTTTGCCACGGGCTCCTAGCCCATAGAATCCTACGGTAGGTAGAGCGTCCGCATGGAAGGGAGCGCTTTCGTGGCCAATCGGAAGAGCCGCGCTAAAGGTCTCACCCCCCGCCGCCCCAAGCCGCCGCAACCCACCCTCGAAAAGCTGTCGGTCCGCCGCCGATGGCTCGTTGGCGGGATGGTCATAGGCGTGGTCGGATTGGGAGCCTTGCTCTATTCGGTCGTCCAGCTTCGCGTGGAGCCAGCAGCCCACGCGGCGATCGATCTACTGCCTGGCGCGGCGGCCGGGTTCAACGTAGTGCTCATAACGCTTGATACGCTGCGTGCCGACCGCGTGGGGTGCTACGGGTATCAAGGGGTCTCGACCCCGGCCATCGATCGGCTCGCGGCGGAAGGCATCCGCTTCGTCGACGCGGTCAGCGTCGTGCCGATGACGCTTCCCGCCCACGCCTCGATCCTGACGGGGGACTATCCTCCCCGGCATGGCGTGCGCGACAACGGGACGTTTCGCCTGCCCGCAGAATCAGAGACGCTCGCCGAACGGCTCCGCGCCGAAGGGTATGCCACCGCGGCTTTCATCGGCGCGTTCGTGCTGGACCGGCGCTACGGTGTGGCCCAGGGATTCGACGTCTACGACGACCAGATCAAGCTAGAGAATGGCGCACCTGGACCCGCCCACACCAACCCGCAGCGGCCCGGCAACCTGGTCATCGACGCCGCCCTCCGCTGGCTCGCCGAACACCGGGAGCGCCAACCGCGCCAACCGTTTTTCGCGTGGCTCCATCTTTTTGATCCGCACGCGCCTTACGAGCCGCCTGAACCTTTCAAGAGCCGGTATGCCTCCCATCCGTATGATGGAGAGGTGGCCTTTACCGACCTTCAGGTCGGACGATTCGTGGACCAGCTCCGCGAACTTGACCTGCTTGATCGGACGCTGCTCATCGTACTCGGCGATCATGGCGAAGGCTTGGGCGACCACGGCGAGAGCACCCACAGCCTGCTGATCTACGAATGCGCCATCCGCGTGCCGCTGATCCTCTACAACCCAACGCTGATCCCAGCCGGGCGGGTGGTCGAGGACCGCGTCGTCGCCATCGTGGACGTGCTGCCGACCATTCTCGACCTGCTCGGCCGGGACCTGCCGCACTGCGACGGAGTGAGCCTTTTGCAGGCACCTCCCGACGCCGACCGTGCCGTCTACGTTGAAACCCTGGCTCCCAAGTTCAACCACGGGTGGAGTCCGCTCTACGGGCTGCGTCGGCATCACGATAAGTACATCGAGGCCCCCACCCCGGAGTACTACGACCTGCGGGCTGACCCCGCCGAGAAGCACAACCTTTGGAACGAACGCGCCGGCGAAGCCGACCTGCTCGACGAGCGCCTCGCCGCACTCGTGCAGTCGTTTCCGCCCGCCGAGGAGGCCGGCAAGGCCGCCGCGGCCCTCGATCCCGAGGCCGTGGAGAAGCTCGCCGCTCTGGGCTACCTCCGGGGCCCGACCGTTACCTCCAGCGGTCCGCTACCGGACCCCAAGGACATGGTGGCATTGCTGGACCAGAAGCTGGGTCAGCTCACTGCCTTGGTCGGTACCGGACGCCACGCCGAAGCGGTCCCGCTCCTGGAAGAACTGCTGGCCCGGACGCCAGGTGATGCCGGCCTGTGGTCACTATTGAGCACCGCCCAGGTGCAGGCCGCGCGGCTCGAGGAGGCCATCGCCAGTCGCATGCGGGCGATCGAGTTGCTGCCAAATGACCCGAGTTTCTGGGTGGACCTCGCCCTCCTCCAACATACCAAGGGAGACCTTCAGGCAGCCCAGATTAGTCTCGCCCAGGCGGAACGTCTCGAACCGGACTTCGGGGGTACCTATCTGCTGCGCGCCCAGTTCGCGCTCTCGGGCAAGCAATACACGGAAGCCCTTACCCAATGCGCGCAGGCTGCGGAACGAGATCCGACCCGTTACGCCGCCAAAGCCTGGTCCCTCCAGGGAAAAATCTACGAAGAACTGGGTATGCCCGCCGAGGCGGAGGCGGCCTACCAACGTGCCCATGAGGCGAATCGCTTCGACCCGGCGACGCTTTGGGGGTTGGCCAAGACGGCCGAGCAACAAGGCCGATTCGACCAAGCCATCGTATTCGCTCAGGGCATCCCGCGTGGCACGCCGGAGTGGGGTCCGTCTCGGACCACGTTGGCCCATGCTTACATTCAACTGGGCCTGGCCGAGGAGGCCATTCGAGTCGTGAGCGAGCACGTCGCCGCCGCCCCCCGCGACCCCATCGCTCACAATAACCTGGGGACCGTCTTCCTCCTGCTCGGCCGATACCCAGAAGCAGCCGCCTCCTACAGAATCGCCCTGGAACTCGACCCCGGCTACAGCAAGGCGCGTGAAAACCTGGCTCGGGCTCTCGAGGCCCCAAAGCAGACCGCCCCGCAAAGTCCCTCAGCGCCCTAGTGCTCCAACGCAGCTAAAGTTTCTGGTGTGCCACTGCTCTGTGAGCAGTGCTTTCCAGGGAGCCTCCTGCGACCGGCACTGCCGAGACGGCAGTGGCACACAAGGGTGATCGACTCCGAACCCGCAGGTTAAGGTGGGTCGGAGCACTAGCGTTTCGTCAACGCCCATCCTACCTGCGGCCTCGGAGTGGGAGGGCGAGCCTCCCGGCGAGCCAGCTTGTCGCCAACCGGTCGGTCGGACAGGTTGAACTGCACCGGGCACGTGTCTGCGCCGGGCGGAGCCGGATCCACGCAACTGACGCAAAGAATCTCAGGTTAAGGGAGGCTCTCCCGGACTGGTAACACCGACCCGGGCGGACAGGAATTGCGGATCGTCGAGAATCCCGCTAAAAGACGTACCGCACACACAGGGACACGAAGATAGGAGTACCTCATGGACAAGAAGATGTCGTTTGTGGCCCAGGTCCGCAGCCTGCCGGCCAACTTCTGGTTCGCCAACAGCATGGAAATGCTGGAACGGTTGGCGTTTTTTGGCGTGAGGGCCATCACGCCCCTATATCTTGTCGCCTCTACGGAGAACAACGGCCTCGGTCTGGATTACAAGCAGAAGGGGCTGATTTACACGATCTGGGCCTTGCTCCAGTGTTTGATCCCCATGGTTTCAGGAGGTTATACGGACAGGTACGGGTATAAGAAGAGTCTCGGGGTGGCTTTCACCATCAACATCATTGGTTATCTGGGGATGGCCCAGTCCAAGCCGATCGCCGATTACCTGGTCGGGCGCGGATGGGAGGGCGCCGGGTTTTGGGTGTTCATGGCTGCGGCCTGCTGCATTGGTCTGGGCACGGCCATTTTCAAGCCGCCGGTGGCGGCCACGGTAGCGCGGAGTACCAACGAAGAGACCTCTTCGGTGACTTGGGGCATTTTCTACTGGGTGGTCAACATCGGCGGGGGGCTGGCGCCGATGGGGGCCGCGCTCCTCCGCTGCGAGATCGACTGGCAGATGGTATTCTACGCCGCGGCGATCGTGACCGCCTGCAACTTCCTTCCGATGCTGTTCCTGTACAAAGAGCCACAGAAGGTTCGCGGTGACGAGAAGTCGCACCCGGAGAAAGGTCCCGTCGGCGTGTTCGTCTCGTCGATAGTCACGATCTTCAGTGATCTGCGCTTAGTGGTGTTCCTGGGCATCTTTTCGTGTTTTTACCTGATGTTCATGCAACTGTGGGATCTGCTGCCCAACTTCATCGACGAATGGGTAGATACCTCAGACGTTGCCGCGTACTTCGGCTGGATCAGCGACAGTTGGATACTGAAAAGCGGCCAAACTAAGCCCGAGATGGTTATCAATATCGACTCCGCGGCCATCATTGGCCTGGTCATTCCTATCTCGTGGCTGATCAGTAAGATGAATAAGGTCACGGCCATGATCATCGGGATGGTGATTGCCCTGGTCGGCTTCGTGGGGGCGGGCATGACGAGCCTGGGTTGGCTGTGCTGTCTGATGGTCTTTACGTTTGCCATCGGTGAGATGACCTGTAGTCCCACCTTCAATGCCTATGTCGGATTGATCGCTCCGCCGGACAGGAAGGCTTTGTACATGGGCTACTCCAACCTCCCCTTCGCCTTCGGCTGGGCCGCCGGCAATGCGCTGGGCGGCTTCATCTATGAAGCCACCGCCAGCAAGTTCAAGCTGGCCCGGCACTATCTGATCGACTGCTTCGGAATGGATCCCAGTGTGGTGTTGGATGAGAAGTTCCTCTCCAACAAGGAGGTCATGGAGAATCTGGCCTGGCTGATGGGCCCCGGCGACGGCGTGTCGATCCAGGAAGCGACCCAAATGCTTTGGGATTTGCACCACCCCTATGTAGTCTGGCTTTACTTGGGAGCGATCGGACTCGTGGGCACAATCGGCATGATCATCTTCTATTACATTACCAAGAAACCGGCCAAGGTCGTTCCGCAGCAATCCCAGCCGACCTGAGCCGCGCGATCCGTCGTGACTACGAAGACCTACAATACCGCATTGGTGCTTACCCCTCCCGAGTCGGTCTGGGGACCGATTCAGGAGATTCGCCGCGCGCATGACCGGCACTTTGGGCGCTGGATGCCGCACATCACTTTGCTCTATCCGTTTCGGCCCTGCGAACTGTTTGACGAGGCGGCCGCACAACTCGCCCCGGTGTGTGCGGCCATACTGCCCTTCAGCCTGACCCTGGCTGAGTTCCGGCATTTCCGCCACGGTCGCTCGAGCTATACGGTCTGGCTGGCCCCCGAGCCGAACGAGCCCGTGATTCGACTGCAACAGGCCCTGATGGCCGTGCTCCCCGATTGCGACGACGTCGCCCGACACGCGCACGGTGTCACGCCGCATCTCAGTGTCGGCCAATGTCGCGGGAGCGAGGCGTTGCGCGAATGGCAGCAGACCCTGGCCGCATCCTGGAGGCCGCTCTCCTTGATAGTGCATGGTATTAACTTTATCCGGCGCGGCGACCTGCCCGATGATGTGTTTCGGGTGGACCGGCACCTGCCGCTGGGGGCGTGATTCGAAATCGGCACAGACCTTCGGTAGATTCCGTCCGCCTTCGGCGGACTCCACCCACCCTACTGTTTGCCGCGGACGCGGGTGACCAGGCTCTGGGCACTGGTCTTGATCCCCTTGATCTCGCTCTTGAGCGCGTCGCGGTTGGGCGCGAACTCCATCGCCGTGTCGTAGTGCACTTTCTCGGCCTCCACCA
>JAZDKM010000224.1:0-31135 GCA_043803085.1 Planctomycetota bacterium
TGGTGATATCTAGTTATATACATAGATATCACCTGCGGCCCGAACCGTCAAGGCCGCGGCCCGTCCGCCGCATCCCCGACCGCGGGCACCTGGTCACACGCAATTCACTCCGGGATGACTACGAAATGGCCAAACCCCAGGGTCGGGCTTTGCCCGACGGATAATGGCGTCGGGCAGAGCCCGACCTACCTGACTTTTGCTCGGCCGGCGGGGACGCCGGCCGCTACCTAACGGCGGGGACGCCGGCCGCTACCTAGCGGCGGGGACGCCGGCCGCTACCTAGCGGCGAGGACGCCGGCTGATCAGAAGACGGCCTGCGAGGACGCAGGCCGCTACCCGATAGCTTTCTTCCGGCAATTCGCAGGGTACAATGCCCGGTATGGCGCCATCCAACAAAGCCTGCCCGAAAGCTGTATGCCGGGTGCTGCAGGGTGACCTCAATACGCTCCTGACGCGGGAATGGCTATTGACCAACGGCCGCGGGGGGTTCGCCATGGGCACCGTGGCCGGCTGCGGTACCCGGCGTTACCACGGGTTGATGGTCATGTCGCGGCGCCCCCCCCTGGAACGTTGGATGCTCCTGTCGGGCACTCTGGACCGGGTCAGCCTTGGCGACGGCACGGTTGACCTCTCCACCATGGAGTTCGACCGCGTGGTGCATCCGGCCGGGTACGCCTGGCTGAAGGATTTCGATTACAGCCTGGCTCGGCCGACGCCGTGGGTGCAGTGGACCTTTCAGCACGAACGGTTCGAGGCCCGAAAGCGGCTGACGCTGTTCACGGGCGAGGACATCATCCGTCTGCGTTACGACATCTCCGCGGCCCACGATGCGAAGGTGGAGTTGGAGGTTTCCCCGATGCTGGCCATGCGGGACTTCCACGGCCTGCGGCATCAGGAGCCCATCGAGCCGTGGGAATTGCACACCGACGGCCAATGGCTTTGGGTGCGAGACCGCAAGGCAGGGGACGTCACGCTGGCGATACTGCCGCAACGAGGCCCCGCCTTGGCGCGGACGCGTTTCGGGGTGCTGATGGAATGGTGGTACGGCTTCCACTACCGAAAAGACATTGAGCGCGGGGAAACCGGCGTCGAGGACTTGATGCGCGCCGGGGCCTTTCGGGCCACGGGTGTTGGATCGCTCGCGGTCGAGCTGATGGGCGTGGCCTTTGCCACCAGTCCCGCCGACGCCCAGATGACGGCCGAGAAAGTCCTGGCGGCGCGGCCGGTGGAAGCGAAACCGAAGCCGCCCGCCGAGGTGGCGTGCACCCCGTTGCTCGACGCCGCTGACCAATTCATCGTGACACGGCAATCACGGCGTCCGGGCCATGACGTCACCATCCTTGCCGGCTACCCGTGGTTCGGTGATTGGGGGCGCGACTCGTTCATCGCCCTGGAGGGCCTGCTGCTAGTCCCGGGGCGATTCGGCGAGGCCCGGCAGGTGCTGGCCACCTTCGCTGAGGCCGAGCGCCATGGACTGATTCCCAACCGTTTCGATGATTACGGGGGCGAATGCGCGTACAACAGCGTCGATGCGTCGCTGTGGTTCATCCACGCGGCCGATCGGTACACTAGCCTCTCCGGCGATCAAGAGGTGTGGGCGAACCTGCTGGCGGCCCCGTGTCGCAACGTCCTCCACGGGTTTGTCAACGGCACGCTCTACGACATCCGCGTGGACGATCTAGGGCTGGTCACCTGCGGAAGCGCCAACACGCAGATCACGTGGATGGATGCCGTGTGCGACGGGGTGGCTTTCACTCCCCGCCACGGCCGGCCGGTGGAAGTGAACGCGCTCTGGTATAACGCCCTGCGCATTCTGGAGCGACGTCTGGTGGGTGTGGACGACGTCACCGCGCGGCGCTGCCGGGAACTGGCCGACCGGGTGGCGGCCCACTTCGTCGAAGTGTTCTGGAACATGCGGGGCGGATACCTGTACGATTGCGTCCGCCCGGATTTGAACGATGACGCCATCCGGCCGAATCAGATTCTGGCGGTCAGCTTGCCCCACACCGTGCTGCCGGCCGAAATGCAGCGCGCGGTTTTGGATACCGTCACCGAACATTTGCTGACGCCTTTTGGACTCCGCAGCTTGTCTCCGCGGAATCCGGTCTATCATCCGCGGATGGTGGGCTCGCGGTTCCAGCGCGACCGGGCGTACCACAACGGTACGGTGTGGTCCTGGTTAATCGGGCCGTATGCCGACGCGTATCTCAAGGTCCATGGGGAAACGGTCGCCACCCTCGCCCGAGTTCAGGAGTTGATCGCGCCGTTGCTCGCCCACCTGTCCGAAGCGGGCTTGGGCAGCGTCAGTGAAGTGTTTGACGGCGACCCACCCCACACGCCGCGCGGCTGCATCGCTCAAGCCTGGAGCGTAGCGGAACTGCTGCGGATCCAGCAGCGGCTGGAGCAAGCTCCGAGCCGCGACCGGGAGGGAGCGGTCTAACGACTGCGGAATGCGGATTGTGGCTGAAAGCGGATAGCTGACAGCTACTTGAGAGTCGGCGCCTTGGACGCGAGCGACGGCGCACACAGAGTTTGGCGAGTCGAGGTCACATCCCGCTCGGAGGCGCTGGATGCGCGCGGTCGGGAAGCGCTCGGGGATATCCGTCGCTCGGGCTTTGAGCACGTCCGTTCCGTGCGCTCTTGCCGGATTTATCTCCTCGCGGGGAACCTCAATGAGAACGCAGTAGACACGGTCGCGCGCGAATTGCTATGCGACCCGGTGGCCCAGACCTATGTCTGCGCGCTGGAGGCCGAGGTCCCCCACCCTCTCGGAGGGTGGGGGACGGAATCGGGACCCGGCATGATCGAAGTTCACTATCAGCCGGGCGTCATGGATCCGGTGGCGCTCAGCGCCCAGCGGGCGATCAATGAGCGGTTAGCCGCCATCGGCTACGGCGAGCCATGCCGCGTCGAGGCGCTGCGGACGGCGTGGCGCTACGCCATCGACGCGACGCGCAACGCCGCCGAACTGGACCAGATTGCCCGAGCCGTGTTGGCTAATGACTGTATCGAGAGGGTGTACGTTCGCGGGTTTGGCCGCTGTGACCTTCGGCCGGTGACCATCCCCGCAGCTCCGCCTTGCCCGTTCGAGCGACGGACGGTGACGGTGCGTGACTTGGATGGCGCAGGGCTGGAGTGCCTGTCGCGCGAGGCACACCTGTTTCTCTCGCGCCCGGAGATGGAGGCGATCCGCGACCACTTCCGCGCCGTGGGCCGCGAGCCCACCGACTTGGAGCTCGAAACGCTGGCCCAAACCTGGTCCGAGCACTGCATTCACAAGACCCTCAAGAGCGCGGTCGTGTATCGCGGCGACGACTTCGGGCGTGCGGGGACGGTCGAAGTGCGCTTCGACAACCTGCTCCAATCCAGCATCGTCCGGGCGACGCAGGAGTTGGACCGCGACTGGTGCCTCTCCGTGTTCGAGGACAACGCCGGAGTGATCGCCTTTGACGAAGAGTACGGCATCGCCTTCAAGGTCGAGACCCACAACCACCCGTCGGCCATCGAGCCTTACGGCGGGGCCGCTACCGGCATCGGCGGCTGTATCCGCGACATCATGGGTTGCGGGCTGGGGGCCAAGCCGATCGCGTGCTCCGACGTCTTCTGTGTGGCACCGCCGGATTTCCCGTGCGCGCGTCTGCCGCGCGGGGTGCTGCACCCGGCCCGCGTGCTCAAGGGCGTGGTGGCCGGCGTCCGCGACTACGGCAACCGCATGGGTATTCCCACGGTCAACGGCGCAGTCATCTTCGACGAGCGTTACCTGGCCAACCCGCTGGTGTTTTGCGGATGCGTCGGCCTGATCCCGCGCGACCGCATTCACAAGCAAGCCCAGCCGGGTGACCGTATCGTCGTGCTCGGCGGCCGGACCGGGCGCGACGGGATTCACGGAGCGACTTTCTCCTCGGCCGAACTGACCGAGGACCACGCCGACGAGTTCGCCCACGCCGTGCAGATCGGCAACGCCATCGAGCAGAAGAAGCTGCTCGACGCCCTTTTGCAGGCCCGCGACCACGCTTCGGGGTGTCTGTACAGCGCCGTCACCGATTGCGGGGCGGGCGGCCTGAGTAGCGCCGTGGGCGAGATGGGCGCCACGTTGGGCGCAGTCGTGGACCTGGAAAACGTGCCGCTCAAATACGCGGGGTTGCGTTACGACGAGATTTGGATTTCCGAAGCTCAGGAGCGGATGGTGCTGGCGGTGTCGCTCGAACGACTCGACGCCCTGCTGGCCATTTGCGAGGCGGAGGACGTCGAGGCCTCCGTGATCGGCAGGTTCACCGCTGACCGCCGCCTGGTCGTGCGCTATCAGGGTACGGTAGTCGGCGATCTGGACATGGCCTTCCTGCACGAAGGACTGCCGACGACCGCGCGCGAAGCCACGTGGACGGCAAACGGGTCCGAGGGTGGCCGGCGTCCGCGGAGGCCCGCGGCCGGCGGGGACGCCGACCGTTGCAGGAATGGGCCTTCCGAGGCCACCTTTGCGGACGCCTTGCTCGAACGGCTGCGTAGCTACAACATCGCCTCCAAGGAATGGGTCATTCGCCAGTACGATCACGAAGTGCAGGGCGGCAGCGTCATCAAACCGCTGTGCGGCCCCGGCGCCGGCCCTGGCGACGCCGCAGTGCTCCGCCCGCGGCTCGACCGTTGGCGCGGGGTCGCCCTCGGGTGCGGGTTGTGTCCGCACGTCTCCGACCGGGATCCGTATTGGATGGCCGTACATGCCGTGGATGAAGCCCTACGCAATGTGATCTGTGTCGGCGCCGAGCCGGACCGGGTGGCCATTCTGGACAACTTCTGCTGGGGTGGGTGCGACACGCCGGAGGCGCTCGGGGCGCTGGTCCGAGCGTGCCAAGGTGCCTACCAGGCCGCGGTCGCCTTCGGATTACCGTATATTTCCGGCAAGGACTCGCTCAACAACCAGTTTGCGCAGTCGGCCGCCGAAGCCCAGCGCTTGGGATTGCCCGAAAGGATGGCTATTCCCGGAACGCTGCTCATTAGCGCGATCGCTATCCTCGAAGACGTGCGGCGTTGTGTGACGATGGACCTCAAGCGGCCGGGCAAGCCGTTGGCCCTGCTCGCCAGCCCGGTCGACCAGGCGGGATGGGAGCGGGCGGTCCGGACACACACGTTGGCGTCCCAGGAGATTCGCAGCCAGGAAATCCTGGCGGCCCACGACGTGAGTGACGGTGGGCTGGCCGTCGCCCTGGCGGAGATGTGCATTGCCGGCGAACTGGGCGCCCGGGTGGATCTCGACCCCATCGCCGGCGACGATCTCGCAGTCAAGCTCTTCGACGAGTATTCCACCGGGTATGTGCTGGAGTGCGCGTCCGACGCGCAGATTCGGCGCACCGGCGGAGTGAAGCTCGGACACGTGACCGACGAGCCGCGACTGCGCATCACCGCCCATGGAACGATGTTGATCGACCTGGACGTGGCGACGCTGGCGAAAGCTTGGCGTACCCCGCTGACTCGCATCATGGGAGGTGAGGCATAGTCATGGGCGTCCGCGTATTGCTCCTGCGTGCCGCCGGAACCAACTGCGACCTCGAGACCGCGCATGCCTGGCGCTTGGCGGGGGCCGAGACGGAGACCGTACACGTCAAGCGGCTCATCGCCCAGCCGGACCAGTTGCGTTCGTTTCAGATACTCACCATTCCCGGCGGCTTCAGCTACGGCGACGACATCGCCGCCGGGACGATCCTGGCCGGCCAGTTGACGCAGTTCGTCGCTGAGGAACTGCGCCGGTTCATCGACCACGGCAAGCTGATCCTCGGTATCTGCAACGGCTTTCAGGTGCTGGTCAAGACCGGCCTACTGCCCGACCCCAAACGAGGTGAACGAGTGGTGACGCTGGCCTGCAACGCTTCCGGCCGCTTTGAGGCCCGCTGGGTCTGCCTGCGCACCGGGCAGACGCCCTGCCGGTTTCTGCCACCAGACGCAAGTCTGGAATTGCCCGTTGCCCATGCCGAAGGCCGCCTGGTCTGCCGCGACGACACCACCCTGCAAAACCTCATCGACCAGCACCATGTCGCCCTCCGCTACGTCGGACCCGACGACCAGCCGGGTATGTATCCGTACAACCCCAACGGCAGCACCGCCGACATCGCCGGGCTGACCGACCCGACGGGCCGAATCCTCGGCCTGATGCCGCACCCCGAGCGTTTCGTGGCCCCGACCCAGCACCCGCTGTGGACCCGCCGTCAGGCCGACCGCGAACCGGACGGATTGATCGTGTTCAAGTCCGCCGTCGCTTCGTTGCGTGAATGAGCCGTGCAAGGCGGGCGTTGCCCGCCGGAACATAGCGTCGGGGGGAGCCCGACCTACGAAACTTGAGCGAGGTTCAGCCCGTGGCCGGGCTTGTGGGCGTACAGCAGCCAGTAGGTCACCGGGATCACAAACAACGTGAACAGCGTCGAGGCGAACAGACCGAAGATCAGCGACCACGCCAGACCGGAAAAGATGGGGTCAATGGTGATCGGGGCAGCCGAAAGCATTGCCGTAGCGGCCGTCAACAGGATCGGGCGCAGCCGCACCACCCGGCTTTCCATGATGGCGTCGAACAACGACCGCCCGCGGCGCAGCGACAAATGAATGAAATCGACCAGGATGATTGAGTCGCGCGTCACGATGCCGGCCAGGGCGATCATGCCGATCATGCCGGTGGCGGTGAAGAAGATGGGGTCAGCGTAGCCACCGACCTGCCCGCCGGCGATAGCGTTCAATAGCCAGAAGCCCGGCATGATGCCCAATACGGTCAGCGGAATGGCCAGCATCACCACTACCGGAATCACGAACGAGCCGGTTTGCCCGACGAGCAGGATGTAAATGGCGACCAAAGCGGCCCCAAAGGCCAGCCCGAGATCGCGGAACACGTCGAGCGTGATCTTCCACTCGCCCTCCCCGGCGAAGTCGACGCGGATGCCGTCCGGGACGGCCCAGGCGATGCCGCTGCCGTTCTTCAGAAACGTGCGGCCGGTCACCGGTTTGGGCGCTTGCTCCTGCACCCACCCGCTGCCGACCCGTGAGAGATCGGACAGCGGCGAGTTGTAGCGGCCGGCGTCCGCGCCGGCCGTCTGGAGAGTGTGGGACCGGCTTTTCAGCCGGTCAGATGACGGGCTGGAAAGCCGGTCCCCCAGGAGTGCTCCCCCGTTGTGCTGATCGGCCTGAATATCCACGACGCAGTCTACCGGAGGGCGGCCGGCGGTCTCCGCGAAAACGTAGACGACCCGCTCGAGGTTCTTGTGGTAGATGGTCTGGTCAGCCAGGGTCTCGTCCCAGCGTCCCACCTCCGCCAAGGAGACCAGATCGCCGGCACGGGTCTTGACGTGGATTTGCGACAGGTCCGTAGCGCTGGAACGTAGCGCCCGCGGCAAGCGCACTTCGATCCGCAACGGGTTACGTTCGGACGGAATTCGCACCGTGCCCGCCGTCGAACCCGCCAGCGCGATCCGCAGACTGTCGGCGATTCCCGCCACGCTGACGCCATTCAAGGCGGCCTTCTCCTTGTCCGTGACGAAGATAAGTTTGCGACTCTCGGCCTCGATCGTATCGTCCACGTCCACGACGCCGGGCTCGGCCGCCAAGCGGGCGCGGACGGTCCGGGCGGCGGCCAGCAGGTTCGCGTAGGTGTGATCGGGCCGCCCATAGACTTCGGCCACCACGCTCGCGATCACCGGCGGTCCCGGCGGCGTCTCGACCAGGCTCAGGGCCGCCCCATGGCGCGCAGCGATGCCCGTCAGATCGTCGCGCAGGCGTAGCCCGAGGGCGTGACTCTGTCGGCGGCGGCTTTTCTTGTCCACCAGATTCACGCGGACCTCGGCCACGTTGGGGCCCCGGCGCAAATAATAGTGTCGCACCAAGCCGTTGAAATCCATGGGCGAGGCCACGCCGGCGTAGGCGGTGAAGTCGACCACCTCGGGCACGCGGCGCAAGTAGTCCTCGAACTCACGCACCGCGGCGTCGGAGCGTTCGAGAGTGGTCCCTTCGTCGAAGTTCAGCACCAACAGCAACTCGTTCTTGTTATCGAAGGGTAGCATCTTCAGCGGGACGTGCCGTGTCGCTGCCAGCGCCGCCGCCGCGAGCGTCGCGCCACCCATCGCGAACAGAGACGCCCAGGCGGCCTTGCGCGAGTGCAGCAGCGGGGCCATCAGCGGATAGAAAACCCGGTACAAGGTCGAGGCTTTCACGGCGTTGAGACCGTGTGGATCGTCCGATTGGGGATTGCGGATTGCGGATTGCGGATGAGGGGCTGGTGGTTCCGGATTCGGGCTGATCGCTGAAAGCGGATAGCTCACAGCTTTGCTGTAGCGCCGTGCCAGCACGTGATAGGCCAGCCACGGCGTGATGGTGAACGCCACCACCATGGACATGAGCATGGTGACGGGCACATTGAGCGCCATCGGCCGCATGTAAGGCCCCATCATGCCGGTGATGAAGAACATCGGCAGGAACGACACCATCACGGCCAACGTCGCCGTGATCAACGGCGGGCGGATTTCCGCCACCGCCTCGAGCACGATGGGGCGCGTCGCCCGGCCGGTAAGGGCGAAGTGCCGCGCGATGTTCTCCACGTCCACGATCGGGTCGTCCACCAACAACCCCAGCGACAGGATCAAGGCGAACAACGTCACCCGGTTGATCGTGTAGCCGAACAGCAGGTTGACCGTCAGCGTCAGCCCGAAGACGACCGGAACGGCCACAGCGACGACGAGCGCCTCGCGCCAACCGAGGCCGAGCGTCAGCAGGGCGATCACGATGAACACCGCCACGCCCAGCGCCTCGATCAGTTCATTGACTTTGTCGTTCGAGGTCAGGCCGGCGTTGCGGGTGAGGGCCAGGTCGATATCGTCGGGGACCACGTCGCGTTTGAGCACCTCGGCAGCGGCGAGCACGTTCTTCGCAACCGTGACGGCGTTGGTGCCCTTTTTCTTGGCGATGGCAATGGTGACGGCTGGCGAAGAGGGACTCAGGACTGAGGACTGAGTAATCGGATCCGAACCGCGACCGTCAGGGAGCGGTCCCGAATAGGGTTCGGCGTCCTCGCCGGCCGACGGCCCGCGGCGACGCGGGCCGCTACTGTGCGGGGGCATGCCGAGCAGCGCGCCGGGGAAGTCCGCGCGCTGCTCGAAGCCGCGGGCCGGACCCCAACCGTGCCGCACGTAGCTGGTCACCTCCGCCGGTCCGTCCACGACCTCGGCTACGTCCTTGAGCAACACCGGCCGATCGCCGGACACGCCCACGACCAACTCGTTTAGCTCCTCAGGTCGGCTGAACGCTTTGCCGGCTTCGACCTGGAGCACCTCGTCGTGGCGCGTGAAGTCGCCCGTCGTGCGGGTGACGTTGGCCGCCCCGATGGCCTGTTGCACCTCCAGCGGCGAGACGTGATAAGCGCGCAGGCGCTCAGCATCGAGATAGGCGTGGACGGTCCGCGGCCGGCCGCCCACCACGTAGGCCCGGGACACGTCCTTGACCCCGGCGAGGCGCTCGACCAGTTCCTCGGCCACACGTCGCAGGGTGAAATCCGTCGCGCTGGCGCTGGTGAGGGTCAGGGTGACGATGGGCACGTCATCAATCTCCACCGGCTTGATCACCCAGTCGGTCACCCCGGGCGGGACGAGGTCGAGGTGCTCGTCAATGCGCTTGTAGAGCTTGACCAGGCTGCGTTCGCGATCCTCGCCGACGTAGTAACGCACGGTGATGATCGCCTGGTCCGGGCGCGACATCGAATACACGTACTCGACGCCGTCGATCTGGTAGAGCAGCTTCTCGAGCGGGGTGGCGACCAGCCGCTCGACTTCCTCCGCCGAGTGGCCGGGGAAATCCACGAACACGTCGGCGAGCGGCACGACGATCTGCGGGTCTTCTTCCCGCGGGGTGATCAGCAGCGCGGCGAGGCCCACCGCCGCCGCCAGCAGAATGAGAATCAACGACAGGTTGGACCCCAAAAACACGCGCACGATCGCGTTCACGAAGCCGTGATGTTTCTCCAAGACGGGTCCGAGGTCAGCCATGCTTACCGTCGCCTCTCGCTACCGTCCGACCGCCACCCGCTCTCCGGCACGGAGCCCGGACAGCACTTCGACACGGTCGTCCAGCATCCGGCCCAACTGGACGGCCCGCCGGCGGAGCACGTCGCCTTCTGCGACTTCCACTACGTCCAGTTGACCAACCTGCTTCACCGCCTCCCGCGGAATCACGAGGATCTCTTGCTCCTCCAGCGGGATGAGCAGTCGGCCGAACATACCCGAGTAGATGCCTGGCGGACACGGTCCGGTCACTTTCACCGAGAAAGTGCGACTCGCCGACTCCGCCTCGGGGACGATTTCGCTGATCTGCCCCTGGCAAGTCTTGTTCAGCGCGTCCACCCGCACGTCGATGGTCTGGCCGACGCGCAGGCGGTGGGTCAACGACTCGCGGACGCTGGCGACGAGTTGCATGTGCGTGGGATCGTACAGGGTCAGGAGGACTTGCCCCGGGGTCACGGTGTCACCGACTTCGACCTTCTTGTCCACCACCGTGCCGTCGATCGGCGCGCGGATCGTGGCGTAGTCCAGGATGGCTGCGGCTTCGTTGAGGCCCTGTTCGGCCCGTTGCAGCTCCGCTTCGGCGGACTTGAGGGCGGTGTCGGCCCGGTCGAACTCGATCTTGGCGGCGGCCTGCCGCTCATACAAGCTTTGCACGCGGTCGAATTCCACCTTGGCCTGATTGCGGGCGGCGCGCGCGGCGGCGACGGCCGCTTCCGCCTGCTCCCGCCGGGCACGCAGATCGGTGTCGTCCAGCTTGACCAGCACCTGGTCTTTGCGGACCACCTGGCCGGCCTTAACCTCGAGGGTCACCACTTTTGCAAGCAGCTTAGAGGCCAGCGAAACCTCGTGGACGGCCCGGACCGTCCCGACCGCCGTCTCGGTGACCGGGACGCGGATGAGCCGCGCCGGCTCGAGCACCGCCTCCGCGACCGCCTGCCCCGTCGCCGCGCCGGCGACGCTCTCAAAGCTGCCGACCTTGCGATGGAACCCCCCGGCGAGCCAGACCAGCAGCAGGATTACGACCACCAGAAAGGCGACCGCCACGGCGACCTTCCGCGCAATCGCCCTGACGCGGGAAGAAGCCGGATTCTGACTCACGATAAATCCTCTCCTTTACCATCTCAGCCGTGCCCACGGTACGTGGCCGTCACCGCAGGCGCGTAGGGTGGGCGATGCGGAGCGAAGCGCAGCGCAACCCACCAGGTATTCGTGGTGGGTTGCGCTACGCTTCACCCACCCCACATGGGGCATCACCGCAGCCACCCCGCCAGGTCCTTGGCGAAGTAGGTCAGGATCAGGTCGGCCCCGGCGCGTCTGATGGCCGTCGTGGTCTCCAGCACGCAGCGCTTCTCGTCCAGCCAGCCGTTTCGTGCGGCGGCCTTGATCATGGAATACTCCCCGCTCACGTGGTACGCCGCCGTCGGCAGGCCGAACGCCTCCTTCACGCGCCAGATAATGTCAAGATAATTCACCGCCGGTTTGACCATGACGATGTCCGCCCCCTCCTCCACATCCAGGGCGGCCTCGCGGAGCGCTTCGTCTGCGTTGGCCGGGTCCATCTGGTAGCCCCGGCGGTCCCCCCACTGGGGCGTCGATTCCGCCGCTTCGCGGAACGGGCCGTAGTATCCGCTGGCGTACTTGGCCGCGTAGGACATGATCGGCAGGTCGGCAAAGCCCTCTTCGTCCAGCGCCTGACGGATCGTCTCAATCATGCCGTCGATCATGCCCGAGGGAGCGACCATGTCCGCCCCGGCCCGGGCATGGCTGACCACCTGCCTGGCCAGGTTGGCCAGAGTCGCGTCGTTGTCGAGTTCCTTTGACCCGTCGCAGCGGGTGGCAATGACCCCGCAGTGCCCGTGGTCGGTGTACTCGCAAAAGCACACGTCGGTGATGACCAGCAGTTCGCGGCAGACCTCCTTAATCGCCCGCGTTGCCCGCTGCACGATGCCCTGATCGTTCCAGGTGTCGCTGCCCACCGCGTCCTTGTGCTCCGGAATGCCGAAGAGAATGACCGCCGGAATGCCGAGCTGTTCCAACTGGCGGCATTCCTCGACGATCAGATCGATAGACATCTGGGCAACCCCGGGCATCGAGGCGATCTCGTTGCGCACTCCCTTGCCGTTCACCACGAATAGTGGGGCGATCAGGTCACCGACGCCCAGTCGGGTCTCACGCACCATGCGGCGCAGGTTCTCTGTTCGCCGCAGCCGTCTCATGCGATTTTGCGGGAAAGCCATGATCTGACTCCTCATTCAAGAGCAGTGCTCACCCAGAGGCGTGGCGGAAATCGAAAATGGAAAATGAGAAATGGAAAACGAAGAATGACGCAAACGTTGCCCTACGGCGCGCCATCTGCTTCTTCCATTTTCAATTCTCCATTTTCCATTTCAGCCGAACACGCCCCAAGTGACCAACACCACGACGGCCAGGATCAAGGCCGTCCACCAGATCCACGTTCCGCGGCCGCCGGCGCCGGCAGCCAGGGGCATCACCCAATCGCCGCAGTGCGGGCAGCGGTCCGTGTCGTCATAGAGCATCCGGCCGCAGGAGGGACAGGGCAGTTGGTCGGCTTCCGAGTCGTGGGCGATCTCGTTGTCGATGTCCTCCTCGCCGTCCTCCCACTCCCTGTCATCCTGTCGGTTCACAACGTGCCCTACCGTGAATGCTTACACCATGACCTTCTCGCGCTCCCTGACCACTTCCAGCAACTGCTTGAACCGCTCGGTCCCGGAGAATTCGCACAGCTCGAACAACACGGCCTCCACGGTAGTGACGGCGGCGCCGCTCGCGCGCATCCGGGCCAGGGCCGTGTCCCGGTCGAGCGACTTTCGCGAACCGACCGCGTCTGCGCAGACGAATACCTGATAGTCCATCGACGACAAATCCAGCACGCTCTGCTGCACGCACACGTGGGCTTCGATGCCGGTCACGATCACCTGTGGGCGGTCGATTTGGCGCAGCCGCTCGCGGACCGCCTCATCGCCGCAGGTGCTAAAGGCCGCCTTCTCCAACGGTTCAACGCGATATTCCTTCAGCAGCCGCTCAATGGCAGGGTGCGTCGGCCCCAGGCCCTTAACGTATTGCACGGTCGCCAGGGCCGGCAAGTCAAACACCCGTGTGCCGCGGATCAACTGCACGACGGCGGAGAGCATCTCCGCCGCCCCTTCGACATGCGGCAGCAGCTTGGTCTGCACATCGATGAGCAGCAGCATGGCCCGGTCGGCGTCGAGTCGCAGCGCGTTGAGCATGGCATCGTTCCTCACCGGTCTCCGTCTTGAGTTTACGAGTCGCCGTGCGGGCGGTCAATGCTAGAAAAGGGCTCAGGGACCCTCCACGCCGGTCTCGGCCAATGACGCGGAAACTCCCGGCGACGCAGCGCCCCCCTCCGCCGTAAAACGCTCCGGATCCTCTTTCCGGTCGCGCAAACCGGTGGCGAGCCGGGCCGGTCTGCGTTACCTTGCCCTCATGGCCCGCGAGCGTCTGATTTCGTCCGAGTCCACCGGCCCGCAGGAAGAGGGGCTGAACGTCGCCCTGCGCCCGCGGCGCCTGGCCGATATGGTCGGGCAGCGCGCCGTGATCGAGAAGCTGGAGATCGCCATCGCCGCCGCCCGCAACCGCGGCGAACCGCTCGAGCACGTCCTGCTCGACGGTCCGCCGGGGCTGGGCAAGACCACCCTGGCCCACGTCATCGCCAACGAGATGGGCGGGCGGAAGCCGCACGTTACCTCAGGGCCGGCCATCGCCAAGCAGGGTGAACTGATGGCCCTGCTCACCAACTTCGAGACCGGCGATCTGCTGTTCATCGACGAGATCCACCGCCTGCCCAAGATCGTCGAGGAGTTCCTCTACCCGGCCCTGGAGGACTTCCGCGTCGATTTCACCATCGAGGGCGGGCTCAGTGGGCGGGTGATGAATTTCGCGCTCAAGCGTTTCACTTTGATCGGGGCCACGACGCGGGCCGGCCTGCTCTCGGGGGCCATGCGCGACCGCTTCGGCCATCGCCTGCACCTGGACTTCTACGGCGCCGACGACCTGGTGATCATTCTGCGCCGCTCCGCCGGTTTGTTGAAGCTGAAGTATGAAGATGACGCCCTGACCACCGTAGCGGCCCGCAGTCGTGGGACGCCGCGCGTCGCCAACCGGCTCCTCCTCCGCGTCCGCGACTACGCCCAGGTGCGGGCCGACGGCGTGCTTACCCGTCCGGTGGCCGACGACGCCTTGGACATCCAGCAAGTGGACGGGCTGGGACTCGACGAATTGGACCGGGCTTTCCTGACCGCGCTGATCAAGGTGTACGGCGGCGGGCCGGCGGGCATCGACGCCCTCGCCGCCACCATGGGCCAGGAACGCGACACGCTCGAAGACGTCGTCGAGCCGTACCTGCTGCAGATCGGCTTCGTAATCCGCACCCGCCAGGGCCGCCAGGCGACTCGGGCCGCGTACGAACACCTCGACCTCCCCTTCGCGCCTAAGGAGACCTCCACCATGGGGGACCAGCCGACGTTGTTTTGACTTGCCCACACGATTCGACAGCCTTACGCCGGCGAAGAACATTCTATGGCAGGTAGTCCAATTCGTTTTTCATGGCCTCGTCTGCCCGATCGTAGACTCTGACGGGCCACTCGTTAAGGCGGTAGGTCATAGCTTGGGTCGACACCTCGAAGTTCTTGGCTAAGTTAATAGCGAGCTGCTTCTTGACAGCTTCCGGATTATCGAAGCCCGCGACCTTCACTAGGCGAGGATAGAGTTCTTCGGCTGCCTTTATTACCTTGTCGGCTGGCATTAGGATGGCCGCCGCGAGGCGTTTCGCGTTCCGTTCAAGGTTGTACCACGAGCGGTGCCCTTGCAGTTCCTTGAAGGCCTCGATGCTGCTGATCTTCTCGATGACCGATCTGTGTAAGATGACGTGCGACAATTCCTCCGCCACCGTCATTCGGTAGCGCTGTCGGTGACGATCGGCCAACTCTTCATCCACATAGATGACTAACAGCCCGCTTGTCGTGTCACGGGCTACCATTCCCTCTGTACGATAGCTCCCTCGGAGAGACGGGAAGTAGTCCAAGTCCACCCCATCAATGGTCTCCAGAAGCAAGTCGACATCGATAGGAATCTCGACTTGATCTCCGAGATGTTCTCGCAGAAACTGTCGAGCCCGTTGTTCAATGTCCTTCACTAAGTAAAGCGGTATGTCCCCGAGTTGCATCCTCTTAGCCCCCGCGTCGCCGATTGATGTCTGCGATCAGCCGTTCAATCTCCGCATCGCTCAGATTCTCGTTGTCAATGGTGCGGAGTAGCGCGGGGATCAGTCTTCGGCCCGCCATGTCTCGCACATCGGGCGGCAACTCGCCTTGGCGTTTCGCCGCATCGAAGAACCGGTTCCAGTCTTCGCTCCCTAAGCCGAGCGAGTCTGCGATCTCTCGCAGCTTGCCGGGGTCGGTAGGGGCCCCACGCCGCCCATGCTCAATCGCACTCAGGTTGGAAGGGGCCATGTCGATCATCTCCGCAAACCTCCGCAGCCCGAACCCGGCCCGCAGCCTGAGTTGCTTCAATAGTGCCCCGAAATCAGTGTCCATGATCTATGCCCCCAACGGTTCTTTGCCTTCTGACCACACTCCGTTGGCTCGAAGTGTTATCATTGTATGATAACACTTCGAGCCAACGGAGTCAAGCACCTCCCAATGAAGAATGCCATCCGATTCTCGTTACCCCAACCACCGCCCGCACGATAAGCTGTGTCGATAGAATCTCACCATAACCTATGATTTTACAAATATTTACAGCCGAGGTGGGCCGGGCGATGTGGCAAAGCAGCGCAGAGTCGCAGGGGGGGTGGAGCGAAGCGCCCCCCTTACACCTCTGCGTTCATGCCAACCGCACGCGCCAGGTCTTCTGTTGCACGTGGACCCGCTCCTGGGCGGCCTGGAGGACCATGGCCAAGAGCTCGGCATAACGGATACCCGCGAAGCCCGCCATGAGGTTGAGCTTCCCGTCCCAACACCAGCCCGGGTTCGGATTGACTTCGAGCAACTTGATCTCTCCGTTATTGTTGGTGCGGAAATCAAAGCGAGCGTAGTCGCGGCAGCCCAAGCGTTCGAAGAGCAGCACCGAGTAGTCATAGAGCTTACGCTTGGTCTCCTCGTCGGCGGCCGCCTCGCGGTAGCGGATGGCCGTCCAGTACGGCGAGTCCGGGAGCCACTTGGACTCGTAGCCCAGAATCGGCGGGAGGTCCGCCGGCAGGCCGCTGTAGTCCACCTCCAGAATCGGCAACTGCTGAAAGCCGATGCCCGGATTCCCGATGATCGCGACGCTATATTCGGTACCGGTCAGGAATTCCTGGATCAGCACCGGGCATCCGGGCATGGTCTCGCGGATGATCTGGAGGTAGGCCACCAATTCCTCGGGGGTGTGCACTACCGCCCCTTGCGTGATACCCACGCTGCTGTCGCCGTAGTTGGGCTTGACCAGCGCCGGCAAGGCGGACGGCAAGGTCGCCGCCTGATCATCGGGGTCGCAATAGGTTTCGAGCGGGACCGGGATGTCGAAGCCTTGCGCGTAGGCCCGCACCAGTGACTTGTTGTAGCAGATGGCCAGACAATCCGGCTCGGCCCCGCTATAGGGGATGCCAAACATCTCCAGCAGAGCGGGGACGTGCAACTCCATGACGGCGTCGTTGTTATATCCCTCGTCGCACAGATTGAACACGAACGCGGGCGGTCGGGCCCGTAGCGTAGATACCAGCGTCGCGTGGTTCTCCATGTAGATGAACTTGTAATCGGTGAGTTGGCCTAGGGCTTCTTTGAGTTTGGTGATTGTGTCCAGGTCCTCCGGGTTGAACCGGCCGCCCTTCTTCACCGTGTCGGGGAGCGAGGGGTCGCCCAACACGATCGTCACCTCTGGAAAGTAAATCCGGCGCCGGGTGCTCGGTTCCGGCTTGCGCGGGGCGCGGGCCGTGATGAACATGCGCCGGGCCATCATGCCCAGGTCTTGGTTACGCTCCGATTCCGCCAGGAGGACGCCGTGGTCCCGGATGGACTCAAAACCGACCTGCCCGAGCAGGGCCACGATCCGGTCGCGCGCGTAAAGCCGCTCTGCGTAGAACTGGTCTGCGATCACGCCCAGCTCGGCATGCACGATCACCTCGCGCGAGACGAGCCGCTGCCCGTCGGCGGTCAAGGACCGCTCCCGGCACACGAAGTGGTTCTCATCGATCCATTCCCAGGTTCGGGCGTCGAAATGCTCGCGCATCCAGTTGCCGTCCACCAGGTCGAGCGCCACCGCGCCCCCGGAGCGCAACACGCGCTTAATCGCCTCCAGCACGGCGACGTCGTCGGCTTCCTGCTCGAAATAGCCAAAGGAGTTGCCCAGCACCGCCACGCAATCGAAGGAGTTCGAGGGCAGGCGGAACTTGCGGGCGTCTCCCTCGTGGAAGACGACGGTCAGGCCCGTGCGCCGGGCCCGCCGCCGGGCCAGGCGAACCAGATAGCGCGAGCGGTCCAACCCGGCCACGTGGGCGAACCCGCGGCGGGTCAGTTCCAGGCAGTGCCGTCCCTGGCCACAGCAGAGATCGAGGATGCGGTCGGTCGGCTCCAGCCCGACCGCCTGCATGAGCAGGTCCACCTCGCGGCCGGTGTTCTGCTCGTTCTCGACGACGTCCCCGTCGGTTTTGAGATACAGAGAGGTAAACAGGTTTCGCCACCAATCGGGAGGCAAGTGCCGCTCGAGATCGGAGACGGGTCCAAGCGTGCGCACCCCATTGGGGGAAGCAAGCTTCTTAGCCACAGCATAAACTCCTGGTCAGAGAAACCCGGCATGCGAGAACCATGATGGAAGTCCATTATAGCGTCATGGGGAGTCGGTCAAGCGAGATTTCTGGAAACTATTTTGTATCAACGGCGTCGGGGTCGGGCTGCTGCCGGTCGGGCTGCTGCCGGTCGGGCCGCCGGCGCCCGGCGCATGTGATTTTACTGTCGTAGCGGCCTGCGTCCCCGCCGGCCGTCTGTTCCTCGGCCGGCGAGACGCCGCCTCCGGCACAAATCACAGGGGCGGTGTCCGCGGCGCCCACCGACGCCTACAATAGGACAGGGGCGAGGTGAGGTCCGTTCCGGCGGCGGGGCGGGCGAACGAGCCCAACCCAGGGAGACGATCATGCGGCAGCAGAGCGCGGTTCGCCAGTTCCTCGTGATGATGGTGTCCTCCTTGGTCGTGGTCGTGATCCTGATCAAGGCTGACATCGTGGGGCGGCTCGCCTATTCGGTGGAGAAGGGGCGCCTCGCGGCCTTGCGCGAGTCGCTCCCCTCGCCGGGGGAGATGGCCGCCCGGTTCGAGCCCGACCACATGATGGTGGCCGCCGTGCTGCCCGCCGTGGTCAGTATCTCGACGGAACGGGTGCTGACCCAGGCCGACTTCGAGGGCTTGGACCCGCGACTGCACCGCTTCTTCTTTCCGGACGACCAGGAGAACCAAGGCGAGAGCGAGGAAGACGAAGCCGAGGGCGAGGGCGAGGCCGGCAACGAGGCCGAGGTGGGCACCAACGGCCGGCCGTCTCCCGAAGAGGACGAACCCCGTTTCCTCGTGCCGCGCGGGGAAGGCAGCGGTTTTATCATCGACGCCGCCAACGGGTACGTCGTGACCAACAGCCACGTGGTCGTCCAGGCCACCTCGATCAGTGTCCGCCTGGCCGACGGACGCCGCCTGGAAGCCCGCCTGCTCGGGAGCGATCCGAAAACCGATCTGGCGGTGCTCAAGATCGACGCCGACCGCCTCCACGAACTCCCCTGGGGCGACAGTCTGGCGATGGAGGTGGGCGATGAAGTGTTCGCCGTGGGCAATCCCTTCGGCCTGGAGGGGACGGTCAGCCGCGGCATCGTCAGCGCGAAGAACCGGTCCAACATCGTGTTGCACGACATCGAGTATCAGGGTTTCCTGCAGACCGACGCGGTGATCAATCCGGGCAACAGCGGTGGGCCGCTCGTGAACATGCGCGGGGAGGTCGTCGGGATCAACACGGCCATCGCCACCCGCTCGGGCAACTACGACGGGATCGGCTTCGCGATTCCGGCCCACCGGGTGGCCCGGCTGGTCCCGCAACTGGCCCGGGGGGAGAAGATCACGCGCGGCTACCTGGGTGTGCAGATGGCCGGGGGACAGCTCGGCGAAGACCGCATGCACCGCCTGGGCTGGACCGGGCCTGGCGGTGTGCTGATTGACCAGATTGTGCCGGACTCGCCGGCGAGCCGGTCGGAGCTGCGCGAAAACGACATCATTGTCGAATGTGCCGGACAGCCGGTCAACTCCGCTGCGGACATCATCCAGACCGTGGGGGACACCCCGCCGGACACGGCATTGGCGTTCAACGTCTGGCGCGAGGGCGCACTCAAGACCATCGAGGTCGAGATCGGTGCCCAACCCGAGGGCTTCTCCACCCGCGGCCAGCGCCCCCAACGCGATCCGGAGTAGGTTCCGCGCCCACAGACCGCGACCCCTCTCCCTTCGGGAGAGGGCTAGGGTGAGGGCTCTCCGTGACGTCGAAAACGCGGCGAAGCGAGGTGCCTGTGCCCTTTTGCCACGGGCTCTTACGGTCTGAGGCGCGTATTGAAACGCTCCTGGTAGACGCGGAACTCATCTCCCTCAGGATAGCGCTCGCTGGGTGGATACGGATAGGCGCTCATAGCGCCAAACGGAAGCGGCTCGACCGTGTCCGGCTCGGCGGTGTATAGGTCCATGTCCTTACAGTAAGCATGCGATACCAAGATGAAACTGCGGACCATTCCGGCGCCGAGCGGCGGTAGTTCACGAGCGTCAAAGCGCAGCGCGATCTCGTCGCCGCTGCCGAGGATTACATGGCGGTCGTCGAACTCGGCCAGCAGCTCCTCCACCGGGCCGTAGCGCGTATACGCGCCTCTCGGCATCTTGAATGACGAGGTTGGCTCAATGACGTCATACGTGTAGATGGTCGGATGCCGGCTGTCCGGCGAGTATTCGCTTGGAAAACCTAGACGGCTGAGGTCCGCTTGGGCCGCCGGCACAGTCCGGATGGCCACGTCCTCGGTGCCACGGTCGGCGGCAATGAAAGCCTGGTCATAGTAGATTTCGAGGTTGGTCGAGATGCGCAACCTACAGTCGCGCTCGGTCAACTTCCCGGTGAGGTCAATGGCTATGGTTCGGGCCATGCCGCCCGGCGCACCGGCGTCCGGAACGACGGTCTCCCATCGATCGTCGTCAGCTTGCCGTTCGATCTTCATCGGCTGCCATATCACGCCGGCCTGCGCCGCCGCAAAGGTGGTCTGCGAATAGGGGTATTCGATCCAGCCATGTATGAAAAGATAGACCCTTTGTTCCGGCCCGATGCCGGCCAACTTGTCTGCGAAATCCAGCACCAAGGTATGCGGCTCACAAAAACCACAGAACCGTCGATCGAGCTTCGGTTGATACGCGTAGACCCGATCCACTTCGGTCACTCGGTCCACACAGTCTATGCCGTTCGGCCCCGTCGCCCTGGCGGGAAAGATGGGATTCGCCGCATAGAGCAGCCGGTGGGTCGGCGGCGGACCGGTGAAAGCCAGACGCTCGTCGGGATACACACTGACTCCAAGCGGATGGTCCACGGCCAGCAGTTCAAGGCGGTCCACATAGGCGACTTCCTCCATCGGTTCGCATATCCGCAACTCATACATGCCGTCCCGGGCAACCAACTGTTGCGGTTCGATTTTAACCTGTTCAAGGGCTTGGGGCACAGCGTACTTGCCAGGGGCCACGAAGTAGCCCAGCCCGCCGACACCGGCGAAGTCGCCCACGAATCCGAACCGCTCTCCATTCCAGGCGAACAGCACCGGGCAGCTTGACACCCGCCGCTCCAATTCACTGATCCGGTGATGCGTTCGTGCCGCGACTTCGCTCTCAAACTGCGTCACGCCGTCCGGCCAGACGAACGCCAGATAGTCCGCCTTCGTCGCTCCATGCAGACCGAAAACCAACGGCCGCTGGGACTGGCTCAACCCGCCGCCGAGTCCCGTATAGGAAAGAACCTGACTGTGTAAACCGCAGCGCACTTCCACCCGGGTCCCGAACCCGCTGGCCGGACTGCGCGTACGCCGGTCTTCTCCCCGGTGGCCGGTGGGAGTGACGGCCAGCCAGTTTGCCGGCGGCGACAGTTGGGTGGGGACCAGTTCCACGCGCCCGTTGCCCGAGGAAGAGACGAGCAGGAGGTCGGGCAAACCGTCGGCAGTCCAATCGGCTAGTTCCGTTGCTATGACGGTACCCTCCGGAGGCAGAGGCCATACCCCGGTCTTCGCCACGAACTGCCCCACACCGTTATTGAGCAACACATGCCCCGCCCGCCCGAAGATCACGATGTCGAGGTCGCCGTCGAGGTCCATGTCGGCCACGCGCGTGGCGTGGATGCGGCCCCACGTGCCGATGGCCTCCATACCTCCGTCGAATTGCGGGCTCGGTTTGAGCGTCCCCCCCCCGTCAGATAGGTACAGGCGGCCGGTCGTTCTCGGCCCGGGCAAGACCAGTAGATCAGGCCGACCGTCGCCGTTGAAATCCTGCACCAGGCCGCCGTGGTCGCCGTGAACCGGCTCGTCGGTCATGGATCCCGTGGGACCGGCTTTCCAGCCGGTCACCCGCTCTTCGTGGTATTTGCCCAGACGGTCGTTGAAGAAGACCCGCGCCGGAGCGGACTCGTTGAACACGATGAGGTCGGTGTCGCGGTCGCCGTCGAGGTCGGCCGGGGCAAGCATCACGCTGCGCTCGGTGGGGCAGGCCACGCCGGCCGCCGCCGCAATGTCGGTGAACGTGCCGTCCGCGTTATTGTTCAGAAGCTGGTTTGCTGCCGGCGATACCCCGTCGGCCGCGGACGCATTGCACACGTAGATATCCAGGTCCCCGTCGTGATCGGCGTCGAGGAAGACGGCGGACACGCTGACGCCATTGGGGCCGGCAGTCCTGGTTTTCTCCGTCACGTCCTCGAACGTGCCGTCTCCCCGGCCGCGGAACAGATAGTTCGGCCCCGCACAACTCACGAACAAGTCCACGTGGTTATCGTTGTCGAAGTCGCCAAAAGCACACGACAAAGCACCCCGCACCCCCGCCAGCCCCGCGCCCTCCGTGGCCTCGGTGAAACGCCCGTCGGGCCGGCCGAGCAGGAGCGCCACGCGCCGCCGGCCTTCGTCAACCGGCACCACGACTGCCATGTCAAGATGCCCATCCTCGTTCACGTCCGCCAGGGCCAAGCCGGTGTCGTAGGCGGGCTCCGCCGGCGGAGCGGCCTTCACGCCGAACCCCTCGAGCAGCGTCCGTACCGGCCCGGCCGTCAGCTCTCCGCCCGCTACGTTCCGTTGCGGCCGATCGCTGCTGGGCTGGACCACCGCCAGGGGTCCCACCTGGCGGTAATGAGGCATGACCACCATGTCGGCCAGAGGGCTTTGCCGGAGCCTTTCAAATTCCTCCTGATACACTCGGGTCTTGTCCTGGTCCCCTTCCTGCACGGCGAGGCGCATCAGATCGTAATACGCGCTGGCCAACGCGGGGTTCTCCCGAACGGCCCGCTCCAGGTCTGCCCGGTAGGGCCGCCCCAGGTGCGCCTTGCTCCGGGCCAGCAGATACCAAGCCCAGGCGTCGCCCGGTGCCAGCCTCAGGACGGTCTCGAAACAGGCGACGGCTTGCTCGTCCCGTCCGCTGTACTGGTGCGTGATCCCCCGCACGTACCAGGCGCGGGCGTTGTCCGGTTGCGCACGAACCACTTCATCGAGCAGCTTCTCGGCCTGTTCCAGATCGCCCTTTGCGGAACGGTTGTACACGGCGATGGCAAGATTGACGCGAAGCTCGGGGGAGTCCGGGGCGAGCTTGACCGCCTCTTCAAAGGACTTGACCGCCTCGGCGTACTCATAACGTTCCATGAGCGCCACGCCGCGGTTGGTCGCGCCCACCACCGGGTCCGTGGTCCGCCAGTCATCACCGCCCGGCCCGGCGAACCAGCCGCCCGGCAAGACCGCCACGCTTGCCATGATGAGGAACCCTAGCGCACTCATAAACCCGGCCACTGTGGTTGGTCACGCTGATCGCATCTTATCCGAACCGCGACCGTGAGGGAGCGAACCGTGTTCAACTCAGCAGGGCCGCTTCCTGACGGGCGCGGTTCGGATCACAAAAGACGCACCAATTCTGACCAACCGCACTACATCTGTTCCAGCGTCTTGATCCCCAGGAGCCCCAGACCGAGCTTGAGCGTGCGTGCGGTCAGGTCGCAGAGCCGCAGGCGGGGCCGGCGCGAGGCCTGCGGCGCGTCGATCACGCGCACGCCGCGCACCCGATCATAGAAGAGCGAAAACGCCTTGCTTACCTCGTAGAGGTAGTCGGTCAACACGTTGGGCCGCAATTCACCCGCCACCGTGGCTACCACGTCGGGAAACCGCGCCAGCACCTTGCCCAGCTTGATCTCGCTGTCGTGCTCCAGCACGATCGGCGTGTCCGCCGGGAGCTCGGCGTAGTCGAGGCCCGCTTTGCGGCCGATGCTGCGGATCCGTGCGTAGGCGTACAGCATGTACGGGGCGGTGTTGCCCTCCAGCGCCAGCATCTGGTCGAAGTTGAACTTGTAGTCGCTCGCCAGGTTGTGCGAAAGATCAAAGTACTTCACCGCCGCCATGCCCACGGTCTCGGCGATTTCCGCTTTGGCGGCCTCGGTCAGGCCGCGGGCTTTGGTTTCGTCGTCTTCGTTCGCCTCGATCACTTGGAGCGCCCGCGCCACGGCTTCCTCCAGCAAGCTCTTGAGCTTGACGGTCCCGCCTTCGCGCGTCTTGAACGGCCGCCCGTCGGGGCCCAGCACGCTGCCGAAGGCAATGTGTTCGGTGATCACGTCCTTCGGCACCCAGCCGGCCTTGCACCCTGCGGCGAACACCATCTCCAAGTGCTGTTTCTGGGTCGCGCCGACCACGTAGATGACCCGCCTTGCCCCCAGTTGCTCGACCCGGTATTTCAGTGCCGCCAGATCGGTGGTGGCGTAGTTGTATCCGCCGTCCGATTTGCGGACGATCATCGGCAGCGGCTCGCCTTCGCGGTTGACGAAGCCGTCGAGAAAGACACAGACCGCCCCTTCGCTGACGGTGGCCAGCCCCCGCGCCTGGAGTTCATCGACTACGCCCGCCAGCATGGGGTTGTAGAAGTTCTCGCCGCAATCTTCGATCCGCACATCCAGGCGATCATAAAGCTCGTGACAATGCCGTAAAGATTCCTCACAGAAGGCCTGCCAGATCCGCAGCGTGTCGGGATCGCCGCCCTGCAACAGGGTGACAGTCCGGCGGGCCTCGTCGGCGAATGCAGGGTCACGGTCGAACTCCGACTTGGCCGAGACGTAGAACGCTTCCATGTCCGGCAGGCGGAGGTCGGCGAGGCGGTCGAGCACCTCCGGCTGGGTCCGGCGCAGGTACGCCACCAACATGCCGAACTGCGTGCCCCAGTCGCCCACGTGGTTAATGCGGTGGACCCGATGGCCTTGGAACTCGAGCAGGCGCGCCATGCAGTCGCCCAGGATGGTGCTCCGCAGGTGCCCGACGTGCATCTCCTTCGCCAGGTTGGGGCTGGACATGTCGATGGCCACGGTGAGCGGCTCGGCCGTCGGCTCCATCCCCAGGCGGTCCACGCCCGCGCGCGACGCGGGCGGCATGGCCTGCAACCACGCCGCGACCGCCGTCGGCCTGAGCCGAAAATTGACGAACCCCGGCCCGGCGATCTCCGGCGGCTCGCACAGGTCGGCCACGTCGAGTGCGGCCACGAGGCGTTGGGCCACCTCCCGCGGCTTGGCCTTGACTTGCTTGGCCAGACCCATCGCGCAGTTTGATTGATAATCGCCGAAATCCGGATTCTGCGCGGTTCGGATGGCCGCATCGGCCTTCGCTCCGGCTTCTCCGAACGCGGCGCTCAGCCCCGCGCGCACGCGCCACTCAAGTTCGTACGCAATGGACTTCATCGCCCGCAATTTAGGGCTGCCGCCGCGGCATGGCAAGGACGGCATGGCTGCCCGCGGCAAAAGCATGAGCCGCAACCCCGTTGGGGTTGCGTGTATCTGCGCCGCCCCGACCCAGGGTAGCGCCTTCGGCGCAACCCTGGGCTGGAGGCCATTGCCCCGTTGGGGCAAAATCAAGCCCCGACGGCGGTCGTTCTGGTGTTCGGGCTCGCGGCGCCCCGCCCTGGATCCCGGGTTGTAACTCCTTGATAAACATAGGCTACGCTCTGCCCCGTACTGCACTCCGGCCGGACCCAAATGGGTTCGTTTGGTAATTTCGCGTTTCCTGTGCAATCCGTTTTTCACGCCCTCCGGTGGCCTGCGGGTCGGCAACAGGAAGGCGAGGGGCGTGCGCCTTGGCCGCGTTCCGCCCCCGGCGATTCGAGCCGGCCGGTCCGCGGAAACAGCCGCGTACCGCGAACAACAACACCGGCGTCGCGAGGACGATGCGCCCAGTGGGTGAACGCATGATTCAGCAAAACGGAAGTAACGTGTGGTACACCTCGACAGGACGATGAAGTGTAGCGCGATCGTGGCCTGAGTGATAGGTGTAGGACAGCCCTGGACAAAGCTTCACGTCGTCAAACGCGCCGTTCTCACGTACAAAGCATTCGCCCTCTGGACCTGCCAAGCGCTGCCTGAGCCTGTTCGCCCAGTCTGCGGCCTTGCCGTCCTGCACATACCCCAGCATACCTGCGTCGGGATGTTGAGCGGCGTAGGCACCGCTGAGGATGCGCCCCAACCCGTCCTGGCCAAGGTAGTCGTCGAGCGACGATCCGTGGTGAAGACGCTTCGCCTCCATCTGAAAACGGGGACGAGGGCCATGCTGGGTGCGCACGAAGGCAATATCGACACGGCGACGGCGCTTCCCCTGGCGCCCCGGCGTTGTTATCGGCGGATCGTCCGCGCATTCGTAGTGCGCAACCCACCGCGGACCGAGGGGGGCCTCGGTCACAGCCCGAATGGCATCGACTAGTTCACCGGTGATCACAGTCTCTTGTGCTGTCACAAACGCTTGAGGATCCAGCCGCTTGTATCCCATGCCCAGCAGCTCATGACAGTGACGGAGGAATGCACTGCGCTGCCTCCGCTGCAAAGGGCTCCCTGATCTTCCGTTACTGCTGGGCGCCCCCACCCATCACGCTCCTGCCGGTGTTATCGTCTCGGCAATAACCTCACCCGCGTCGATCAGTGCCTGACTCTGGGTCCAGTGTACCCGCTGCAACGGCTTGAATATGTACGTGCTACCGTTATGGTAGACGGTCAGGTTTCGATTGAAGTAGACCCACTGGGAGTGCCTAAGCCGAAGCTGTTCCAAAACGTCTCGTAGCTCCTCATTGAGCGGTTCACTCAGTTGCCGGACTTCCGCGGCGCGGGATGTTGTTGCGCCCGTTGCGATCCCAACTTGCACGATGCCAAACTTGCCTCCGGACCATACGTGAACGGTGTGGTGATCGTCGCGCTCCGCGCCAATGAACTCGTCGAGCTCCGCCTTCAGCATCTCGGCGTAGTCCTGAATCTCCCCCTCGGTCGGACGCATCGTGGCCTCGTGACCTACTTTACCGTCGCTCAAGGCCATGCGAACATGGACCAAGTCGTGAACCAAAGCGCGGTCACGCGCGCCCAACCCAAGGCTTTCGTAAACGAGTGTGTTGGCTTGACGAAGCAGTGATTCCAGTTCCGTCGGTGGAACGGGTGCCACCGACTCTGCCCTGGAGAACTGAACCAAAGCATCGTAAGTGTCACACCAACTACTGAGATCGGCGTCAGCGTCCCAGGGAATCGGGACGGGCAACTGCCGCAGTGCCTCCAGCGTTGCGCATTCTCGCTTGACGCCGAATTGCGGTGAAATCAGGAATTGGTGGTAGCGGACAAAGTCGGAGTTAAGGTACAGCGCTAGTGCCTTGAGGACTCTGGTCGTACCCGGCGAACCTGCGATCCCGATCTGGCGGGGCGGAACGACGAGGAATTCGTCGCTGAACATCGCGAAGTGTCGAGCTGCGCTGACGATCACATGCGGGGGCTCACAAATCCGTAGCGGCAAATCCACCCCACCACGGCGTCGAATATAGGCTTCGGTCTCCGTGATCCGCTCAACAGCTTCGCGGGGTACCGTCAACAGGTGACGTCGCTTTCTCAGGCCAGCCATATTCAACCGCCACTGGCCAACAAGCTCCGGATGATGTTCGACCCGTTCGGCCCCCCTCTCTCCTGATTCTCCTCGGAGTTGGAGCCCCTCCGAGATCACGATCGCGTTCTCGGCTGCCCAGTCGGCGAGGGCGGGAAACCGAGATTCTGCGAGCTTTCTCAGGAGTCGGTCATCCCAGCGAGAGCCCCAACTGGCGGTTTTCCACGGCAACATGTTGCCGGCGAGAACGTCCCGATACGGAATACGGCGAACTTCGCTCGCGTTCACGACGAGACTCCACGACTCTCTTCGAGCACGAGGTCGGAGCGGTCTGGTCGCCTCTTGATTCGCTACCAGCGGCGAGTAAACAGAAACTTCCTCGGGGAGCAATGAGTCGGGCGCATTCTCTTCCACCACGGAGTAAAAGAAAGCCGCGGCGGGGACGCGTGAACGGCCGGCGAACAGCACCTCGGCGAGATTCGCGAAGTTCGCGACGTGCCACACCGCGTTGGTGCGGAAAAACCGCTCGCGAAAGGGCCTGCTTTCGTCCTTGAACAGCGTCATGGCCGGCAGAAGCAAGCCGATTACCCCCTTCGAATCGACGAAGTCACGAGCACGCCAGGCAAAGGCCTCGGCGATCTGGTTACCGCCGGTTGGGTGGCGGTCCCGATGTTGATTCATCCACGCCCAGGCATGCTCGTCCTGGGGGGCGACAGAGTGTCCTCTCAGTTCCTTCCACGGCGGATTGCCGACCACCCAGTCATAACACCGCTGCCGGAGACGGGAAAAAAGCGGGGCATCGTCGACGGCATCGGCGAAGGCGTCCGCGCAGGAGATGTTCTGGTCACTTAACTTGGGGAGCTTGAAGGTGGTGTTCGAGAGGTCCGGCGGATCGACATAATCCAACAATGTGAGAATGAGGCTCAATTCGGCCACGCGGCATGCATCAGGATCAATGTCCATCCCGAAGATGTGTTTCACGAGCAACTCGCGGAGTTCGACAGGCCTCAACAGCGCTCCGCGGTTGAGGCGAAAGCACTGCTCGACCAGGTGACGGTAGCATTGCACGAGGAAAGCGCCCGAGCCGCAGGTTGCGTCCAGCACGCGCATGCCGGGCCGGAGCGACCGGCGGCGACTCAACTCGTTCAGAATGTAGCTGACCACCGGCATCGGTGTGTAGTAAGCCCCTCGCTCGCGCCCGGCCGACGTTCGGCCCCCGTCTTCTGAGACGTGAAGGAACTGCTCATAAATCACCGAGATCGTCTCGATCGGGATCTGCGCGAAATCATACGCCTCGAAATCCAGGTGAAGCTGCCCATCCAGGGTGTCGCCGGCAAAGGCACCGGCTACGCGCTTGAGGTGCTCCGATCGGATCTCTTTCAGCTCCGAAAGCGAAATCGGAAAGACCGCCCCGTTCAACCACTCCTCGAGACGGTCCACGACCTCCCGAAAAGCCCTGAGCGTCGCCGAGCGCCCGAAGATGTCTCGCTCGTTAATGCCCCATTCCGTTAGCTTCTTGTTCGACAAGATCCCGCGGGCACGCAGGTACTGAAGGTACACGTACTTGCCGATGAGGGCGTGCGCGACGGATCGGTCGGCCAATCCGTTCTCCCGCAGCCAGCCGCCGAGCTCCTGAAGGTTGTCAAGCAGGCGCCAGTCGACGCGATGCTCCGGCCTGACCGCGGTACCCCACTGCTGCCACAGCGATCCATCATCGATGGCGCGGGCGTTGAAAGCAGCGAGGAGTTGGGCAACGTCGTGGAGCGATCCTTCCTTCAGCAGGCCGGTCTCGGTAGGACCAGAAGTCGGCCTCGCGTAATCGAACCCGGTGTATAGGCGCACGTTTGTGTCTGTGTACACGATGAGGAAGGGAACAATGTTCTGGTTCCAAACTTTCCGATGGATCGCGCGTGCGTCCTCTTCGGTGTTTGCGCGACACACGTAGACGACCGGAACATTCGTGGCCTTTCCCTCTGAGGATTCACGCAGAACATAGACTCCCTCCAGACCGCACTGGCTCTGCGCCTTCCGGAACGTGTGCCCGCTCTCCGGTGCGTAGCGTAACCTGTCGCCTCTAAGGAAGTTAGGTGAGGTGTCGTACTCAAGCGCTCGCGATACGCTGCTGACCGTCATTGGCCGATCCCCCGCGCGGCAGGAGGATACTCCGAGATTGCCGGGAACGCCAGTGGGCCGGGGCGCAGGTGTCGGGACCGCGCGTGCGCACGGAGCCAACCGGCCTTGTGCACGGGCCTAGCTTGTGACTTTTTCCCCACAGGCCGACGCACCCGCGGACGAGCGGATCGTCCGCCTCGCGTCGCACGCATCCAGACCACCGCGGAGTGCCGGCAGGCGCACCCCGAGCGCTGCACGCCCCCGACCGTGAACCGGTTCCTTTTGCCCTCCAGACCGATCGCCAGCGCGCGGGGTGGCTGCTCGATCGCGCTCGCACGCGGCTCCGCCCGAAGCCTTTGGCCCTCGCCCGTCAACGCGCTGATCGGGCCGACGCCTCCAATCCTCGATCACGCGCCAAGTACTAAGGTCAGAGATTCCGCGCGCGCTGCGGGGCCCGAAGCGGGGCACTTCACCGGCCGATGCCCGTTTCCGGGGGCGCCGGGGCCGGTCCGTCCCAACGCCCGTCACGCACCCGCCGCCGCCAAACTTGTTTCACGTGAAACAGCGCAGAAAAATGAAAGAATCTGGGCCAGCAGACAGCCGCATCGAGACAGGTTGGTTCTTGCGCTTCTTGTGCCTTGTGGTGGCTATCCGGGCCTGCCGGGAACTGGGGCGGCGCGAGCTGGGCCTCCGCGGTGAACACTCCCCCGACCGCGCTGGCCTCTTGCCTCTTGCCTTTTGCCCCCTATTGCCTTGCTGCCTCGTTGCCTCGTCCCCTTGTTGCCTCTCCCCAAATTTCCAAACGAACCCATTTTCGCCCCCGGGCCTCCCGCCTCGGAACTTGGGACTTTGGACCCGGAACGCGCTGGACCCTGGACTCCCTTCTGGCCCCTGATTACGCGACTTTAATGATACACCTACCCAATGCTCGTGCCTGGTCGATGCCTTGCCGGAGATTCTCCCACTTAATAAGTACAGGCCCCGTGGTTTCAACAAGGCGAGGAGGCGGCGGCTTTTTCCCCCCATTCGACGTGCGGCGCGTCCCCCCAGAGCAATTCCAGGTCGTAGTACTCCCGGTACTTGGGGATGAAAAGATGGATCACCACGTCTACGTAGTCCAGGAGCATCCAGGTGGCGGCGTCGCAACCGGCCACCCCGTACGGCCGCTGGTTGACCCGTGCGCCGTAATCCCGGATCGCCTCGAAGACGGCCCGCATCTGACGCTCCGAGCTCCCCGAGCCGATCACGAAGTAATCCGTCACCGGGCTGATCCCGCGAACGTCCAACACGACCACGTCCTCCGCCTGAAGCTCGGCGGCGAGGCGCGCTGTTTCCACGGCAAATTGTCTCGCGTCGGATTGGGGCATCAGCGACATAGTATACCCGGCCTGGCCGGAAGGTTCCAGCCGCGCCGCGGCTTCTTTGACCACAAAGCATGCGGTCTGCGCGAACGCAGGCCGCCGGGCCGCTAATGTAGTGCCTCACTATTGATGGAACAAATTCTTCGCCGAACCGCGACCGTCAGGGAGCGGCCCAGCACGCCGCTCGGTCACGCCGCCCCCTCACGGTCGCGGTTCGGATGTCGCTCCCTCACGGTCGCGGTTCGGATGTCGCTCCCTCACGGTCGCGGTTCGGATAAGAGGCCGGTTCACTGAGACACCACTCCAGGAATCCGACGGCGTGACAGCGAAGCACTAAGCTCGCCTAACAAGACCCCCCTCCCTGCAAGGGAGGGGGTACGGGGAGGGTCAAGTTCCCCGAGCACTCCCCCGCACCCTGCCCGCTCCCCCAGGAGGGGGGGGGGGGTTTTGTTAGTCGCACTACGAAATAAACCGGGCCGGGTCGCGGGCGATCAGGAGTTCTTCGTTGGTG
>JAZDKM010000225.1:0-9401 GCA_043803085.1 Planctomycetota bacterium
TGGTGATATCTAGTTATATACATAGATATCACCTGCGGCCCGAACCGTCAAGGCCGCGGCCCGTCCGCCGCATCCCCGACCGCGGGCACCTGGTCACACGCAATTCACTCCGGGATGACTACGAAATGGCCAAACCCCAGCCCCTCTCCCCCTCAGGGGGAGAGGGTAGGGTGAGGGGGCTGTGGGATAGGGTCTTTGGGGCGTCCGTCCATTTCTGCCGCGTGTACCGGGGCGAGAGTCCGGAGCGCTCTTCGGCGTCACGCATGGGAGCGACGAAGAACGTCAACCCCGCCCGCAGCAGGTTGTACGCAATCAGCGCCAAAGCGGTCACCCAGTACCAGTTCCCCTTGTCCACGCCAAGGACCAGCCGCCAGACCCGCGACTCCCGGGCCCGGGGATTCTCCGGGCCGGGAAGCTCTTGCTTGATCCCTTCGACCGCGTTGCGGAGGACTTGGGCCGTCGCTGGATGCTCAGGCTCCAGCCGGCCGATGTCGGTCTCGAGCTTCTGGAGCCCGGCCGCGACGCCCTTTTGCGCGCGGTAGGCCGTTACCCACCCGGCGGTCTTAACTACGTAGGGCAGAAAGAACGCGGTGAGCAGGAAGAGGTTGAAGAGGAGTTTCGGTCCGGTGTAGGCCCGGCGCAGCCGCGACCAGGGATCGTCCGCCCGGGGCGCGAATACCGCGTCTCGAACATACGTACAGTCGAGTACGAGACCTCGTACACCCTCCAGATTCGCTTCCCGCAGATCTGTTCCGCACAGGCGTGCCCGATTCAGACCCGTGCCCGCGAGACTCGCCCCACGCAAGCTTGCACCCTCGAAGCTCGCCTTGCCGCCGAACGTGGCCCCATAGAAGCTCGCCTGGTCGCCCAACGTGGCCCGAAAGAAGTTCGCCTCGGCGCCGAACCTGGCCCCTATGAAGTTCGCCTCGGCGCCGAACGCGGCCCCTGTGAAGGCCGCCTGGTCGCCGAACGCGGCCCCGAAGAAGCTCGCCTCGGCGCCGAACTTGGCCCCAGCGAAGCACGCCTGGTCGCCGAACGTGGCCCGAAAGAAGATCGCCTGGCGGCCGAACGTGGCCCAGAAGAAGCACGCCTGGTCGCCGAACTGGACTCGGGAGGCGATGAATCGCGGACGGATATTCAGTTCATCGGCTTTGCAGCGAGGCACGCGGCAGCGGCGCAGCAGAATGGACAGGTCGGGGCGCGGCTTGAACTCCTCGGGCGCTCCTTCGGCCCGCAGGCGTCTCTCGACCCGCCGCAGCAGATCACCTAAGTCGATGAGCTGGCCGGTGTTGTCGTCGCGGAAGTCCACGCCCTCCAGCAGGAATCCCCCGCGATTAAAGTGCTCATCGACGTCTTCGGCGCCAGTGGAGTACGTGCGTAGCGGCCTGCCTCCCCGCAGGCCGTCTTCTTCCTCGGCCGGCGAGACGCCGGCCGCTACGGCGCTGGAGACGTCCCGCGTGGACGTACACCAACCCTCCACCACGCGGTTCAGCACCTCCTCGCGGTCGGCGCCCTTGGGCACCAGGGCCGGGAGGGCGGCGTAATCCTCGGCGCTCATTGGCTCGTAATCAAAGAAACCCATCTGGAGGCGCCCTTGCTCCGATGTCCGCTACGATTTCCGAAAGACTGCAAACCTGTCCCGTAGGGACATTCGAGAATAGCCCAGCGTTTCAACGCTGGGAATAGGATCGGCCGCCGGACCTCCCGAGTCCCGTAGGGACGGATGGATCAACCTCAAACGGTTCCAAGGATCGAATGGCTCAGTCGTCCCTACGGGACGAAGTTCGTTATCCTAACCGAATGACCCAGCGATGAATCGCTGGGCTATTATCGCGCCGTGCCTACGGCACGGAAGCGCCCAATTGCTTCCTTGGGTCGGCAAACAGGGGGCACGAATCTTTCTCGCGAGGGAACGGAAGTGCGTCGCCTGTGCCACCGCGACCGAAGAAGATTCCTGACCACATGTTCCACCGTAGGCTATCCGTGATACCACCACGCGCCGACACGTCCGACGATGACACCGAGAAAACCCAGCAAGGCCAGCAATATCCCCACCGGAGAGGGGGGCGATGCACTAGGACCGCTGCTGACTGATGAGCACACCATTGGGATACCGATGATCATCGCGCAAGCGGATAGCAGCTGGATCGCCTTCCATATCTTGCCGGTCTTTTCAATCGTCTGGACAGTGGGGACGGGCCGCACCACAAGAGGGCGACCCGACGGCGCCGTGGGGGCAGCTTGAGTGGGCGGTGGCGGCAACGGAGCCAGGGCCGTTTCCGTCAAATCAATTCGCTCGACCATCACGCCCATTCGATTTGCCTTCTCCTCTGCCGCGGACGGTGTCGGAGCATCAAAGGTGATATCCACAGGGTCACCCGTCCCGCGTTCTAGGCCGATGACTCGGAATCTCATCGGGTGCTCCTTCGTTGGCATAGGCGGAAGGAAGAGAATACGTCTAAACTATACCATTATGCCTTCATCTCCGTCAACACTTCGTCAAGGCACGCGAGCAGGAACTCCGCGTCGGCGCTGGTCAGGCACATCGGCGGCTTGATGCGGAGCACGTTGCCGTACAGGCCGCCTTTGCCGATCAGCAGGCCCTTGTCCTTGGCGCGCTCGAAGACCTCCGCGGTCTCGGCGGTGGCGGGCTCCTTGGTCGCCCGGTCCTTGACTAGCTCAGCCCCGAGCATCAGGCCCTTCCCGCGCACGTCGCCGATGAGCCGGTGCTTGTCCTGTAACTCCAGCAGCCCGTTCTTGATCTGCGTGCCGATCTTCAGCGCGTTGGCTTGGATGCCCTCGGCGTCGATGATTTCCAGCGTGGTCAGCCCCTGGATCATGGACACCGGATTGCCGCCGAACGTGTTGAAATGAATCCGCTGGGCCAGCGGTTGGGCGATGTCCTTCCGCGTAGTGCAGGCGGCCAGCGGGGCGCCGTTGCCAATGCCCTTGGCCATCGTCACGATGTCCGGCGTCACGCCCCAGTTCTCGAAGCCCCAGAAGTGATGCCCGGTCCGCCCGAAGCCGGTCTGGACTTCGTCGGCAATGCACAGCCCGCCGTACTTACGCACGATCTCGTACACGATCTTGAAATACTCCGGCGGCGGATCGACCACCCCGCCGACGCCCTGGATGGGCTCGCCGATGAAACACGCCACCTTGCCGGGCGTCTCGTAGCGGATCAGCTCCTCGAAGCCTTTGGCGCACTTCATGTCGCACGCCGGATAGGTCAGCCCCAGCGGACAGCGGTAGCAGTAGCCCGGCGTGCCGTGCTTGACGCCGAACGAGTGCGGCACGGGATACTTCCACGTGCTGTGCGCGGTCAGCCCCATGCACGCCTGCGAGCCGCCGTGATAGCCGTTGCGCAGCGAGATAACCTCGAAACTCCCGGTGTGCAGGCGAGCCATCAGCACGGCCACGTCGTTGGCCTCCGAGCCGGAGTTGGTGAAGTAGGTGCAATCCAGGCCGCTGCCGGCGGGAAAGTGCTCCGCCAGGCGCTTACCGAACAGCCCGATGGTCGGGTGTAGGTAGATGGTCGTCGCGTGGCAGAGCTTGCCCACTTGTTCGCGGACCCGCTCGACGATCTTGGGGTGACAGTGGCCGACGGAGACGGTGACGATGCCGGCAATGCCGTCGAGGTACTGCTTGCCGGTGTCGTCCCAGAGGTACTGCATGTGGCCTTCGACGATGTTGAGCGGCTGCTTGTAGTAAGTCAGCAGCGCGGGCGTCAGATACTCGCGCCGCAAGGCGAGGACTTCGTCACGCGAAGGCCCATCGTACGGAGCGGGGAGGTGCGGACTCTTGGGCAGCACCGCTGTTTTTTTCATTCTGGGGGAGGATGGCGACATGGTTCAAGCTCCTTTGGTCATGTCTCACCGAGCACAACAGGCCACTCTATCAGGCAGGCCGCCCACCTGCCAAGCGCCTCACCTCCAGTCTCTTTACGCGTGAGACTTTGCCATATCCCGAGGCCGGGACATAGAATACGTGTGATGCGATTCAGGGGTCGGACATGGCTCGCGGCTCTGCCCGGTCTCACGTGCGGCATTATGCTTGCTGTGGGTGGTTGCGGCCGAAGTATTCGCGCCGTCGAGACCACCGACCAACTTGTCTCCCACAAGCACCGCACCGCGACGGTGAACACGCCGCGATTCGAGGTCACCGCGACTTGGACTCCGGTCCCCTGGGCCGGCAGCGACGGCCCGATCGCGTTTCTGTTGCAGATCGCCAACCTCAGCGAATACGCGGTGCGGTTTGATCTCGAGGGCGTGACGCTGGAGGACGGTTTCGGACGCCTGCGTGGGGTCATCCCACCAGAGAAGCTGTACCGCGCGTTCTCCATCTCCTCCGCGGACGAACCGCCCCGGGCCGCCTTGGCGAGCTATCGGCGCACCGTCCGGTACTCGCGCTATTATTACGATTACTATCCCGAGCACCGGTTCTACGCCTGGCACGGGGGTCTGGGTTGGCCGGTTGGGGGGGCGTATGATTACGACCCTTACTATGAGCAGCGCAAGACCGCCCGCTTCCTGGCTCAATTGCTCGAATCGCAGACGCTGGCACCCCAGTCCGTCGCGCTGGGTTATGTTGTTTTCGCCTATGATCCCCAGAAAGACGACAAGTTGACCCTGCGGATCGAGATCGGACCTCGGGTCGAGGAGACCAGCACCCAGCCCGCCGAAATCACCACGGTGTCGATGATATTCGAGGTGAGGTAGGGTGGGCGCTCGCGCACCTATAGTAGGGTCCGCGCTCGCGGACCGTTTTCTCGGCGTGGTGCGCCGCGGGTGGCATGGCGGCGTCCTTGACACATAAGTGTCAAGGGCGCCGCCATGTGAGAGTATTCGATTCCCCGTCGTGTTCAGCTCTTCTCCGGCAGGCGAGACCCGCCCGGCACGGCCAATCCGCAATCCGCTTTCAGCCCCGAACGTCCCGCGTTTGGAGTTTCGAGTTTCGAGTTTCGACGTTTCGACGTTTCTGTCAGTGTCCGCTGGGTTTCGTGGGCTTTGGCAAAAAGGATACGCGCGGATACACCGCGCTGGCGTCGGCGTTCTTACAGAAGCCGTCCCCGTCCACATCCCACCGGTAGTCGTCCGGCTTGGGCAGGAAGGACACCCGCGGATAGATCGCGCTGGCGTCGGCGTTCTTCACGAACCCGTCGTCGTCCACGTCGCCCATCAGCACCACGTACTGCACCTCAAATGGTCCCACGCCGGACCAGGTGCGGGTAGGGTGCGCGCCCGCGCGCAGATCCACGGAATGGTCCGCGAGCGCGGACCCTCCGGGACGGGTGGCCCAGGTCTTCAGACCTGGGGGAGCGATTTCCGAAGACCAATCGCGTTCCCCACCTCTAAAGAGGTGGGCCACCCCACCACGGGCCACTCCGTCTTTCGACTTCTTGACTTTTTGACTTTTCGACTTTTCTGTTTCGGCGTTTCGTATCGCGTACCACGTCCGGTGCGTCACCTGCGTCCCGTTCTCCCGAATCCTCAGGATGCGCGGGTACACGTCGGTTTCGCCGAAGCCGACGTACTCGACCGTAAAGGTGAACCCGTTCGTTGACAGGTCCGGCCCGAAGGCCCCGTTGTCGAGCAACTGTCGAATCTCAATCTCCCCGGGTTCCGGCGCCGTAATGTCCGCCCCGAACAGCAGCCGGATGGTGTTATTGCCTGTCCGCCACAGCGTGCCCTGATCGGCCGGCATCGCGAACACCAAGAGGGCCGGCGGAACCGGTTCGCACTCATCAGGAATGCCGTTTGAGTCGGCGTCTTGCGACGTCCCGCCGCCGATGTCGCACTCGTCCGGGATGCCGTTGGACTGGCAATCTGCGCTGGTACCGCCGGCGAGATCGCATTCGTCGGGCACCGCATTGCTGTTGCAGTCCGGCTCGCATTCGTCCGGCACGGCGTTGGAATTGCAATCCGTGCTTGAAGGCAAACATGTCGCACAGCCCAGGGTGACCACTTCATCCACGCAGGTTTGGTCCCAGAGCGTCAGGCAGCAGAACCGATCGACGGCACAAACGCACTCCTCGATGGTGAAGTCGCTACAGCCGCTGCCATGCCCGGACTCACAACAATCATGGCACAGGGTCACGTCGCAAGCGTCGACCACGCCGTTAGTGTTGCAGTCCGGCTCGCACTCGTCGGGCACCTTATTAGCGTCACTGTCTATGCTGGTCCCCGCCGCGACGTCGCACTCGTCAGGGACGCCGTTGGTGTTGCAGTCCAGCTCGCCGCACTCGTCCGGCGTGCCGTTCGAGTTGCAGTCGCGACTGGTACCCGCGGCGATGTCGCACTCGTCGGGTACCCCGTTGGTGTTGCAGTCCGGCTCGCACTCGTCGGGGGCGGCATTGCCGTTGCAGTCCTCGCTCGTGCCGTATAGTACGTCACAGGCGTCCGTGATGCCGTTCGTGTTGCAGTCCGGCTCGCATTCGTCCGGCACGCCGTTGGAATCGCAATCCGTGCTTGAAGGTAAACAGGTGGCACAGCCCAGGGTGACCACTTCATCCACGCAGGCCTGGTCCCAGTACGTCAGGCAGCAGAACCGATCGACGGCGCAAACGCACTCCTCGATGGCGGAATCGCTACAACCGCTGCCATGCCCGGACGCACAACAATCGTGGCACAGGGTCAAGTCGCAGGCGTCGATCGTGCCGTTCGCATTGCAGTCAGCTTCGCACTCGTCGGGGATGCCGTTTGCCTGGGCGTCTTCACTGCTTCCGGCCGCGACGTCGCAGGAGTCCGGTATCCCGTTGCTGTTGCAGTCGCCGCACCAGGGTTCGCCGACACAAGAGGCCAATTCGTCGGGATCGGGGATGCCGTTGGAGTTGCAGTCCTCCACGCAGCCGTCCCAGCGCGCCCAGTAGCCGGAAGCGTGGCCGCCGGCGGTCGTAATGTCGCCCCCGGCGATGAGCTCATCGTGGTAGACCGCCAGCGCATAGACGTACCCAAAATCGTCCATCCCGGCCCCGAGCGGTTGCCAGGTGCTCCCGTTCCAGCGGGCGATGGAGTTACCCGAGACGCCGCCGGCGGTCGTGAAATGGCCCCCTGCGACCAGCTCGCCGTTGTAGACCCTCAGGGCCCACACACGATCGTTCATCCCCGAGCCGAGCGGCTGCCAGGAGCTTCCATCCCAGCGGGCAATATAGTCGGCGGTAACGCCGCCGGCGGTCGTGAAATAGCCGCCGGCGATCAGCACGCCGTCGTACACCGCCAGGGCGTACAAGTCATAGTCCATCCCCGATCCGAGGGGTTGCCAGATGGCGCCGTTCCAGCGGGCGATGGAGTTGGCCGAACCGCCACCGGCACTCGTGAAGGCGCCCCCTGCAACCAGCTCCCCGTTGTAGACCGTCAGGGCATCGACCCAGTTGTTCACCCCGGACCCGAGCGGCTGCCAGGTACTGCCGTTCCAGCGAGCGACGTAGTTGGCCGAGACGCCGCCGGCTGTTGTAAAGTCACCCCCCGCGATCAGTTCGCCGTTGTAGACCGTGAGGGCATATACGTAGGGAGAGGATCCGCCCACCCCCGAGCCGAGCGCCTGCCAGACGCTGCCGTTCCAACGGGCAACACGGCTGGCCGAGACACCGCCGGCGGTTGTGAACGAGCCCCCCGCAATCAGCGCGCCGTTGTAGACCGTCAGGGCATACACGCGTGGGTAGCTACCACCCATCCCTGACCCGAGCGCCTGCCAAGCGCTGCCGTCCCAGCGGGCGATGCGGCTGGCTGAGACACCGCCGGCGGTCGTAAAGTCACCCCCCGCGATCAGTTCGCCGTTGTAGACCGTCAAAGCCAGCACCGTGCCGCTCATCCCCGATCCTAGCGGCTGCCACGTGCTCTCGTCCCAGCGGGCGATATAGTTGGCTGTGACGCTGCCGGCGGTTGTAAAGTCACCCCCTGCGATCAGCGCGCCGCTGTAGACCGTCAGGGCACGTACCGTGCTGCTCATCCCCGAGCCGAGCGGCTGCCAGGTGCTGCGGTTCCAACGGGCAACGCGGCTGGCCGACACACCGCCGGCGGTCGTAAACTCACCCCCAGCGATCAGGTCGCCGTTGTAGACCGTCAGGGCATAAACCGCGCCGTACGACATCCCCGACCCGAGCGCCTGCCAGGTGCTGCCGTCCCAGCGGGCGACGGAGTTGGCTGAGACACCACCGGCGGTCGAGAACGAACCCCCCGCGATCAGTTCGCCATTGTAGACGGTCAGGCCATAAACCGTGCTGCTCATCCCGGACCCGAGCGCCTGCCAGGTGCTGCCGTTCCAGCGAGCGACGTAGTTGGCCGAGACACCACCGGCGGTCGAGAACGAACCCCCCGCGATCAGCTCGCCGTTGTAGACCGTCAGGCTATACACGTATGGGTAGCCACTCATCCCCGAGCCGAGCGGCTGCCAGGCGCTGCCATTCCAGCGGGCGATGTAGTTGGCCGAGACACCACCCGCGGTCGTAAAGTGACCACCTGCGATCAGCTCGCCGCTGTACACCGTCAGGGCATACACTTTGGGCCCGTAGATGCCCCCGCTCATCCCCGACCCGAGCGCCTGCCAGGTGCTGCCGTTCCAGCGAGCGACGTAGTTGGCCGAAACACCGCCGGCGGTCGTAAAGTCACCCCCCGCGATCAGCGCGCCGTTGTAGACCGTCAGGGCACGCACATAGTTATTCATCCCCGACCCGAGCGGCTGCCAGGTGCTGCCGTCCCAGGCGGCGATGTAGTTGCACGTCACACCGCCGGCGGTGGTGAAGCTGCCCCCGAGGACCAGCAAATCCGGCTCGGGCCCGCCCGGACCATCGGGGTCCCACGTCGTCGTGGCGTAGACGGTGCCATTGGTGCCCGGCACGCCTTGTCCCGGCAGCCACGCCGGCTCACAAACGCCGTGCGCGACGGACGGCAGACTTCCGAGCATCAGCGCTGCAACCCCCCATCCGCCCAAACGAGCTGCGCGATACATGGTGTGTTCCTCCTTCATCCGCAAAGACGGGTCGTCCCGAGCGGCCCCACCTGTGCTCGAGTACGCCTCAAGCCATGAGTGCCATTCTACCTCTTAGCGCGCGACTTGTGCTAACGAAAAGGCCCAAAATGTGTCGACGGCCACCGGAAAGGTACTTCAAAGACCCTGGTTGCCCGAGAAGCTTCGCACGACCGTCGCGGCGGGACAGAGAGGTCTCACGCACATCGCCGCGCAAGAACGCGTTGCGAGCGTCCCGATAACCAGGTGCCCGTGGCAAAAGCGGACTGGCAGCTGGTGCGGGCGGAAACCGCCCTACGCGCTTGCTGCGTTCGGTTCGAGGGCGGGCAAGAGGCTTCTCCCGCACACTGCGGCCTCGTGATCGAGCAGGAAGCGCTTCCGCCACAGGCCGCCGCCGTAGCCGCGGAGCTGGCCGTCGCTTTGCACCACCCGGTGGC
>JAZDKM010000226.1:0-4339 GCA_043803085.1 Planctomycetota bacterium
GGCAGGCCGACCAACGCCGCGGAAGTCGTCGGCGAGGTGATGAGGCCGCCTTGGGTGAAGTCATCCTCGAAGATCATGCCGATCATCCGCCCGTTGCGGATGGCTTCGAGGGGACAGTCGCCCCAAATGCCCGGGCTGAAAAGCCGAGAGTTATCGGCCGAGCCCAGGTTGTCCTTCAATCGAACAGTTGTCATGTGACTATCTCCGTTTCTCCCGATAAGGGGATTGATCGCTCAGGGGTTAGGCCGGCAGGGCGGACTTCGCCAGACCGAACAGCTTGCGGCGGTTCTTGCACTCGATGTTGAGCGTGGAGTCCACGAAGGTCACCACCGATCGGTGCTGCTTGCCCGGGTGCTTGACGATCACTTCCCTCATCCACTCGCCGCGGAGGAACGTCGGCTTGAACACGCCCCAGTCGATGCCGTAGAACGGATCGGCGGCGGCGTAGTTCGTCTGGAGGTAGGGCACCGCCATGATCTCGTTGCCCATGTACGTCACGCCTTTGGGGCCCAGGTCGAAGCCCAGGTCATCGTTGCGGTTCTTGGCGATGTCCCGCAGCGACTTGAACGTGTCATACGTCGTGTAGAACCCGTAATTGCTTCCCACTTCGCCGGGGATCGCCACGGGGTTCGTGAAGTCGCACTGCCACGTCGCCAGTTCCAAGGCCGCGATGAAATCGTCCTCGCTCACCGCCGTGTACTGGGCAGACCAGTTCTGCCACTTGGAATAGGTGGCCACCGGCAACCCGGCAACGCCGGCGGTCGCATTGCCGTTGCCGCCCTGGAACGCGCCCGCGGCGGTGGTGACAACGATCGGGCACCAATACTGGACGCCGTAGATGGGAGCGTCGTCCGCCGCCTCCGACATAGTGGGCGTTTCCCAGAACCATTCCTCGAACTTGACGGCCAAGTCCACGAAACAGTCGGTACGCCGGCCCTTGACGATATCGACCAGATCGTCCGGGCGACTGTTCAGAACGGGCTCCCGTTCATCGAAGGCGTAGTAGTTGGTGACGTGCCGCCACGGCACGCGGCCGGTCTTAAAGAGGTCCGCCTGCGCCACGTCGATCTCCGCGAACAGACTCGTGGTCTGCGCGCTGGCGTTGCTGGCGACCATGGCGTTGAAGGCAAGCTGTTCGCCTCCCCTCTCCCGACGGCCCTTCCCCTTGAAGAGTTGGCGCATCGCCGGGTACTTCTGGAGTTCGGTGGTCAGGAGCGTGTAGGTGCCCCTGTCCTCCGCGTCCTTGACCATCGACACAATGTCGGCGATCTGTTCTGCTTGTAGTCCCATGGACTGTTATCCTTTCTCGGACGGCTTACACGCCGCTCATTTGCACGCCCTGCTCTTTCAAGTAGCGCGTGACTTTCGAGACGAGTTGGGCATCGGCCTCCTCTTCCGTCGCGGCCTTGGCGGGCGGAGCCCCCCGTGGCTTGGACGGAGAGAGAAACTTCCTTTCCGCGTCTCGCAAGCGGTCCACCGTCTCGCGTTGTGCTTTCTTGAAAACTTCCTCGGGGAACATGGCTGCCAGTGCTCTCTTGCCCCACTGCGGATCACATTCGGTGGGGTCCACGTCGTGCATCTGGCACACCGCCGTGTAGGCTCGAAACAGCTTGTTGCGATTGGCCTGCTTGTCCTTGGGGACGGTTCCGCCCTTGCCGAACAAGTCTTCGTGGTCCATCGCATCGACCAAGCCGTCGAACCGTTTGTCGAACGCGGTACTTCTTTCCTGGAGCAACTCCGAAAGCTGGGCTTCCAGTGCGTCGATCCGCCTCTTGTGATAGGCGTCCCGCTTCACAAGCCCCTCGTCGTAGACCTCCGGGTCTAGTTCGGCCGCGTCCTCTTGGTCGCTTGCCTCCGGCTTCCTCGGCGGCGGAGTCTCACGCAGCTTCGGTTTCTCCTCGGGCTTTTCCTCAGTCTCCTTGGACTGGAAGCGTTCGATCAGTTGCCTGTCGAACGCCGCAAGCGTCTCCTCCAGATGACCGGTCTGGTGAAGGTGCTGGGCCAGCTCCGTCGAGAGTCCGGCCCCCTCCGCGCGGGACTGTAGTTCGTCGCTCCACGCGGGCGTCTCGCCCTTCGGCTCCTCAGCTTTGGGCTGTTCAGCTTTGGGCGGCTTTTCCTCGGCGGGCTTGTCGGGCTCGCCGGTTGTTTCGCTTGTTTCGTCCATGCCGAGCATCTTCGCCACGTCCGCAACGAGCTTGTCGTTCGACTTCTCTTCGGCGGCTTCGTCGTGAACGATCGTCGCGTCGCCAACGGGCGCAGTGACAGCGGCAGAGGTGAGTTCTTCGCTCATGTCTTTTCCTTGGTCAATTCGACAAATGCGGTAGATGGCAGGGTGAGATAGTTGTATTCAATGCGGGTGACGACCCATCCTTGATTTATCAAGACTGGAAGCAGCAAGGGCAGTAGGTCTTCACGCACAGTTATCCGCTCGCTGGTGTCTTCGCTCATGTCCGGTTCCTTTAGGTTTCATCTCCATGGCCGCCGTCGAAGTTCACGAACCTCGGCTCGCCAAGGTCCGCGCGGCGGCGATTGATCTCTTGCATGTATCGCTTCTTCTCGGCGCGACTGCCGACGAACTTGCCGTCCGCGCCGTAGGGCTCTCCGCAACCCATGGTTTTGGCCGCTTCGTTGGCCTTACGGATTTGCCCTTTGCCCACGCGGAGAAACATGCTCTTCTCCACCTTTTGGCCGACAATCGCCGGCGTGGCGAACAGCTTCGATCTCTTCGGCTTACGATTGCTCACCGCCTGCCCCCATCATCTGCATCGCCACCATCGCGTTGCCCGAGCGGGTCGGCCCGGGCGCGCTGCGGCGAACGTAGTTCCTGGTCGTCGTCGGCGACTGCCGGGCCTCGCCGCCGGACATCATCGCTTGCTCTTCGGGTGCCACTGCCCGCAGGAGCCCGCGGACTTCCGGCATGTCGAGGTACTGGGCAGCGATCTCCAGCAGCCGGTTCATGTCCGGCGTCCGATCCACCACGCCCAACTGGACGCCGGGCATGATGAGTCGTTCCCAGAGCATCAACAGCGATTGGAAGCGTTGTTCCGGCGACCGGTAGACGGCGGTGTACGGCTCGATCTTCAACTCGAAGGAGTTGAATCCGCCGGGCTGGGCCTGCGCCTTCAAGGCGCTGAAGCTCGTCGGGTAACGGAAGTCGGTGCCCTCCACTTGTCCGACCAGCGGAATCGGCTCGACCTGCTCGTGGTACAGATACCAGCGGACCGCCTCGAAAACCTCCACCTGGAAGGCCGCCGTGTCCACCTCGTGAAGCTGGACCTTTCCGCTGGCCCGCTCGTTGACCATCTGTTCCTGGGTCGCCGTGGGGGCCTGCGCCCCGAGTCCCGACAGCACGTCCGTGTTGCCGCCGATGATCGACGCCAATTCCCGCGTTTGCAGCAGCATCCCCAGCAACGACTGGTCGGGGCCGTTGAAGTTGAACTCCTGCACGGAAGACGGGTCGCGCATCTGCACGATCTGCCGGCTGGACGCATCGCGGACGGCCTCCGCATCCCCCTCATGCCCCGGCTTGAAGCCGAGAACCGTCTTTGCTTCCCGGGTCTGGTCGATCAGTTTCCGGAAGGTGCTGTTGAGTGAGTCATGCACCAGCGCCAAGTCGGCCTGAATGCTCAGCGGGATGGCCTGGTCGGGAAGCTCCCGGTAGTAGAGGAAGAGGTACGGGCCGCCCGGTCGGCTTTGCCACGGCCGGACATGGGCGACCTCGCCCGTGCCGTTGACCGGGGTAGTGACGATCACGCCCTCCCGGGGAATCCACAAGTCCCACAGCCAATACTGGTCACGGAACCCCTCCTGCCCTTCTCCGTCGATCCCGCGGGAAATCGCGCCAGCCATCTCGTGGCCGTGCTCGTCGATCCACCGCTTCTCGTCCACCTCGAGCTTTTCCTTGCTGACGCCTGGCAGGTAGTTGTCGATGTCATCCTTGGCGACCCAGTAGGCGTGGCCGCAGAACTCCCGCTCCTCCAGGCAGTCCGCCTGGCAGTCGTGGACCCAGGACTCCAGGGAAATCACCTGGACCTCCAGCGTGCCCAGGCCGACCTCGCCCTCTTCGTCCAACTCGGGGGCGATCTCTCGAATGGAGACGTTCCGGCCCCGCACCATCCCGATCCGGCAGATGCCGATGCCATAGAGCGCGTCTTGCACCAGTCGGCGAAACTTGCGACGCAGGTTTACCCGCTGGGCGGTGGCGTTGATCGCCAATGTCTGCTCATAGGCGGCGACTTCCATGCCGGACCCGCCGGGAAGCACCAGCGCTTTGGGTTCGCCTCCGGCAAGATGCTGAACCAGCGCCCATTCCTGCATGGCCATCTGGTTGATGGGCGTC
>JAZDKM010000227.1:0-7523 GCA_043803085.1 Planctomycetota bacterium
GACTTGCAGTCGGACTACGACCTCCGCGTGATGCGGCGGAGCACCTGGCCCATGATCGAACCAAAGATTCGCCGGCGTGCTGCTTGAGGGACCACCCGCAGAAGCCGATAGGAAGTCCCACCCCCAGATTGGTAGAGGTGAGTATTATGGGATGGCCCTCATGAATGTGGATCTGGTCAACGTAGGGGTTCAGCCATCAGCAGTCAGCATTCAGCTTCAAATGGCAGACGGGAATGCTCGGCGGGAGTCCGGTGGGCCACCCGTTCCGGGGCTGACCGCTGATAGCTGATCGCTGAGCGCTTCCTGCTCAACTACAGTGAGGAGTCAGATGGAGAAACTTGCGTCAAGAGAAAGAATCCTGCGCACGGTCGCCGGTCAGCCGGTGGATCGGGTCCCCATTTTTGCGCCGGTGCCGTGGCACCCGCTCGCTCCGGAGCCTGATCCGAAAAACTGGAAAGCCTGGCCGAACTACCAACGATTGCTATCTCTGGTGGCCGAACACTGTGACTTTTTTGTTCACCTGGATGTCGCCGAACGGGTGCCTATCGGCAACCCGGGCGGCGGTGAAGTGAGGGGCCATCCTTCCGGCAGCATCTTTGACCGCCGCTTTTTCTTGGCACACCCGGAAAACATTCGCGTCATCGAAGACCGGCTCGAAAATGGGCGGGCCATCACCCGCTACAAGGTTCACACCCCCAAAGGCGATCTCACCACCACCGACGTCAGGTTCTTGGATGTGGACACCGTCTGGACGACAGAACCCCTGATCAAAGATGTTAGGGATGCGGACAAGATCCTCTCCGCGTCCTCTCGTTTCGACCCGCCCGACCTGACGGCCTACTTGGCCGAGCGTGACCGGTTGGGTGATCGAGGTGCGCCGGTGTGTTTTATCAGTTCGCCCCTGGTGGCGGTCTCGCGCATGATGGAGTTCCAGCAACTGCTCGAATGGACCATCACCGAAAGGCCTCTCTTGGACACGATGCTGCGAATCATTCAAGAACGGCTGAGCGAACGATTGCACTGGGCATTGGAGCATGGCGTCGGACCTTTCTTCCGCTTTGGTGGATCCGAGCAGTCCACGCCGCCGATGATGTCGAAGCGGTTCTTTGAGCAGTTCGTCATCGGCTATGAGGCCCCCCTGTGGAAAATGGTGCGAGAGGCCGGCGGCATCGTGTGGGTGCACTGCCACGGCAAGGTAGCCACCGTGCTGAATAGATTCATGGAGAACGGCGTGCAGATGCTGGATCCGGTCGAACCGCCGCCGCAGGGTGACATCACGATCAAGGAGGCCAAAGCGCGGGCGGCGGCCGGCCCGTTGACGTTGGTCGGAAATGTCGAGATGAGTGACCTCCAGAACGGCACGCCTGAGCTGATCGAGCGTCTGGTTCGAGAAGCCATTTGCGAGGGGGGGCGGAAGCATCTTATCATGGGGACGAGTGAAGTAACCGTCAGCGCCGTGAATGATCAACTGCGAGACAACATCATCGCCTACCTCGAAACGGCCGCCAGATATGCTCCTTTCGAACCCGATAGAAACGACAGCCGATAGGTGCTATCAGTGTCCCCGCTGAGGACCCCGGGCGTCAGCCCGGGGGTGAAAGCGCTCCCTGCGCGGGAGCTTGAGGGCGCGAAAACCCTCAAACAAAACAAACCGATCTTCCGCAAGTGCCACGGGCGTAAGCCCGTGGGTATCTACTTCCAGCGTCACTGGAGGTTGCAGATTCCCCATCTCTGATCGAGTGGGCACCTCGCTTTATTTCATGCCGGAACAAGGCGCCAGGCACCACTTCCGAAGGGATCAGCGGCCGTCAGCGATCAGCCGTCACCCCTTTGCCCGCGGCCAGGAAGGACCCGCCTTCCCATCGCACACCCGGCCGGGTCCCCTCTACGTCGAGAGAAACTTCCGCCCCTCTTCAGCGTCCAAACCAGCGCGGCAGGAGGGTCGTTAGCGGCGGGAGATAGGTGATCAACAGCACGCCGGCTACCAGTATGCATTGCATCGGGATGACAGCGCGAGAGACCTGAAGCACCGGTTTGCCGAACCGATACGAGGACAGAAAGATGTTGATGCCTACCGTCGGGGTCAGCAGTCCCAGCTCCATGTTCGCCAGAAAAATGATGCCCAGGTGGATGGGATCGATCCCGTAGGCCAGGCCCAGTGGCACGATGAGCGGCACCACCACCACGATGGCGGAATAGATGTCCATCACACAGCCTACCACCAGCAGGCACAGGTTGACCGCGAGCAGGAAGGCATACTTCGACTTCACCGCGCCGGTGACCCATTCGGCCGCGTGGGTGGGAATCTGGGCGTCGATCAGGTAATTGCTGAACCCCAGCGCCACGCCCAAAATGAGCAGCACGCCACCCACCAAGAGACCACAATCCGCCATGATGCGCGGAACTTCTCGCGCCTGCTTGAAATCGTGATAGACGAAAGCTTCCACCACGAACGCATACAGCGCCGTGACCGCCGCCGCTTCGACCGGCGTGGCGAACCCGCCAAACAACGCGACCAGTGCCACGACGGGCAGCAGCAGTTCCCATTTGGCGGCCCAAATCGCGCGGCCCGCTTCGGCGCGGTTAAACGCGGGCCGTCCGGCTTCTTCTTTCGGGCCCAGGCGAATGCCCAACCAGGCGGCCATGGCGACCAGCAGCAACCCCGGGCCGAGGCCACCGAGAAACATTTTTTCGATGGTCACTCCGCCGGCCTTGGCGTTGAGGCTGGCCACAATAGCGTAGAGAATCAACGGGAGGGACGGCGGGAACAGCAGCCCGAGACCGCCACAGCCGGTGAGCAATCCCAGCGTTGAACGCTCCGAATACCCCGCGCTCATCAGCACCGGCATCAGCAGCCCGCCTAAGGCGAGAATCGTCACGCCCGACGCGCCGGTGAAAGAGGTAAAGAAGGCGCACGCCACAACCGTGACAATCGCCGGCCCGCCGCGGAATTGTCCCAACAAGGCCTGAAAGACCCGGATCAGCCGTTTCGACGCGCCGCCCTCCGCCAGGAAATACCCCGCCAGAGTGAACAGCGGGACCGTCGGCAGCGTGGGGTTGGTCACCATAGAATAGTGGGTGAGCGAAATGGAAGCGATGGGCAGGTCTTGCCCCCAAAACAGAATCAGCGCCGCACCGCCCAACAGCACAAAGATCGGCGCGCCGAGCACGACGGCCAGGAGCAGCGTCAACAGGGCGGGCAGGACCAGCGTCTCGGGCGCGATCGGCGGCTGGAGTCCTGTCCACACCATGCCCCCGGCCAGCAGCAGTGCGACCAGTCGTCCGCGCCAGCTTTCCGCCGCATGCCACAGCACACGGAGCGCAATCACGCCGAAACTCAAGGGCATGACCAACTGGATGGTCCAAACCGGGATCCCGTACGCCAGAATCTTGCCGGCTTCCCTTTCCGCTTGCACCAGTTGCGCCGCTGCCACGCAGAGAAACACGCTGATGCCCGCCGCAAAGGCGCTGCTGAAGACGCGCGCAAAAACCCGCCCCTGCCCCTTGAGAACATCTATCAAGGTCGAGAGCGTGAGCAGGCGGTGCTCGCGCGCCGCCAGCGCCCCGCCCAGGAGCCCGATGAGCAGCGTCAAATGTTGCTGAAAGGCGGTCGCGCCGCTGATGCCGGTTTGGAACACCTTGCGCAGGACGATCTCCCCCAGCGGTAGGAGCACCAAGGCGGCCAGCGCGAGCGCGACCAGGAGGTTTTCGACCTCCCGCAGCCAGCGCCGCCAGCCGTCGCCTGCCGGGGCAGGCTGGACCGGATCGGGTGCATCGCTGCGGTCCTCACCGCTCATTTCTTGCCCCCTTCCCGCGCGGCGCGGTAGGCTTTCAACTGCATGACCACCTCGTCGAACATGTCCTCCGGAACAATCACCCCGCGGATTTTGGGATACGCCGCTTCCACCACCTGCCGCCACTCGGCCCCGACTTCCGGGGTGACCGCGTGGATCCTCAAGCCGCGTTTACGCATGGCATCGACCGATTCCACGCTCTCGCGCCGGCCGTCGGCCTTGATGAGCCTGCCGGTCTCCGTGGCCGCTTTGCGCAAGGCTTCCCGCCCCTCCAGGGGAATGGCGTCCCAGGTCTTTTTGGTAATGACCGCCGCGCCGACCAGCGGTGCCCAGTCCAGATCGAGCATGTGAGGCGCCACGCCATCCACCTGGCCGGCCAAGGCAATGCTTGGCGGCAACGGGACCGCGTTGATCAACCCGGTTTGCAGGCTGGGCAGGATGTCCACCGTCTCCAGCGGAACGGGATTGCAGCCGACCGCGCGGTAACTCTCCAAGTCGGCGGGGCGGCCCGCCCCCACGGACAATTTGGTCTTCCTCAAGTCGTCGGGCCGGATCACGGGCTCTTTGGAAAAGAACCGGACCCAGCCGGTATCGGCCCAAAACAGCACCACGAATCCCTTTTCCTCCAGTCGCTTTTCCAGCATCGGTTGCAGCTTTTCGCCAATGTAATCCACTTCTCCCAGCGAGCGGAACATCATCGGCATGTATTGGAGGCCGGTGACGGCCGGTTCGATGTCCGCCAGGCCCATCGCGGTCAGCATCCCGGCTTGCAACTGGCCCAACCTCATGCGGCGAACCATATCGGCCTCGCTGCCCATCGTGCCGTCGGGATAAACGGTCAGCAGTACGCCCCCGCCCGGCGCTTGCCGCCATTGTTCGCCCATGGCCAGCAGGTGTTTGGCATACGAGGAGCCTCGCGGGGCGAGCGTCCCCAGCCGCACCTTCACCGGGCCGCCGGCGCCGAAGACGCGGTCGGGGGCGCCCAACGCGCCACCCAGTCCCACGGCCAGCGCAGCGGGGAAGAATTGTCTTCGCGTGAGTGTGTTCATGTTCCTTGCTTTCTTTGACGCCAATGCATTTCCAATGGTTGCGGCCGTCGGGACCGGTCCCTGTGGCTGCGAGGTCGCCGCGCGGTGGCGTTCCCTGTGGCGCGCCTCACTCGTCCTCAATCAAGAACAATTCCGCCTTGCGCGACAAGAGCCAGCGCGCTCGGCGCTGCATGACCACATTCAGGAGCCGCGTGTCGGGGTTGGCGTCAGGATTGATGATCAGCGCCCGGTTCAGCAGCAACTCAAATTCCTTCACGTCCTGTGTTTTCACCGCCACCGCTTCGGCCAGAGCCACCAGGGGCGCGGCGTTTTTTCCCTCCGAAAGCGCCATCGCCTGCTCAAAGTGTTTGCGCGCACGCGCCGCGGGATCGCCGGGCACGCCCTGGCGGCCCATTTCGTAAATGACCAGAAACGTGTGAATCGCTCCGCGATCGTAACGTTCGTCCAGTTCCAGCGCCCGGTCCATCAACGCTTCCATGGCGGGGATCTGCGCGACCAGCTCAGGGTTGTCCTTGGAAAGGGAGATGGCCGCGGCCCACGCGGTCGCGGTCCAATACAGGAGTGGCACATCACCTTTGGTGGTGGCGCGCACCGCGGCTTTGGGATTCGCCAGCAAGGCATTGGAGAGGCCGGGGTGCTCCACTTCCAGACCGCGCAGACCGTAAGTGCGCGCGCGCAGGTAGAGGCGCCTGGCCCGCGCCCGCAACGCCTCGGCCGCGTTCAGGTCGCGCGCCTCCAGTTCGTCGGCCTCCTGTTGCACAAAGGCAAAGGCGTACTGTGTGAAGCCGCTCGCCGCCGCGGACAGCAGGCCTTGGTGCTGCGGGCTCTCCGCCAGCAGGCTCTCCATGAGCTTGAGACTGAAGGGGGCCGCCGCCTTGACCAGATCCGGGTCCTCATCGCTGGCGAAGGTCGTGCCGCTGCCGGAGACGGCGTTGGCGACCTGATTGAGGGCAGAGCGGCGTAGGAGCGAGCAACCGCTGCCGGCGATCCACGCCAGCAGCAGCAGGACCAGGAGCGCCCGCAGCCTATCCAGCCCTGTCCTCATCTTGCGCCACCTCATCATTCCATCTTACCTGAGCCCGGACTTCGAGACCCCCAATCCCCATCGGATCCTCCGAATCCGTGCCGCCCGATTTCGCACCAGTGCCAGCCGCTCTAGACATCAGCGGGCACGAACTAAAGGCTACCTGAACTCAACGTCCGGGTCAAGCCGCATCGGGCACAATCTGGTGGCTTTTGCGGCGCTGTTGAGGCGGGCCCTGCGTTAAGCGGTCAAGTGCGCGCCTCTTCCGGTCTGTCCCCCGGGCTGGCACCAGATCCCGGGCATGCGCGACCCGGTGACTGGGCTCTACAAGCGCACCGCTCCCGCGTCGTGAGACGGTCCCGGGTGCCATATTCAGCCTCTCACGAGGGCGACTGCCGCCGGCCAAAATCAAGCTGCGCGCAGCGTCCTTTTGGTGTCTGTAAGAAGTCTCGCATGTGAAATTCATTTCACATGCAACGTTTTCCCATTTTCGGTGACGCGCTACAATGGCACCATTTTTCAAGCGGGAGGAGATTGTGAAATTTATTTGAAAAAAGTGTTGACAAGGCCGGAACGCTTGATGTATATATCTCAACGGAGGGTGAAACCGTATGTTAATAAGCCTTTTCTCCGCTCAGACCCGCGTGGCGCTACTGCGCCTCTTCTTTATGCATTCCGACGAGAAGTTTTACGTACGACAGATCGCTCGGGAAGTCCACCGCGATATCTCCGGTATCAAACGCGAACTGGACAATCTGGAGAAGACTGGTCTTCTAGTCAGCGAGAAGGTCGGCAATCTCAGATACTACTCGGTGAACAAGACGGCCGCCATCTATTCGGAAATCAAGAGCATTGTGGCCAAGACGGTTGGGGTCCAGGCGGCGATTTACGAAGCTCTGGTGCCATTGGGTGCGCTGCGCCAGGCGTGGATGTATTCCACGAATTCTCATCCGCCCGGCGAAGGAGTCGGACCGATCTTTCTCCTGATCGTAGGCGGGGTGGATTTGGCGGCGCTGAACGAGGTGATCACGCGTCTCGAGCAATCTCTGGGCCGCGAGATCAATTACACGGTATTCGATGAAAGCGAATTCCAGCGGCGACGAGCGGAGGCGGATCCTTTCGTGACCGAGCTTCTCGGCGGTAGGAACGTCCTGCTCATCGGGCGCGACGATGGCGTATGAGGATCTTCGAGAGAAAGGACTCGTCGAGGATGTCAAGCCGAATTTCACGCTGGTCAGCACGCTTATCGTTCGGGCGATGAAGGATTTGGCGACGGCGCGTGCGACCGCCAGCATTGACCGGGAATGGGCGTACACCATCGCGCACCAAGGGATGCTTCGGGCGGCGCGGGCGATGATCACGGGGGAGGGGTTGCGCCCTCGCGGTCGAGATCAGTCGCGTACCATTGTGCTGCTGGCGGGAGCTATCCTGGGGGAAGAGGCACGAGTGCTGGTAAATGCCTTCGACCGAATGCGGCGAGGGTCGCAGACGATTCTGGAGGAGCCGACACACCCAGTATCCCGCTATGAGGTCGAGGGGGCCATCAAAGACGCCCAGGCATTTGTCGACAAGACGGTAGAGTGGACACGGACGAAGAACCCCCAGTTAACGCTTCTGTAACTCGCCCGCGGATGATCGCTTCCGGGCGGGAGGATC
>JAZDKM010000228.1:0-3618 GCA_043803085.1 Planctomycetota bacterium
CGCCCTCTGGGGCGTGGTGGGTATCTTCAGCGGCCAACACGTGGCTTCCATCCCGCGGCTGGGGTTGGCCATCTTCCTGCAACTGCTGGCCATCACCGTCCACATCGTCGAACGCCGGCGCTAGCAGCCCGTGGTAGAAGTCGTAGCACCGGCTTCCAGCCTGTGTTTCCGCGGGCGCTTGGATGCCCGTGCCACACCGCTCTTGGCCACTTTCACCACGGGCTAGACCCCCCGGGCGTGAGAGGTCAACTCACCATGGATGGGGCATGGCAGCTCGGCGGCAAAGTCACCTCGAGCCACATGCAATCGACATCGGTCTCGAGACGCGGCTCCGCCATGCCGGCCGGCAATACCACCGTGTCGCCCGGACCGAACACGCACGGCTCCGCCTGCGGGGAGGACCGGATCCGCCCCCGCCCTTCCAAAACCATCCAGATCACCAGTTGGGCGAAGGGGATGGGTTGATCGAGGCCTCCAATCATACGCACCCGCTCGATGGTGAACGACGGACAGGTTATCAGCCGGGTCACCGTGGTCCAGACGCTGGCTACGTGGGAACGCCTTTCGGCCGCGGAATCAATCGGGTCAAAAGAAGCACACTCCAACGCCTCGGGGATGTGCAACTTCCGTCCGCGCCCCGTGGCCGGATCCGTGCGGTCCCAGTCATAGACCCGGTAAGTCACATCCGAGGGGGTTTGTACTTCGGCGACCAGCACGCCGGCCCCGAGCGCATGCACCGTGCCGCTGGGCAGGAAGTAGCATTGTCCTGGTTTCACCGGGATTCGGTTCAGGGTCGAGGCCACCGTCCCGTTCTCGATGGCGGCGCTGAAATCCGCGCGGGTGACGCCGGGTCGAAAACCGCGGTAGAGGCAGGCATCGCCTTCCGTGTCCACCACGTACCACGCTTCGTGCTTGACCCGGACTTGGCCGCCGAGCCGCCGGGCCATGGCTTCGTCGGGATGGACCTGGACGCTCAACGTCTCGTACGCGTCGAGGTACTTGATCAGCAGCGGGAAGCGGCCGGCGGACCGTTCGACCGCTCCCAACAGCTTGGGGCCCCATTCCAGTACCAGCTTGCCGAGCGTCTTGCCGCGGGCCGGCCCTAGCCGGACCACGGACTGGTCCTGCTCCAGGTCGGCAACTTCCCACGATTCGCCGACGGCCACGCCGGGCGGCAAGGATTTGTGCAGGCGGGTTTCGAGACGCCGCCCGCCCCAAATCTTGGGCTTGAAGATCGGCTCGAAAATCAGCGGATACGCTTCCACAGTACAAACCTCCGGGAGCATTCTAGAACGCCAGCTTAAGTGGCTTACTGAAGTGGGCGGCCATCCGAAAGCGCGGCAAAGAGCCGTCATCATTGAGACGATCCACACGCACCACCTCGCCGGTCCCGCGGACCCGCCCCGGATAGGGGGAATGTCCGTCACCCGGCGGCACACCCAACTCCATTTCGAGGGCGGTGCCCACCGGGAACTCGTCGCGATCGGCCTCGAAACAAACTCCGCCCGCGCTGATGTCGTGGGTCACGGTGCGATAGGTCACCCGACGCCGGCCCAATGCCGCCGCACACTCGAGAGGAAGACGGATCTGTAATCGGCGATGCTGTCGCCGTTCCGGCGGACCGTGCATGAGTCAGCCTCCCTGCAACCGATCATCCAAGATATCCAAAAGAGAAGCAAGCCGGGTGCCATGGGCTCGTGGCCGCGTCTACATCACTGCAGATTGGGCGATAACGTGTGCCGAGACAACAAGTTGGGGTCCGAGGCGGCGTTCAGCCGTTGCGGCATCACCTTCATGCCACGCGTTGCTTTTGCTCAACAAATCACAGCAAAACGAGGATTTCCGGCGTCGCGACGGAAACGACTAAGAGCGGTCTAACAGAAAGATGTGGGACCGGCTTTCCAGCCGGTCAACGACAGGCTAGAAAGCCTGTCCCACAGGTCCATTCTGCTAGAAGCTCTAACGGAGTTGCTCCTTGAGCTTCTCGCGGGCCGACTCGAAGAACGCGTGATACGTGTCGGCCGCGTAATCGGGATACGTCCACGGATACGGCCGCCAGGCGCCCTCCTCGTAATGCAGGGTCACTTCCGCATAGATGCCGCGGTCGAGGTAGATACGGTGGCTGTAGTCCTTGGTGGTGGCCAGCACGAACTTGCTCAGCGTCATGTAGCCGGGGTCGAGGTTCACCGGGCGGCGGTCGTGCGGTCGCAGCAGGTCGTCGCACATCCGCGCCTCCAGTTCGTTGGTCAGCCGCTTGATCTCCGCCAACCGCTCGACCGAAATCAGCTCCTCAAAGAACACGAACCGGCGCTTAATCTCGTCGCCCATTTCGACCGCGTAGTAGTCCGTTTGGTCAAAAGGCCAAACTTCGCTTTCCAGATCAATGGGGCCGAATGGCTTGCGCAGCCGCCGCACGGCCTCACCCATCAGGTCAAGGTCCGACGCCAGCAGCCCGCAGAACAGCTTCGCCCTCGGCGGGGCCTTAACGATGCTCACCGGTCACTCACCTCCGTCAAAGCATATCGGACTTCGGAGCCGCAACGCTAACGGAGCGAACGCTCTTTGGACTTGCGACGGTCAAGGCACGCGGCCTAGTCTTCGCGATGCTCGCGCTTCCTTACCGCTTGCTCGCGTGCAGGACGGTCAGGCCGATCATTTCCCCGTCTTCGTAGCGGATGATTACGTCATCATCCGTGAGCTCGCTGTCGGTGGCACGGGCCGGTTTCTTGAAGTTGATGTACAGCACGTCGGCCTCTGCGTCGTAACTAGACCACAAGTAGCGGTGGGGAGAGCGCAGGACCGCAGGGACAATCTCCAGGTATTCAGTCAACTCTTGGGGGGCCATATCTGTTGTCTCCGCTCCAAGGTCATGGACTCCGTCTCCCAATATCACCGGGGGTGGCCCAGGCGGGTTCCCTTACGCGGGCGGGTGGCATGGCCGAGTCCCCGCCTGCGGCGGGGCGCGGCCATGTCGCGTGCCGCGCTGCGAAGCTGGCGATCCCCCAGGTAATGCTCCAGGCGCAGCCTCGCAATGTAAGTTTCAATCGCTTGGGCCGCTTGAACCATGTCCCACAAGTGGGCGGCGTCGTCCGCATCAGGCGGCATAGATTACCCGCCTTTCGGTAAGAACCCGATGACGGACAAACGGATTGCGCAACGCAGCTTTCTCGACCACGTCAGCCTGCCGTCCCAGCAACTCGGACAACTCCGTCTCCATTTCACAAAAGTCCCACAGGCTCCATGGAGCATCCGGCGAGAAGGTCACCAGCACGTCCACGTCGCTCACCGGGCCGGAGTCGTCCCGCAGCGCCGAGCCGAACAGCGAAAACTCGACGATTTTCCACTTGTGGCAGAACGCGGCAATCTTCTCCCGATCGTAGCTCACGACGATTGTCTCGCGGACTCCAGCATTCTCGTTGCCCCGGTTCACCTGATACACACGAAGCCCTAACACCTCCTGATCGTAGCACTTGAACAACGCCATGCAAACCCGGGGCTGGGTAGCCCACCTCGTTTCGAGGCGGGAGTTGGATTGTTAACGCGCTCATCTTCCATCCGCCCGCCCGCACTGGATATTGAAATCGCTTTCCCAGGTCCAGAGGACCTGGGCCACCCGCC
>JAZDKM010000229.1:0-5222 GCA_043803085.1 Planctomycetota bacterium
CCGGGCATGTCTTTCCACTTGAAGTTCTGGAACGTGCGCACCTGCTCGCGGTCGATGGGGAAGCGGCTGTAGAGGGCCAGGCCGTATTGCCCCTCGTAGCGCCCGTATCCGTAGGCGTCGGCCGGGCCGTCGGTCTTGCCGTCATTGTCCAGGTCGAGGCCGGTGGGCACGCCGGTGTTGACCGATTCAAAGAAGAGGTACGGATAGTCGATTGGCGGCTGGTCCGCTTGGGGCACCTTCAAATAGCGTTCCAGGAAGAGCGTGGCGTTTCGGCGTTCCTTGGGGTCGAAGTCGATCTCGTTGAGTAGCAGCACGTCCGGGCGCATGCGCTGAACGATCTCGGCGGCCTTGCATAGTTGCGGATGGGTCCCACCGCCTGCCGCGTTCACTTGGGCGAGCTTCTGGCCACTGAGCTCCCACACGTTAAAAATCGCAAGGCGCACCTGTCCGGACGGGCGAGAATCCGCCGCTTCAGCGCGGGCTTCGAGGCTCGGCCCGGTCAGCGCCATCACGATGCTCAACAGAATACTCACGGACGCCCGTCCTAATTCACACAGTGCAGCACGTGGCTCGTTTTCTTGAACTCCTCCACGATGCGTACGACCTCGTACGCTACGGCCAACTGCGCCTGTTCGGTGGATGCCCCGATGTGGTGTGTGCCGTAAACCTTGGGGTGGTTCATCACCGGGTCGGCGAACTTCTTGTCGTTGGCCTCGGGTTCGATCTCGTAGACGTCTAAGCCGGCGCCGGCGATCCGGCCTTCGTCGAGGGCTTTAACCAGGGCTTTCTCGTCCACCACGCCGCCGCGGCTGCAGTTAATGACGAACGCGGTCGGTTTCATCATCTCGAACTGCCGGATGCTGATCATGTGCTTGGTCTTGTCGTTGTGGGGCACGTGCAGGGTGATGAAGTCGGACCGCCTGTACAGCGTGTCCAGATCGACCTTCTTGATCCCCAGCTCTTTCTCCAAGTCCGGGTAGTCGACGACGTCGGAATAGAGCAGCTCCATCTCGAACGCCTTGGCCCTGCGGGCGAGGGCGGCCCCGATCTGCCCCAGGCCGACGATCCCTAGCGTCCGCCCCTTGATCCCGCGGGCCTTGCCGTACTCTTTCTTGTTCCACGCGCCCTTACGCAGGTCGTTGGTGTTGTCTACTAGGCGCCGGTCCAAGGCCAGCATCAGCCCGAAGGTCAGTTCTGCCACCGCGATCGAGTTGGTGCCGGGGCAGTTGGCCACGGAAATGCCCCGCGTGCGGGCGTGTTTGACGTCGATGGTGTTGTAGCCGGCCCCGGCCCGGATCACCAGTTTCAGGTGTTTCCCGGCATCGAGGACGGCCTTATTCACCTCGGTCGAGCGGACGATCAGCACCTGTGCCGGGCTCTCCTTCATCGCCTGGACGAGCGAGTCGCCCGAGAGATCGGCATCCTGCGTGATCGTGCAACCTAGAGCAACGAGTTTCTCTACGCCCTCAGCTTCGAACTTGTCGGCGATCAGGATGTTCATCAGAGCACCTCCTGGAAACGCTGTTCCCTGACGCAGCTCGCGGACCCTGCTTTGCTGTATCCAGCCTGTCACGAAACCACCCCCCAACCTCGCGGCGCTTGCCCGGGTCCGGGTCGCTCACGTACCATGTCATTATCCTCGGATTCGGGCTTTTCCGCAACGCGAGGGAGTGCGGTGATGATCTACCTCGACTACAACGCCACCACGCCGGTCGATCCACGGGTCGCCGATGCCATGATCCCCTACCTGCGCGAAATCCACGGCAATCCGTCCAGCCCCCATGCCGCCGGGCGGCAAGTGAAGGCCGCCGTCGTCCGGGCCCGGAACCAGGTGGCGGCCATGTTGGGGGCGGCGCCGGGCGAGATCGCTTTCACCGCGAGCGGATCGGAAGCCAATAACCACGCCTTGAAGAGTGTGGCCCATGCCTTCCGTGATCAGCCGAGCCGGACCATCATCATCTCGGTTGTGGAGCATCCGGCGATTCATGAGCCGTGTCGCTTCCTGGCCGAGTATGGCGTGAAGATCGTCAAGGTGCCGGTGGATGGGTACGGGATGGTCGATCCCGAGGAGGTCCGTCGTGCGCTCACGCCCGACACGATCCTGATTTCGATCATGCACGCCAACAACGAAGTGGGCACGATTCAGCCGATCGCGGAGATCGCGGCCGTCGCGCGTGAGGCGGGCGTGCTCATGCACACCGATGCGGCCCAGTCCATCGGCAAGATTCCAGTGGATGTCGAGGCGTTGGGCGTTGATCTGCTTTCGGCGGCCGGACACAAGTTTTATGCGCCGCAGGGTGTCGGGGCACTGTACATCCGCGACGGAGTCCAGCTCGAGCCGCTCATTCACGGGGCCGGTCACGAAAAGGGCCGCCGCGCCGGCACGGAAGCCGTGCCCGCCATCGTCGGGCTAGGGGCCGCCGCGGAGATCGTTTCCGAGCATTGGCGCACCAACGCCCACGAGCGAATCCGCAACCTGCGCGATCGATTTCATCGGAACCTGACCGACGTCCTCGGCGACCGTATCACGCTCAACGGTCATCCGAGCCATCGGTTGCCCAACACGCTCAATGTGAGCTTCCAGGGCCAGATCGGATTGCACCTGCTCGAGTCCGTGGAGGACGTATGCTTTTCGGTGGGAGCGGCCTGTCATTCCGATGCCGACGAGCCATCCGCAGTGCTCTCGGCCATGGGCGTGCCCCGAGAGGTAGCCTTAGGCGCCGTGCGCTTCAGCCTCGGCCGCCTGACCACCGAAAACGACATCAGCGAAGCAATCCGCCGCGTGCTCAAGGCGTTGGGTTAGATAGCATTGAACGGAAAGACCCAGGGAATTAGCGTGGTCGCCACGACCCAGCACAGTAAATCGAGCGGCACGCCGACGCGCAGAAAATCGGTGAAGCGGTAGCCGCCCGGTCCGTAAACCATCATGTGCGTCTGGTAGCCGAGCGGCGTGGCGAAACCACACGAGGCCGCCACCGTGACGGCCATGGCCAGCGGCATGAAATCCACGCCGAGCTTCTGTGCGGTTTGCAAGGCAATCGGGAAGACCAGCACAGCCGCCGCATTGTTGGTGATCAATTCCGTCAGTAGGAGGGTCACGCCATAGACCACGACTAAGGTGGGCCAGGGGCTGCCGCCGGCCATGCCGATCAGGCCCTGGGCGACGACGTTTGCCACTCCGGTGGTTTCGAGTGCGCGGCCGATGGCAAACGAAGCGGCAATGGCGATGACGATCTGCCAATCCACGCTGCGGCGGGCGATCTGACCGGTGCAACAGCGGGTGAGAATCATCGCTCCGGCGGCCAGCATCCCCGCCTTCAGCATGCTGAGCCATTCGAAGGTGACTGCCAGGACCATGGCGACCATGATGGCGATGGCCATCCAAGCCCGTTCATGCCGCGGCGGGCTGGAGTTCTGCACCTGGCTGACCAAGAAGAAATGACGGGAATTGCGTTGCTGCTCGACGAAAGTCGGATGCGCCTCCAGGAGCAGCGTGTCCCCAGGCTGCAAGACGATGTCACCGATTTTTTTATGGATCCGCTCACCGGCCCGGCCCACGGCAATCACCACGGCGTTGTAGACCGTGCGGAAACGCCCGTCGCGGATCGTCTGGCCCACCAGGGGACAGCGCGTGGAGACCACGGCCTCGACAAGACAACGCTCCGCCCGGGGCGCGTCCAGCTTAAACACCTGATCGGTGGCCGGCTTCAGGCCGCGGAACTTCTGTAGATCGACGACCGATTCCACGATGCCTACGAACACCAGGCGATCGTCGGCCTGGAGCACTTCCTGGGGCGGAACCGCGGGGAGGATTTCGCCCTGGCGATCGATCTCCGCCAGGAACATGCCCGGCAAATGCCGCAAGCCGGCTTCCTCGACCGTCTTGCCCACTAAAGGGCTGCCGGGATCCACCAGCATCTCCACCGTATATTCGCGCGGATCGTCCGACTCGCTGATCGCCGGCCGGCGGTCGGGTAGCAGCCGGCGCCCCAGGAGAAGGATGAACAGCATGCCCGCTACGGCGCACGGCACGCCCACCCAGGCCAGGTCGAACATGTGCATGCTCGGCTGCTTAGCGGCGATGAGCAGACCGTTGACCACCAAATTGGTGCTGCTGCCGATCAGCGTGCAGACGCCCCCGAGAACCGCCGCGTAGCTGAGGGGGATCATCAACTTCGACACGGAAAGGCGATGCTGCCGGGCCCAGTCCTTTACTGCGGGCAGGAACATCGCCACCACGGGCGTGTTGTTGAGGAACGCACTCATGAAGCTGACCGGGGCCATCATCTTAACCACGGCGCCGAAGAGCGAGCGCGGCCGCCCGAGGACACGCTGAACAAGCCAAGCCGTGCCGCCGGTCGCCTCCAACCCGGCCACCACCACGTACAGGACGGCCACCGTGAGCATGCCCTCGTTGTGCATCCCCGCGAAGGCGTCCTGGGCCGAGAGCACGCCGGTGACCAGCAAAATGGTGACGCCGCCCACGAGCACCACGTCCGTGGCGATCTGGGTGAGGGCCAGAAGCGCGAACACGACCGCGATGACCCCGAGGGTCACCCAGGCCTGCCAGCCCAAGCCGGCCCAACTCTCCGTGGGCATGCGCGAAACTCCTTCGTCCTTGCACTCTGCCGCCGCCTCATGGCCTGTGACGGCTGGCTCGGCTGCGATCAAGAAACGATCAGCGGCACCACTTTAGCCCCAATCCCTTGCGTAGACCAGCAGCCCTTGGCCGCAGTCGTGGCACAGGCATCCAGCCTGTCCTTCCATGGGCAAGATGCCCGTGCCACAGCACTCTTGGCCGCTTTCACCACGGGCTGCTGCAAAGCGACTGCACTTGCCTCAAGGTCGACCGCACGAGGCCCGGCCCTGCTTCTCCAAGTACTGCTGGTGATAGTCTTCCGCTTTGAAGAACTGCGTAGCGGGGGTGATTTCCGTCACGAGGGGTCTCTCGAATCGGCCGGAACGCTGGACCTTCTCTTTCGCGGCGCGCGCGGCGGATTCCTGGTCTGCATTGTGGAAGAAAATCGTGGACCGGTACTGCGCCCCGATATCCGGCCCCTGACGATTGAGCGTAGTGGGGTCATGGCAGTTCCAGAAGACCTCCAGAAGCTCGTCATAGGAGATGCGGGAAGGATCATAGACCACCTCGACGACTTCGGCGTGCCCGGTCCGCCCGGAGCATACGTCCCGGTAGGTCGGGTTGGGGAACGTTCCGCCCATGT
>JAZDKM010000230.1:0-6967 GCA_043803085.1 Planctomycetota bacterium
CCTGTCAAAGCACCAAGTCCCACCGTCAGCCACATACGCACACAATCCAGTGGTATATTTCGAAAGATGCTGTCTGTCCTGTCGGGAGAGCCGATGTCTGCCAAGACACCGAGCCCCGTGATCAGCCACATGCATACATAATCCAGAGGCATGATTCACCGTCCTTTGCCCTTCGCCCTCCGGGCTAATCGCCCAATCCGTGCCCGAACTCCGGCGCGATCTCCTCGAGATTGTTCCTCAGCTTCTGCCACGTGGCGTGGGAGGACCTGTAGTCTCAATCAGCCGGCACCCAGCGGTCGGCGGCCCAGATACGAAGGGCCGCTATCTTCTCAGCCAGGATGACCGAGAGCGGTCGGGTCACGCGGAGTTCGTTGAGGATATCCTCCTGAGCAAGGCTGCGCTTCTGGCCGAAGGCGGTGTACAGCGCGCCGACGATGGCTTGTTCGATCTCCGCCCCGGAGAAACCTTCGGAGGCGCCGGCCAAGGCTCCCAGATCAAACTGGGCGGGGTCGCGTTTTCGCTTTCGCAGGTGAATGGCGAAGATGGTCGCCCGGGTCTCGGCGTCGGGCAGGTCCACGAAGAACACTTCGTCGAAGCGGCCCTTGCGGACCAGTTCCGGCGGCAGGGCGCTGATGTCGTTGGCCGTCGCGACGGTGAAGATCGGCGAGCGGTGCTCCTGCATCCAGCCCAGCAGGGTGCCGAACATACGCTTGGACAGGCCGCCGTCGGCGGACTCGGCCGCCGCGGAGGCGAAAGCCTTCTCGATCTCGTCGATCCAGAGCACGACGGGGGCCATCGATTCGGCCTGTTTGATGGCTTTGCGCAGGTTGCGTTCGGACTCGCCGACGTACTTGTCGTAGAGTTGGCCCGGGTCCAGCTTGAGCAGGGGCATCTTCCACGCGGCGGCGACGGCCTTGCAGGCGGCGCTCTTGCCGCAACCTTGTACGCCAAGCAGGAGGACCCCGCGCGGCGGCTCCAGTCCGAATTCGCGGGCCTCGGGCGATAAGGCCCCGGCGCGCTTGGCCAGCCATCGCTTGAGGTTCCCCAGTCCGCCGAGGTCGTCCAGGTTGATCCCCGCCTCGATGTATTCCAGTAGCCCGCCCTCGCGGACCATCTCCCGCTTGACCTCCAGCAGGCGGTCGAGGTCGTCGGTGCTGAGGCAGTCGTCGTCGAGGATCACGCGCGAGATGGCCAGCCGCGCCTCCTGGGCCGTCAGCCCCCGGAGTGTGCGCAGGATGTGCTGGAAATGCTCCCGCTTCAGTTCGGTGCGCAGCTTGGAATAGCGGGACAGGTTCTGGTACGTTTCACGGACGATCTGTTCCAGTTGAGCTTCGTCGGGCAGGCTGATTTCCAGCGGTACGGCCAGACGGGCCAGCCCGGCGGGCAGGTTGACGATCGGATCGATGAGGATGATCGTCTGACGGCGCTGGGGGGCGAGGTGGGCGAAGGTCCGCAGCAATCTTTGCACGGTCGCATCGCCCAGATGGGTGCACAGATCCGCGAGGACGTAGACTCCGGGTTCCTCCAGGGTCAGAATGTGCGCTAGCACCTGTTGCGGCTTGGCCGTTTGCGGGACGGGTTGGGGCAGTGCGGGAGGCGCCGGCCGCAGGGCTTGCACCAAGTCCCACACATAGGCCGGTAGAGCCAACGACTTGACCGTTTGCAGCACGCGGTCGAGGGTCCGCTGCTCTTCCTCGGTCTCGATGGTGATGATCGGGTGCCAGGAACGGATCAGCAGCCGCAGGTCTTCCATGAAGTCCGCCATGTGCCCGTCTCCTCGGGAGATGACGATAAGGCTTCCGGTGCCCTATTGGACCACGGGTGGGGAGCGGAGGCAACCGGAAAGCCTCAAGGATTGCAGCAGGGCCGGGCAGGTCGTCGACCTGCCCTACGAGGCTGGTGTTTGGCGGCGCATCGGTTACAAATGGCCGGGCATGACCGCGGGGAGACCCGCGCGACTCCATCCCTTTCGTAGACGGGCATGGGGGCATCGCCCGGACGGGTGTGACTGGTGGTTGACACCGAGATATTCCAGGCGCCGGCGGCCACGACCGGTGCCGACGAACTGCCGGAAGCGGTGCGGCGGCAGGTATACGTGGTGCTCGCGGCCTACCACGAGACCGCGTGCATCGAGGACGTGGTGCGCGGGCTGGTGGCGCTGTATCCGAACGTGGTAGTGGTGGACGACGGTTCGCAGGACGCGACGGGTGCGTTGGCGCTGCGGGCCGGGGCGACCGTGCTGCGGCACGTGCTGAACCGCGGGCAGGGGGCGGCCCTGCAAACCGGGATCCGCTTCGCCCTGGCGCGGGGCGCCCAATACGTGGTGACCTTCGACAGCGACGGGCAACACCTGGCCGACGACATCGCGCGGTTGGTGGGGCCGGTTCACCGCGGGGAAGTGGACATTACCCTGGGGTCGCGTTTTCTGGGGCAGGCGGTGAACATGACCGCGGGGCGGCGCTGGTTGCTGCGGGCGGGGGTGCTTTTCACGCGGATCGTCTCGGGGGTGAAGGTCACCGACACGCACAACGGTCTACGGTGTTTTTCACGGCGGGCCGCCGAATGCCTCCACATCACCCTGGACCGCATGGCCCACGCCAGCGAGTTGATCGACCAGGTGCGGGTCAGCGGGCTGCCGTACCGCGAAGTCCCGGTGCACATCCTGTATACGGAGTACTCGAGGGCCAAGGGGCAGGGGGCCCTGGGGGCGCTGACGATCGTTCTGCACTACTTTCTCGGACGGCTCACCTAGCAGCCCGTGGTGAAAGTGGCCAAGAGCGGTGTGGCACGGGCAACTAAGCGCCCGCGGAAACACAGGCTGGAAGCCTGTGCCACAACTTCTGCGGCGGGCGAAGCCCGCCCTACTTGGCGGAAGGGGTCGGACCATGAGCATCTTTCAGATCGTGGCCTTGGTTCTGCTGGGGCTGCTGTGCCTGGGGAGCTTGACCGCGACGTGGCGCGGGTACGTGTCGCGGCGTGCGGGCTGGCCGTGGGTGGTGGTGTGGTTGGCGGCGGCGACGGCCATCATCTGGCCGGGTACCACCCGTGTGGTCGCCAAGGCGTTGGGGATCGGACGGGGCGCGGACCTGGTGCTATATTGCTTCGTGCTGATCGTGTTGGTCGGCTTTTACATGACCTATGTGCGACTCCGCCGGCTCGACGCGAACCTGACGATGCTGGTGCGGCACCTGGCGCTGCAGAACGCGACGGCGCCCCAGCGGGACTCCGCGAACGAAGGACTTCTTGCAAGACCCTAGTGCTCCGACGCATCTCAACCTGCGGGTTCGGAGTCGATCCCTTGTGTGCCACTGCCGTCTCGGCAGTGCCGGTCGCAGGAGGCTCCCTGGGAAGCACTGCTCACAGAGCAGTGGCACACCCGAAACTTTAGCTGCGTTGGAGCACTACCGAAAGGCGGTCGGGAATCTTGGTCCGCGGGGCTGCCTTGGCCTGCGGGCCCGTTTCCATCGTGCGCAAAGCTCCCTGCCCCTTCTTCACCCGATAGTCGCCGGGTCCGAATAAACGAGCGGTGTGGGGCGGATGTAGTTCGGCCCAACCCCCCGACCGTCCTCGCCAGTGGTGGGTCCTGCTTCGCAGCGCACCGCTCCATCCACCTTACGCCCTCGACTTCGCCCGGTGTTTCGGCGAGAATGGGCTCGGCCGGAGCGGGTCCGCAGAGTAGCGCTGGCAGACCCAGGCGGTTTGCCGGGCGGCCACGCCTCGGGGCGGGAATGGAGCACCACCATGACGAGAAAACGAGGCCGGTTCGCTTTTGCCGTGGCGCTGGTTTGTTGGGCGACGAGCGGGTACGCTCAGCCGCCCAGCGGTGAGCTACGGGTGCGCACTTCGCCCAGGACCGGTCTGGCGTCGTTTGTCACGTCGGCCGACGGCGGGCCGATCGCCGTGAGCGCGGCGCCTGGTCGGTCGGAGGTGAGGCCGACGGACTTTCTCGCTCAGTACGGCCATTGGTTTGGCGTCACGCAGCCCGAGACGGAATTGGTGGTGGTCCAAACCGAGACCGATGCGTTCAACACCACGCACACCACGTATGAGCAGGTGTACCAGAATGTGCGCGTTTTCTCCGGCGTGCTGAAGGTACACCAGAATGCGACGGGCCAGATCACGGCCGCCAATGGTGATTTCTACCGCCTCTCGCCCAAGCTCAACATGACGCCGACGCTCACCGCTGTCGACGCGGAGGGTATCGCGGCAGCGGCGCTCGCAGGGAATGAAGGGACCGTGGCACCCCAGGCTCTCCGCGAAGGGCCGCGCGGACCCTTGACAGAAGCTGTCAAGGGCGGACTGAAGTCCGCGGCTCCGGGCGGATCGGAACTGGTGATGGTCGATCCGGGCTGGTATGGGGACCCGCCGCTCGGGCCGCACCTGGCGTACTACGTCATCCTGGCGGATGCCGCCACCGGCCGCTGCGAAGCGTTCTTCGTGGACGCGCACGACGGCTCGGTCCTCGACCGCTGGAACCTGGTTTACGACGCCCGTGACCGTTCGGTGCATGACGCCGGGGAGACCGCCGAACTGCCCGGTGCGCTCGCCCGGGCCGAGGGCGACCCGCCCGTGACTGACGCCGAGGTCAACGCCGCGTACGACTATCTGGGCGACGCTTATGATTACTTATTCCGGGCCTTCGGGCGTGACAGTATCGACGACCAGAGCATGACCATCGTCGCAACCGTCCACTCCACGGCGGTGCGGTGCCCCAACGCCTTCTGGAGTTTCATCGGGATGCAGGCGGGCTTCTGCACCGGGACCGCAACGGACGACATCGTGGCCCACGAGATGACGCATGGTGTCACCCAGGCCACGGCCAACCTGATCTACCAGAACCAGTCGGGGCAGTTGAACGAGTCGTTCTCGGACGTGTTCGGCGAGTTGGTGGACCTGTTCAACGGCGACGCCGCATTTCCCGGTCCGCCCGGCGGTCCCCCGGATTGGCCCACCCATCCCACCGGTCCCGGCACCGACGCCCCGAACAACCTGCGGACGGCGTGCAGCGCGAAGCCGCTGTACACCGACGGCGTGCGCTGGCTGTTCGGGGAGGACGGAGGGGCCGCGACGCCGTTTGACGGCGCCCTGCGCGATCTGTGGGAGCCCACGTGTCTCAGCCAACCGGACCGGGCCAACAGCCCGCTTCAGACCTGTTCCCTGGCCGACAACGGCGGGGTGCACAGCGGCAGCGGCATCCCGAACCACGCTTTCGCCATGCTCACCGACGGCAAGACCTTCAACGGCTACACGGTGAACGGCATCGGGCCGATCAAGGCGGAGGCCGTCTGGTATCGGGCGCTGACCACCTATCTCACCGTGGCCTCTGATTTCCAGGACGCCTACGATGCGTTCAATCAGGCCGCGGCGGATCTGATCGGGATCTTTCCGAACGATCCGCGTACCGGCCTGCCCTCGGCCAGCCTGTTCACCGCCGCCGATGCGTTTGAGGTGGACAAGGCATTGCTCGCCGTGGAGATGAACACGCCGGGTGCGTGCGGGGCGAGCGTGCCGGTACTCGATTCCGCAGCGCCGCTGTTGTGCACGGCGCGGGCCACCCTTTTCGCCGACGACTTCGAGAGCGGGACCAACGGCTGGGCGGTGTCCAACTCCGGACCGCCCACGCCCTATGACTGGGTCCAGACCAGCGGCCCGCTACCCTTTCAGCGCCCCGGCGCAGCCTGGTTTTGTTCCGATCCTGATATTGGGGATTGCTCGACGAGCGGGGTGAACGAGGCCGCCGTCCATTCGCTGTTCAGCCCGGTGATCGCGACGCCGGCCGAGGTCAACCTGCCGGCACTGGTGTTTACGCATTTTGTCGAGACCGAGCCGCGCTGGGACGGCGGCGACGTGAGAATCAGCATCAACGGAGGGCCCTGGCAGAAGCTGCCCCGGGCCGCCTTCCGGCACAACCCGTACAACACTACGCTTTTTACGGCGGGCCAGGGCAGCACGAATCCTCTCGCCGGCGAGCTGTCCTTTAGCGGCGTGGGGGGGCGCTGGGGCACCTCGCTGATCGACCTGGCCCCCTTCGTCACCGGCGGCGATACGCTCCAGGTGCGCTTCGACTTTGCCAAGGACTGGTGCTTCGGCTATACCGGATGGTTCATCGACAACTTCGAGGTGTACCACTGTCCCGCCAGCGGGGACTGCAACAGCAACGGGATCGCCGACGACGTGGACGTCGCGCCCGGGGCGCATCAGGTCCGGTTTCTGCAACAACCGCCGAACCATTCCTCCGGCAATCCCAGCGACCTGGATAACGGCGGGCTGGGCGTCACTGCCATCGCCGACAACTTCCTCCTCCTACGGCGGGAGACCATTCAATCCGTCGGACTCTGGGGCGGCTATCACGGCGGTAGTCCCGCCCCGCCGGACGACTTTACGGTGATCTTTCACGAGGAGGCCGGGGGGCTTCCCGGCCCTGCAGTCGCAACCCGTCCCGACGTGCCTTCCACGCGCGTGCCCACCGGAGGCACGTTCCTGCCGTCCAAGATCGCGGAGTGGCAGTTCTTTCTGACCTTCGAGGCTCCGGTGGTGCTGGAGCCCGGGAGCTACTTCGTGGAGGTTCTTAACGACACCACGGGCAGCCCCGACACGTTCATCTGGGAGCGGGCGACGGTGGGCGATCTCCAGGGGGCGGCGTTCGCCTATGAAGCGCCCGGCGTAAGCTGGGGTTTCGACGTTTTGATCAACTTCACCCTGGAGCTTTATGGACCGGTGGTGGGGGCCGACTGCAATAGCAACGCCCTTCCCGATGAGTGCGAGACCCTGCCCGACTGCAATACCAATGGCATCCTCGATGCCTGCGACCCGTGCGGCGACCACGACGGTGACGGCGATGCGGACCTGGTTGATTTGGCGGTGCTGGTCGACTGCCTCACCGGTCCGGGCGGTTCCGCGGCGCCGCCGTGCCGGTGTCTTCTTGACGCGGACGGCGATGAAGATCTGGACTTGGCCGACTTCGCTG
>JAZDKM010000231.1:0-2342 GCA_043803085.1 Planctomycetota bacterium
GACGGCAAGGCCTACGAGGCCCAGTGCCGGAGGACGGATTTGGGGTTGTAGTCTGCCGTAAGTCTGTGGTGCATCCATCTCTTGGAGGGCGAGGCTTGCCCGAGCCGGATACCGGTGCGGGACAGGCGTGGGCGGCTCACACAATCCGCCGTCGCCCCTGAGGGCTATGGCGGGACAGGGGTTCGTCGTCCAATATGGATCACCACCTGATGCGGTGGATCTCCCCCTGATACGGCCACTCCTCGTGGCGAGCCACCAGACCGCGGCGGACAGGATTCCGACGCACGTACTCGACCTTCTCGACGTAGTGCGCATAGTCACGCATCTGGGTGTCCCAGCAGTCGGGCAGCCAGTGCCAAGTCTTGGGGCCAAGCTTGATAGACGCAAGCCCCTTCCACTTCTTGGTCCAGAACTTGATTCCAACCGGTGTGAATGACCCAGGGGCACAGAACAGATGAACATGGTCCGGCATGATCAAGTAGTAGCCGACGCTCCACTCCTGCGCACGTTCCCATGCGCTGAGCAGGGCATTGTGGACCGCGTCGTTGGCAAGGCAGGACATGCGTTTACGCGCGCAGACGGTCACCATGATGACCGTCGGGTCGTTGCGGCGATCTACCGGCGGCGGATGTGCGGGCCTCTTGCGTTTGGGAAGCGCGGACATGGGAGGGCAGAATACCGGCGGATCAAGCGGCATTCAACTGTGAAGCGAAGACGGCTCACACAAGGTTCGCCGTCCAAGGGGAAGGACCCGGCCGGGAATGTGGAGGGCGAGGCTTGCCCGAGCCGGGTGATGGCCCGTTCGTTCGGGCTGGATTCAGCGTCGCCGTCTCCTGTAAGGTCAGTGCTTCTAGGGCAGGAGACATCCCGCATTCCGGAGCTTAGGGAGAAACCGCATGCCAAACGCCAGACTCAGACGAATCGGCATCCTGACCGGCGGGGGCGACTGTCCCGGCCTCAACGCGGTGATCCGGGCCGTGGCCAAGCCCGCGATGAACGACTACGGCGCGGAGGTCGTCGGGGTCGAGGACGGGTTCGAGGGGTTGGTCGAGGGTCGGATGCGGGAACTGAAGAACATTGACGTGTCAGGCATCCTGAACGTCGGCGGGACGATCCTCGGCACGTCGAACAAGGGCGACCCGTGGCATTACCCCGTTGTGAAAGCGGACGGGCAGGTCGAGATCACCGATGCCTCCGCGCGCGCCATAGCGCACTACCAGGAGTGGAGGCTCGACGCGCTCGTGGCCGTCGGGGGCGACGGCACCATGCACATCGCCGACAAGATGGCCGGCCTCGGCGCGAACATCGTCGGCGTGCCCAAGACCATTGACAACGACCTCGCGGCGACCGACCTGACCTTCGGGCACCTGACTGCGGTGTACATCGCCACGGAAGCCATTGACCGGCTCCACACGACCGCCTCGTCGCACCACCGGGTGATGGTCATCGAGGTGATGGGCCGGTACACCGGGTGGATCGCGCTGTCGGCGGGGCTGGCGGGTGGGGCGGATATCATTCTCCTGCCCGAGATCGACTTCACGTGGGAGGCGGTCTTCCGGAGAGTGCTGCAGCGCAGCAAGCACGGCAAGCGCTTCAGCATCGTGTGCGTGGCCGAGGGCGCCCGCTGTCCCGACATCGGCGAGGTTGTTCAGCGGCTCGACAAGAAGAGGACGGATCCCAAGCAACTGGGCGGTGTGGGTGCGTACGTGACCGAGAAGATCGTGGAGGGCACGGGCCTCGAAACACGGATCACGGTACTGGGGCCTCTGCAGCGCGGCGGCTCACCCACGCCGTACGACCGGATCCTGGCGTCGCGCTTCGGCGCGATGGCGTGCCGGCTGGCGGCCGAGGGGCGTTTCGGCATGATGGCCGCGTTGCGGGGCAGCGAGATCACGGCCGTGCCGATCAAGGACGCGATCGCGCGACTCAAGCTGGTGCCGAAGGACCACGAAATGATCCGGGTGGCGCGCTCGGTCGGGACCAGTTTCGGCGACGAGAACCTGGCAGATCGGCGACCAGAGGTCGCCGCTACAGGGCTGTAGCGGCGGTCTCCGACCGCCGGGGGTGCCTTGCCGCATGGACCAAACGCGAACAGTCGGAAACAGTGGTCGCGAAGGGCGTGGGCGGGTCCGGGTCCTGATCAATCCCAAGTCGGGCGTGTGGTGGTCGTTCGGGCAAATGCAGGAGGTGCTGGAGCGCTGCTGGGACATGCCGGGAGTGGACCTTTCCTACCAGTTCAGCCGGTCCAAGGAAGACGGACAGGAGAAAACACTGCGCGCGATCGAGGACGGGATCGACACGATCCTGGTGGTCGGCGGCGACGGCATGGTCAACTCGATCGG
>JAZDKM010000232.1:0-3493 GCA_043803085.1 Planctomycetota bacterium
GGAGAGCTTCTTACGCAAAACGTCGAAGGCCCAGCGACGGTACGGCGGCAATACGCGTCCGGGCTTGTTCTCCCACCAGGGATTGGTAGAACGAAGATAACCGTCCAACTCGGGAGGCAGGCGGACCTTGTCAAACATGTCCGGCTCTGTGCTCATGAGCTCTCTCAGCGTTCTGCCGGTGCGTCGAGGGACGCACCCTACAGGCGGCGGGTAGAATCCGCCCTACTTCTGCTTCTTCTCGATCTTCGCCCAGGTGTCCTTGAGCGTCACGGTGCGGTTGAAGACCAGCTTCCCCACGGACGAATCGGGATCGACGCAGAAATAGCCAAGTCTCTCGAACTGGTGGCGGTCCCCCGGGGCGGCACCGGCCAGACTGGGTTCAACCCGGCACGAAGTCAGAGTCTCCAGCGATTTCGGGTTCAAATTCGATTTGTAATCCGCCCCTGCCTCCACATCGTCCGGCTCTTTCTTAGTGAAGAGTTGATCGTACAAGCGTACTTCGGCCGGCAGCGCATGCGCGGCCGAGACCCAGTGCAGCGTGGCCTTGACCTTGCGGCCGTCGGGAGCATCTCCGCCGCGCGTCGCCGGATCGTAGGTGCAGTGCAGCTCGACCACCTCGCCGGTCCGCTCGTCCTTCACCACACCCACACCCTTGACGTAATACGCGTAGCGCAGCCGCACCTCGCGGCCGGGGGCCAGCCGAAAGAACTGCTTGGGCGGGTCCTCGCGGAAATCCTCGCGCTCGATGTACAGCGCACGCGCGAACGGGACTTTGCGCGTCCCCATACCGGGGTCCTCCGGATTGTTCACGGCCTCCAATTCCTCGACCTGGCCCTCCGGATAGTTGTCGATGACCACGCGGAGCGGGCGCAGCACCGCCATCACCCGCGGAGCACGCTTGTTCAAGTCCTCGCGGATGCTATTCTCGAGCACGGCGATGTCCACGATGCTGTTGAACTTGGCCACGCCGATGCGCCTGACGAAGTTGCGGATGGCCTCCGGGGTGTATCCGCGACGGCGTAAACCTGAGAGGGTCGGCATCCGTGGGTCATCCCACCCGCGGACGTACGCCTCCTTCACCAGTTCCAGGAGCTTGCGCTTACTCATGACCGTGTAGGTCAGTTCGAGGCGGGCGAACTCGATCTGCTGCGGATGGTACACGCCCAACGCGTCCAGGAACCAGTCGTACAAGGGGCGATGGTTCTCGAACTCCAGCGTACAGATGGAGTGGGTGATCCCTTCGATGGAATCCTCCAGGCCGTGGGCCCAGTCGTACATCGGATAGATGCACCATTCATCGCCCGTGCGATGATGGGTCGCCCGCAGGATGCGGTACATCACCGGATCGCGCATGTTCAAGTTGGGCGAGGCCATGTCGATCTTGGCCCGGAGCACGCGGGAGCCGTCGGGGAGCTCGCCCGCCCGCATGCGTTCGAATAAGTCCAAGTTCTCATCAACACTGCGGTTGCGATAAGGGCTGTCCTTGCCCGGCCTGGTCAAAGTGCCGCGGTACTCGCGGATTTGCTCCGCGTTGAGGTCGCAGACGTACGCCTTGCCGGCCTTGATGAGCTGCACGGCGTACTGATACATTTGCTCAAAGTAGTCCGAGGCGAAGAACAGCCGGTCCTCCCAATCGAACCCGAGCCAGCGCACGTCCTCGATGATCGACTGGACGTATTCCTCCTCCTCTTTCTCCGGGTTGGTGTCGTCGAAGCGCAGGTTGCACTTGCCGGCGTACTGCCCGGCCAGCCCGAAGTTGAGGCAGATGGACTTGGCGTGCCCGATGTGCAAATAGCCGTTAGGCTCGGGCGGGAACCGCGTGTGTACGCGGCCGCTCCACTTGTTGGTCCGCAGGTCCTCTTCGATGATCTCCTCGATGAAGTTCAGAGACGGCTTGCTAGCGCTGGCGCTCCGACCGGCGTCGGCCTTCGCGCTGTGCTCCTTGTTGTCGCCCGGTTCGGCGTCCGGCTTTTGCATGGCTCATGACCTCACTGCATTACAAACGCGCAACCTCTTGTTTTTCTCGCAAGTTTTTTGGGACCGCTGATGAACGCAGATTTGGCAATCTCCCTGCTCCATCTTATCTGGGTGCCCGTGATGTCGTCCTCCCGGGGCGAGGTGATAAACGCGGCAGCTTCGTAGTGTCGTTCGCGCATCAGCTTTCTGCACAGAAGCTCGTAACGCTTTTGGTACGACGCCTCCCGGAATTCCTCAAAAACTTTGAAGTGCGGTTCGCGGACGGATACCGGGATGCGAGATTCCTCGCAGTCTTCCAGCAGAAGGACGTACCCTAGCCAAGGTCGCGGTGAGTCGCCGAAGGCCCCTTCCCGAAATGCCGTCCAAACGTCAACCGCACTACCGATCGCTTCCTCTGTGCGGTTATTGAAGTTGTTGCCGAACGAGGGACCCACGTGTGACTTCAGTTCGACGGCCGCCAGTAGGTCGTCGTCGACCACGGTCAGCATGTCCCATTCCTTGGTCGGGCGATAGAACCCGGGCAGCTCGATCTTGCGTTTTCGGAATACGGCCGCGTCGGGAATCCCCGTTTCGTGAACCAGGGAGGCGAGCAGGTCGACGAACCTGTCCATCTGAGCGCCCCGGTGACCTCTGCACGTGATCCTTGGTCAGCCTTCCCGCGCCGGGTTTGGGCCGTGGCTTGGCCGCTCCGGGTACGCCAGAAGTGAGCAACCGCTTTCGTTACTTCAGCGCGAAGTCGCTTCGGGGAGAGAACCATGTGGGCAAGATAGGGAAACCGGCTGGGAAGGTCAAACGTCCTCGAGCGGCGCCGGAGCGGCTCGTAACGGACCTACTATTCTCCGGTCCTCCAACCTCTTCGCTTAAGCCAAGGCCGGCCGCGCTTGTATGATGAGGGGCATCGAAGGTAGGCTATGGGCCATGGCGAAGGATCCGAAGCCCAGCAACCGAATGCCGTTGGGCGCCATTACTCCGCCGCGACAGGAAGTGACCCGGCCTGAGCGGAACGCAGGATGGTTAGTGCTGCTGGCTCTGGGCGTGCTCAGCGGCGTGTGGATCGCCCTGGCGATGACGACCTTCTTCGTCGGGCCGGCGGAATGGGATGACAATCAGTATTGCGACCTGGCGGCGCTTCCGCGCCCGAACGCCGCCGTGCCCAACCGCTACGTGCACATCTGGACGCTCCGCATTTTTTATCTGTTGATGGACTCACGGCGGACGGCCGCGGCCCTGTATTCGGCTTTGGCGGTCGTGGGCATGATGTGGGTGGCGTACTTCCTGGGCCGACGGATCAGCGGGGAGGCGGGCGGGCTGTTAGCGGCGGTGCTCACCCCCCTCCACCCGGTCCTGCTCAAGTATCTGACCGTTCCCTACTCCGACGAACCCATGGGTTTGTGGAGCGGCGTGGCCCTGGTCTGTGCCGTGAGCGCCCGCGAGACACGCTCGGCCCACTGGCGCTGGGGTGCGGTGGCGGCCGCCGGATGGTCTTGCTTCATGGCGGTCAAGTGCAAAGAGACCG
>JAZDKM010000233.1:0-40052 GCA_043803085.1 Planctomycetota bacterium
TCCGTGACCGGCCTCGGCCTCCAACTTTCGCATGGCCTTAACATCGAAATAGCGTTCTCCGCACGTGGCGCACACGTCGGCCTCGACGCCGGTCACCGTACGTCCGTTCCGCAAACCCACCGACACCCGTTTGCGTTGAACGCGCCGCAACCCGCACGAGACGCAAACCTTCAGCCTGGGGTGGGACGTCCATTGGTCCGTCATATCATTTGGCTCAAGTAACGATACGGTTCGGTGAGTTCGCCCCGGTAGAGGATGGTGGCTCGTTGGAGTTCGGGCGGCAGGCCGCTGTCCGCCAGGAGGCCGCTGAAGTCGGCCCGGGCCAGGGCGGGCACCCATGGGCTGAGCACCCGGCTGAAGAAGTACGAGGAGTCCAGGGGCAATTCGCAGGGCAGGAAATCGATCGCCAGGATGACCGGGCCGTCGCCGGCGACGCCGTCCCGGGTCTGGCCGGTGGCGGGCTCGTAGACGTATACCGGGGCGTCGGGCGTTGTCGTGCGGACGTTGCACTCGATCGCGCCTTCGAGGTCGCAACTCACGTCGCCGATCACGCGCAGTCGAGGACGAGTTTTTTTGCTATAGAGCCGGCGGAGTTGCTCACGGGTGACCAGGCGCGGGTATTTCGGCGTCCAGAAAATGCAGTTCATCAGCAGCGTGAGGTACTCGACATTGGGGAAAAACCGGGGACGGTAACGTTCCGGATGGTCATAGTATTCCTGGAGCTGGAACGGTGCAGAGCGGTCCACCCGCTCGACCATGTGCTCTTCTTTGAACACCACCTTGTAACACACGTGATCCGCGGCCGGAAGGGAGGCCAACTCCTCCGGCACGACCTCCTCCACCGGCAGGCAATCGTAAATCGCTTGCGCCCCTTTGGAGACCGCGCCATAGCCGCTCAGACCGCAGATCAACGGTCGAAGGGACGGCGGAAGCCCGTCCTGCCTGATGGACTCGCCGACTTGGGTGATTTCGCGCTTGGCGTGGGCCAGGTCGGCATAGCGGTGGGCCGGTTGGACCCTAGCGAAGGGTGTCTCGAGGCCTTCGTGCCGCAGGCGCTGTCCCAGGGCCCATAGGGTGTCGATCATCCCGGCCTGCCCGGCGTAGGGACCGAACAACACCAGGCGCCGGCCCTGGGCGTCGAGGATGCGTTCGTAGTCGATCAGTTGGCAGCCCAATTCCATCAGGCGGCGGAGCGCGGGCATGTTCTGCGCTTGCCCTTTGATCGTGTGGGAGAAGTACACGTAGGTTTTGCCCGCCTCGAGGAGGGCCGGCGGGATTTCCTTGATGCCGAGGATCAGTGGGCAGCCCGTCAGGTGGTCGGCGACGGCGGCGCCGCCAGCGCGATAGGTGTCATCGGGGAACACGCGGATGGGTGACGTCTGAACGACGAATTCGAGGCCCTCGTTTTCGACCAGCCGCTTAACGTCTTCGGGGACCAGCGGGGTCCGCCGCTCCCACCGGCTCTTGTCTTCGCGTCGTATCCCAATCCGCGTCACGGGCGACCTCCATCCCCAATCGGGTTCCCCTCGCGCTCCCGCCCGGATCGTCCGTCACGGCCGCCCGGCAGTGTTCCCTTTTCAGGCGCAATATGCAATGTAGAGCACCCTCGCGCCTGGGTCAACCGAAGGCGTGGCGTGCCCAAGTTGCCACGGTGTCGGTGTCGGGTAGACTGAAGAGCGACGGCGCATGGCACGCCGTCCGTCGGCGTAGCGGAAAGCATCGGCATGACCACCCTGCTCGGCATCGAGACCTCCTGCGATGAGACGGCCGCCGCAATCGTGGACGACGGCTGGCGGGTGCGTGGCAACGTGGTCGCCTCGCAGGTCGCGTTTCACCAAAAGTACGGCGGGGTGGTTCCGGAGATCGCTGCGCGCAAGCACATCGAGGTGCTCAACGGGGTCATCGCGGAGGCCCTGACCGCCGCTCAGTGCCGCCCGGAGACCGTCGATGCCCTCGCCGTGACCTATGGCCCCGGTCTGGTGGGCTCACTGCTCATCGGGGTGACGGCGGCGAAGACGCTCAGTTGGTTATGGAACAAGCCGCTGGTGGCGGTGGACCACATCCACGCCCACACGACCAGTCCGGCCATCGGCCTGCCGACACCGCCCTGGCCGGCGGTGGCGCTGGTGGTCTCCGGCGGGCACACCACGTTGTTCTACGTCCGCGACTTTCTGGATATCGAACGGCTGGGCGTGACCACTGATGACGCGGCCGGGGAAGCGTTTGACAAGGTGGCGACGGTGCTCGGTTTGCCCTATCCGGGGGGGCCGTCGATTGAAAAGCGTGCTCGGGACGGCGATCCTGCGGCCACTGCATTTCCCCGGACGATGCTGGCACCCGACTCGCTGGACTTTTCGTTCTCGGGGATCAAGACGGCGGTGCTCTATCACGTGAACGGCCCGGGGCGGACTTCCGGCGGTTTGCAAAAGATGTCGCCCAAGGAGATTGCCAACACCGCCGCGAGTTTTCAGCAGGCCGTCGTGGACGTGCTGGTGGCCAAGACGATGCGGGCGGTCGCGCGGGTGGGCGCGGATACCGTGGTCCTGGGCGGCGGCGTGGCGGCCAACGGCGTGCTTCGCCAAGCGCTGCGCGAAGCGTGTCAGCGGCGTGACCTGGAATTGTACACGGCCGAGTTGGCGTATTGCGGCGACAACGCGGCGATGATTGCCGCGTATGGGTATCATCTACTGCGGGCCGGTCGGACTGCTGATCTCTCGCTCGATGCCTGTGCGAGCCCGGCCGCGCGGAGCTAACGGCGGAGCGCTCAGGAGTGTGCGACAGCGCTTCAGGGGCGGTGTGGCATGGCAAAGCCCGCCAACGGCGAGCCGCCGCCATGCCCAAGCCTTCACCTAGCAGCCTGTGGTGAAAGTGGCCAAGAGCGGTGTGGCACGGGCATCTTGCCCGTGGAAACACAGGCTGGAAGCCTGTGCTACAACTTTTGCCACGGGCCGCTAGTGATGCGTTCAGCATGGCCAGACGCCACACACCTGCGGAAAGGCGGGCCACCCGGACCCGACGGGGATGATGCTCAAGAAGCTCAACAGCCTTCCGCGGCGTTGCCGGTGGCCGATCAAATGGGCGGCGGTGGGTCTGACTTACTTCCTGGTCTGCTACCCGTATCCGCGCCTATTTTCACGGCACGTGCAGCATTGGCGGAACCCTAACGCCCTGATCGAGCCCCAGGCGCCGGGGTTGCAGCCGCTGGTGGCGGAACTGCGCGAGGGCCTCGCCGACCCCAGCGATCCGCAGCAGACCATGAAGGCGGTAGAACGCTTCGTGAAAGCCCGCATCCCGTACGCCTTCGATTGGGAGACCTGGGGAGTGGCCGATTACCTCCCCACGGTGGACGAGGTGCTGACCATGGGCCGCGAGGACTGCGACGGCCAGGCCGTGGTGGCGGCCAGTCTCCTGCAAAACCTCGGCTACCGGGCCGAACTGGTGACCGATTTTATGCACGTGTGGGTGAAGACTGACCGCGGCGAACTGATGGGTCCGCGGCCGAGAAAGGCACTCGTGGCCACGGACCGCGGAGTGCAAGTGAACTGGGGCTGGCGCTTGATCGCCGAGTTCTCCGACGCGATGGCTTACGGCATAGGGGTGTTCCCGGCGGGGCGGCAGGTCATTGTGCTGCTGGCGGTCTGGCTGGCCTTGATCGGCCCGCGAACCGGCTGGCGGACGGTCCTGGTAGGCGGGCTGCTCTTGTTTGCGGGGCTGCTGGTGATGCGGGAAGGCGGCCGGGATTGGCGGACCCCGATCCGTTGGGTCCAATGGGTCGGTTTCGCCCAACTGGTCGCGGGCGTGACCGTGCTGGTGTGGTCAGGAACAATGGTCCGGCGAACGATGGAAACCGAGACGCGACAGTAAGGAGGCGGTCGGCACGCGGACAAGTCACGCCGCTCCCTTACGGTCGCGGTTTGGATATGTTGAGTTCTGCGCGACGCACGACCGTAGCGGACGGCTTGAGTCGGCCCCAGCGGAGGATACAATGCCCGGACGAGGCTGATCGGGCGGCCTCGATGGCTTTCCTTCTCTTGTGTAGGAGTGGCAGTATGCGCGGACGACGTGTGCTGATCATCGGCACCTTGGTCTCGACCGGTATGTTGGCGTTGACCGGTTGTGCCGGCGGCAGGCGGATGGTGGGCCTGATGGCCCCCGACTTCTCGCTGCAGGACTTGAGCGGGAAGAACGCGGCCCTTTCCGACTTCAAGGGTAAGCCGGTGCTGCTGAGTTTCTGGGGGGCCGGGTGACCGCCCTGCCGTGCGGAGGCTCCGCACCTGACCGCGTTCCACAACAAGTACGGCCCGAAAGGACTGGTGGTCCTGGCCGTGAACGCGTGGAACGAGCCCAAAGTGGACTTGGCCCGTTTCGCCACCGACAACAAGTTGTCACATCGGATCCTGCTCGAAGGTAAGGACGTCGGTCGCGAGCAATACGGCATACGGGGCGTCCCGGCCAATTTCTGGATCAACCGCGAGGGCAAAATCGTCCGGCAACTGGAAGGCTTCGAGGAAGGCGAAGTCAAGAAGATGGAGAAGTGGATCGAGGAAATCCTGTAGGGTGGGTAGAGCGCGGCAGAGCGTGACCCACCATCGTTTCCGGCCGTGAACCTCGCAAGGAGCGTCACGCGATGACCCTTGAGCATATGGTTTTCGTGGGTTTCAACAGGTGGGTGGCGGCGTTGGATCGCCGAACGGGGGACGTCCTCTGGAAATGGAAGGCTCCACAGGGTACCGGGTTCGTCTCTCTGCTGCTCGATGGTGCTCAACTATTCGTGGCGGTGCAGGGGTATATCTACAGCCTCGATGCGGCCACGGGACTCCTACGTTGGTCGAATCCGATGAAGGGGTTTGGGACCGGGGTAACCTCATTCGCCACCACCCGGGGCCAAACGTCGTATACCCTGCTGGGCGAAGCCCATGCCCGAGAGCAGGCCGCCAGATCCGCCGCCGCGGGGGCCGGTGCCGCGGGGGCCAGTGGTTAATCATGACCGAAGCCGAATGGATCCTTGCCTTCGACGATGGGCTGCTGCGCGCGGATGTGGCTGTATGCGCTCTGGCCCGGGGCCAATGACATCCTGTTCCACGTCAATGAGCGCACCGCCGACGGGCTGACGCAGATCCTGGATCGGATGTGCGAAATCACCGCCCAGCTCAATCTCGAGCTGCGCTTCGTTGTGCCACCGGAGTACTTGAGGCCATAGGAGCCCGCGGCAAAAGGGGACAGGCACCTCGCTTCGCCGGGTCCTCGACATCACGGAGAGCCCTCACCCTAGCCCTCTCCCAAAGGGAGAGGGGTCGCGGTCCGGCTCGGAGCCAAGTTCCCTTTCGCCACGGACGGATAGGCGATCTCTTGACCGACGGGAAAGTCGGCCCCACCCTCTTGGCCGCGCCGTGCCGGCGCGTACAATGCTCGCCTTTGAGGATGAGGTCATCGGATAACCCATCGCAATCCCCTTGCCACAGAAAGGACCGCAAACCATGTTGACTCCCGCACGCCGCAGTTGGGTAACCGGAATGGTTCTGGCGCTGGCTTTGGTAGTGGCCAGTTGTGCCACGACGAACCCGAGCGAGCGGATGACTTCTGCCGCCGCCGGTCCGCCCATTGCCGGAGCGGCCGTGCTGCCCGCGGCCATGGACGAGTCGGACGGCGCCAGGCACCTGATGCGTTTCGCCGACGTGCACGGCGACCGGATCGTGTTCACCTACGAGAACGATCTATGGCTGGTATCAACGGAGGGCGGCGACGCCCGCCGGATGACCGATGACCCGGGTGTGGAGATCTGGGCCAAGTTCTCGCCCGACGGGGAGTGGATTGCTTTCACCGGGCAGTACGACGGCGGTACGGACGTGTACGTGATGCCCGCCCAGGGCGGCGCGCCCCGGCGGCTCACTTTTCATCCCGCGGCGGACCGCGTACTGGGCTGGTGGCCGGACGGAAAGCGCGTGCTGTTCCGCTCCACGCGCCAGTATCCCTTCCGGGGCGAGGAAATCTACACGATCGGCCTCGAGGGCGGCATGCCAGAGAAGCTGCCCGTGGACCGGGCCGGTCTGACCGCCGTCTCACCGGACGGTAAGCAGATCGCCTACAACCGCATCAGCCGCGAGGCTGCCACGTGGAAGCGTTATCAGGGCGGCATGGCCCAGGACATCTGGCTGGGCAGCCTCGACAAGGGTGACTTCCACAAGATCACCGACTGGGTCGGCACGAACAACTTTCCCATGTGGCACGAGAACGCGATCTACTTCACCTCCGACCGCCAGTACGGCACGCTGAATCTTTACAGGCACGACCTCTCCACCGGCAAGGTCAGCGCGCTGACCGCCTACAAAGACTATGACGTCAAATACCCGTCGATCGGACCTGACCAGATCATCTACCAGTATGGCGAGACGTTGTACCTGCTGGACCCCAAGTCCGGCGAGACGCGCATGGTCCCGGTACGGATTCCAAGCGATCGGGTGCCGGTGCGGGCGGAGTTCGTGGAGGTCGCTCCCCAGACGGGCTCGTTCAACCTGTCGCCGAGCGGCAAGCGTCTGCTGCTCGAAGCCCGCGGCGAAATCCTAAACGTGCCGGTCAAGGACGGCGAGCCGATCAACCTGACCAAGACCCCCGGAGCACGGGAGAAGAACTCCGCCTGGTCGCCGGACGGCCGCTGGATCGCCTTCCTCTCCGACCGGACGGGCGAGGAGGAGGTCTATCTGGTCGATCAGAAGGGCGAGAATGAGCCTCGGCAACTCACCTCGGGCGGGCTGGGGTTCCGCATGCATCTGGTGTGGTCGCCGGACAGCAAGTCCCTGCTGTTCTCAGACAAGTTCCTGCGGCTGAACCTGGTGGACGCGGAGAACGGTACGCTCACCGTCGTCGACCGGGCGGACTACGACGACGCCTGGGAGCGCTGGGGCATCCAGGACTACGTCTGGTCGCCGGACAGCAAGTGGATCGCCTACACCAAGCAGGAACAGAGCATGTACGAGGCGATCTTCCTCTACTCCCTGGAAGGGAAGCAGACCTATCGGCTGACCGGCGACGTGACCCAAGACTGGAGCCCCTCCTTCGACGCCAAGGGTCGGTATCTCTACTTCCTCTCGAACCGGACCTTCGACCCGATCATGTGCTTTGCCGACCAGACCCACGTATTCATCGACATGGCCCGGCCTTACGTGGTCGTTCTTAAGAAAGACGCGCCGTCGCCGTTCGCGCCGAAGGACTCTGAGGAGGAAGTGAAGAAGGCTGAAGCGAAGGCGGAGGAGGCCACTGCGAAAGAGAAGGAGACCGACAAGGAGGGAGAAAAAGAGGCCCAAGAGAGCGCTGCGGAGAAAAAGGAGGGCAAGGAGGAGAAGAAAGAGTCGGAGGAGAAAGACAAAGCGGAGGAGTTCCGTATCGATCTTGAGGGCCTCGAACGCCGGATGGTCGTGGCAGAAGGCGTGCCCGCGGGAAACTACTTCCGCCTGGAGGCCACCGAGAAGGGCTTCATGTACTTAAAGAAAAACGAGCATGAGTTCTCGAAGTACCAGAGCGTCACCGATCAGACCGATGGCAGCCTGGACCTGCATCACTACGACCTGGAGAAGAAAGAGGCCGCCAAGGTCCTAGGGGGCATCGCCAACTTTCACCAATCCGCGGACGGCAAGACGCTGGTCTACCGTGCGGGCAGTACCTACGGGGTGGTGGACGTCGGGGCCGAAGCCAAGGTGAACGACGGCAAGGTCGAGTTGGGGGGAGTGCGGCTCAAGGTCGATCGCCCGCAGGAGTTCCTCCAGATCTTCAACGAGGCTTGGCGCATCCAGCGGGACTGGTTCTACGATCCCGGGCTGCACGGGCTGGATTGGCAGGCGGTCGGCGAACAGTACCGCCGGTTCGTCCCCCACTGTGGCAACCGCAGCGACCTGAATTACCTGATCGGTGAGATGATCGCCGAACTCAGCATCGGGCACACCTACGTCTCGGGCGGCGACCTCGGCGACAGCGCCCGCAGCGTGCGCACCGGGATGCTCGGCGCCACCTTCGCGGCCGAGCCGGGGGTGCGCTATTACCGCATCGCCCATCTCATTCCGGGCACGCCGGGCGACGAGAAGGAGCGCTCCCCGCTGGAGGAGCCCGGCTGTCCCATCCGCGTCGGGGACTATCTGATCGCCATCGACGGCGAAACGGTGACGACCTCCGACGACGTCTTCGCCTTCCTGCAAAACAAGACCGACGCGGTGGTGACCCTCACGTACAACGACAAACCCTCGACCGAAGACGCCAAGAAATACCGCGTGCGGACGATCTCCGATGAACGGCCGATCCGCTACCGCGAATGGGTGGAGAAGAACCGGACCTATGTGGACCAGGTGACCGGCGGACAGGTCGGTTACGTGCACATTCCGGACATGGGCGAGCAGGGGCTGATCGAGTTCGCCAAGGCCTTCCACCCACGCTACTACAAGAAGGGGTTCATCCTGGACGACCGCTACAACGGCGGCGGGTTCACGTCGGACATGATCATCGACCGCCTGGAGCGCAAGCTCTGGGGTCTCACCCAGCCGCGCGAGGGCAAGGTGCTGCGCGACCCGGAGCGGTGTTTCCACGGGCACTACGCGGTGCTGGTCAACGAGGATACCGGCTCGTGTGGCGAGTTCTTCGCCGAAGCGATTAAGCTCAGAGGTCTGGCCCCGATTATCGGCATGCGGACCTGGGGCGGGGCCATCGGCATCGAGCCGCACCAGCCGCTGGTGGACGGCGGTTCGGTTACGCCGCCGCAATTCGGGCTCTACGGACTGGAGCGCACCTGGCTGATTGAGGGCCACGGCGTCGATCCCGACCTCGAAGTGCAGAACCTGCCCGGCGACGTGCTCAAAGGTAAAGACGCTCAACTCGACGCAGCGATCCAGTTGTTGCTCAAAAACATCGCCAAGAACCCCAAGGTGATTCCCGCGGCCCCGCCGTATCCCGATAAGAGCAAGCCGCGGTCGTAGAGCCTATCCCAGTAGGCTCCTGTGGGACCGGCTTTCCAGCCGGTCAGTGACAGGCTAGAAAGCCTGTCCCACACCTAGTGCTCCAACGCACTTCAACCTGCGGGTTCGGAGTCGATCACCGTTGTGTGCCACTGCCGTTTCGGCAGTGCCGGTCGCAGGAGGCTCCCTAGAAAGCACTGCTCACAGAGCAGTGGCACACCCGAAACTTTAGCTGCGTTGGAGCACTAGCGGGACGGGTTCTTAGCCCGCCGTCACATCCTGGTTACGGGTCGCCGGTTGTTACGCAGGCGTGACTCGTGACAACGGTGCCGGTGGCCGATGCGCACAGAGACGACCCATGTTACGCGCGCGTTGCGCGTGCGCGGTTGGACGGGCCGCCGCCGGGCCTTAATAATGTGTACGAGCGGCCCGCAGTTTCCTTTCAGGCATGCGGGGAACCGGCGAAACGCGCCTTGAGGTATCCGTTTTCTGGAGCGTCCTATGATGCGGTCCCTGTCAAGTGTGTGTGCCAAAGGCCCCGGTGGGGCCCTAGCACTGTTGGCGGTTTCGATGTGGTTGGGTGTCGTAACCTCGTCACCGGCCTGGGCGCAGGGTCAAGGCGGCGCGCCCGCGCCGCCGTCGGCCGAGAAACCGCCTGAACCGACCGCGCCTGCCGAGGCGGCCCCGAAACCGCCAGCGGAGCCGCCTGCGCCCCTACCCCCGCCGGGCGGGTCCGAGGCCGGAGAGGCCGAGACCGCGGGCCCGCGCGTCGTGATCGCCGAACCCGAAAAGGACTTCGGCGAGTTCTGGGCCGGGGCGGAACTGGCCCACTCCTTTGCGGTCAAGAACACCGGGACCCAGACGCTGGAGATCGTGCAGGTCCGGGCCTCCTGCGGGTGCACCTCGACCGGCTACGACAAGCAGATCGAGCCGGGGGCGGAGGGGAAGATCAACGTGAAGGTGAAGACCGCCAATTTCAACGGCCGGTTCTCCAAAAGCGTTACGGTCACGACCAACGACCCGAACAGCTCGACCATCACGTTGAAGCTGGCCGGGGTCGCCAAGCCCTACGTGACCGTGGAACCGCGTAACGTCGCCTTTACGCAAGTGGAGCCGGACCAGGTCTTGCAGAAGACGGTGAAGATCGCCAACAACAGCCCGGACCCCATGACGCTCACGCTCGAGGAGCAGCAGATCGTCCCGTTCAGCGCCACGCTCACGGAAACCGAGCCCGGCAAGAGCTTCGAACTGCAGATCACCGGGAACCCACCGTATCAACCGCGCCTCAATAAAGCCACTTTCCATCTGAAGACCAACGTGGCGGCGACCCCGCAAATCGACGTGGCCTGCACGGCCAACGTGCCCCCGCGCTTGGAGATGCTGCCGCCGTCGATCGTCCTCCGGACCAGCGAAGGCAGGCAGACCAAGCAAACGGTGCGGTTCGTCAACAATGGCAAGACCGACGTGACCGTCACCGGTGCGGAAACGGACGACCCCAACATCGCCGTGGCGCTCCGGGAACGCACCCCGGGCAAAAATTACGACATCGACCTGGTTTTCCCCCAAAGTTACGTCATGGCCGAGACGGGCGTGGACTTGCTGGTCAGGACCGACGATCCGGAAGTCCCCTCCCTGACGGTTCCGATCGCCCCGGCCCCCGTGAACAAGCCCAAACCCAAACCCGGCGAGAGTCTCGTCGGCCGGCCGGCGCCCAAGGTGGCCATTGAATCCGTGGAGGGCAAGACCGTGGCCGTGGGTGAGCCGAGCAACGAAATTCTGGTGCTGGAGTTCTACGCCTCGTGGTGCCCGTTCTGCAAACGATCTCTGCCCGAGGTGGAGAAGCTCCACCAGAAGTATAAAGACCAGGGCGTGCGCCTCATCGCCGTCAGCCAGGACGAGCGTAGCGGAGCCAAGGCGCGGACCGAAGAGCAGATCGCCGAGCATTTTAAGGACCTGAATCTCACCATGGAGCGGGCGCTGGACCCCGAGCAGAAGTGGGGCAAGCACTACTTCGCCCAGAGTTATCCGACCATGTACCTGATCGGCAAGAACGGGGTCGTGGAGGCGGCGCATTTCGGGGCCATCCGGGACCTGGTCGAGGTCGTTTCCAAGGACTTGGACGAGCTTCTGGCGGGGAAATCGCCGAGCGCTTCTCGAAGTTCCGCTGCTGCGCCCGCGGCCTCCGCCGCTGCCCAGGTTACGCCTGCACCGGTGGACCTTCGCGCAGCGGAGAAGTCCGCTGGGCCGAATCAACCATAGCCCAACGACCCTGTTCTCCTCCGGCTGTCCGCAAGACGCGGCACGGCGGGAATGGGGTATGTGCGGATCGCGAAGCGGCGTCGCCCCCGGCACCCGGGGACGACGCCGTAGCCTTTTTGCGTCAGCCCGAGGCAGGGCTTGGCCAGGTCCGCCGCTCTATGCTATGATGCACCTCGTCCTCACGGGGATGCGGCCATGGCGCGATGTACGCAGCAGGAGTGCTCCGCATGAGTTCTCGAGTTCTGACGGCAGGCCTGCTCGCGGCCTTCATCCCCCCCCGGGGGGGGTGGGCGGCCCAAAGGGAGGCGCTGGTTCCGGAAAGTGCGCTTCGTGAAGCCGGATTGACGCAGTATTGGCAGACCGAACTGCCGCTCCAGCACGGGGATGCAGCCGTTTCGGCCTACCTATACGAGGACAGTCTGTACGTCACGACGCATCTGGGCGAGGTGCATGCCTTGGATCCGAACGTGGGGCTGGTGCGCTGGGCGCGCAGCGTCGCCGAGCGGGGCCGGCGGGTCTTTAAGCCTTTCCAGATGTTGACCGCAGATGGGCGTGCGGCCGTCGTGGTGGCCCATGCGGCAGGCGCCTACGTGTATGACCGGAACACCGGCGCGCAGTTGGCCGAGGTCCCGGAGTTGTGGCCGGCGGGCAGCGCCGCCGTGGCCGACGCCGTTTCACTCTACGTTGGCAGCAGCGACGGATACCTTCATGCCGTGCGCTGGTCCGACCCGGTCTACGGCACGGCGATTCGCACGTGGAAAGTGCTCGGCGGCGGACCCGTGACCGCGACCCCGCTGCTCCTCGACAACGTGCTCTATTTCGCGTCCCAGGGCGGCGGCGTGTTCGCCTGCACCGCCGACTGGAACAAGAACCTGCACTGGCGCTACTCGACCGAAGCCGCGGTGGTGGCCGACCTCTATGGGGACGAGAGCGGCGTATACGTCGCCAGCCTGGACCGCTCGCTCTACCGCTTGGACCTGGCGACGGGCGCCGTGCTGTGGCGGCATCGCTTTCCCCTGCCATTGCGCGACGCCCCCGTCGTTTCCCAGCGGACGGTCTATCAGTATTGCCGCGGCGCGGGCCTCTATGCGATCGACGTGGACACCCACGAGCTGCTTTGGACCGAGCCGTCGGCCACCGCGTTCGTGTCCCGACGGGCGGACCGCACCTGCGTGTTGCTGGGCGACGATCGCCTCGCCCTCCTGGACAGCACCAGCGGCAAGGTGCGGAAAGCCCTGCCCATTCCCGACCGGTGTCTGGTAGCGGCCAACCCCGAGGCCCTCACGATCTATCTGATCACGCCGGACGGCGCCGTGAGTTGCTTCACGTCGAGCGAGGTGCGCCATCTCCGCGCCAAGGACATTCTCGAGGGGGTCTCCCCCCTGGAAGAGACCGAGGCCCCGGGCACCGGCAAGGGCGACTCGGACACGGAGAAAGCCGTCAGCCCGGCCTCGGATGTTAACCTGGACGATCCGCTCCGTAGCCGGTCGGATCGCTAGTGCTGCGGCGGTGAGGTCTCTTGACACCCGGGCATGGCCAAGTAGGATCACCGCGTCCGCACAACCGAGAACGGCACGCGTAACCAAGGAGGTTGGCAGGATCATGAGTAGAACCATGCACGGATCGTTCCGGGGACCGTCGCCCGTAGCGCTGCGGTCGGTCGGTGGGGTGTCAGTGCTGGCTTTGGCTCTGGCGGTCGCCGCCGGGTGCTCGCGACCGATTGCCGAGCGCGGATGGGGCAACCCCTGCAAGGTGCAGGTCCAGTTTTACTCCCCGCCGGGCGCGGAAGTGCAGATCAAGTCGCTGTTCGGCCGCCGGGCACAGGAGATCACCACCGACGAGAGCTTGGATCATCGTCTTGAGCTGACCCCGGAGGAATACGCCGTCTTCAATCTGTGCCCGGGCAGATACCAGTTCAAATACACCACCGCCCAGGGGTTCCCCGGGGTGAGCATCTATGGCCGGCTCGACGTCCAAGGCTCCTTAGACTGCGAGGTGGCCAAGTTCGTCCGCAACTCGTTTATCCCCATCAAGCTGCCGTCCCGCTACTATCTGGAGGCCCGCTCGCTGCATCCGGTCATGGGGCCCTCCGGTCCGGGGCTGCACGAGATCGAGGTCGATCAGCTTGCCCAGGGCGACTTGATTGAGAAGGTCTATTTCATCGCCGACCTGGATACCGTCTACAAGGACATCGACCGGATCAACGCCCGCTTGGACCAGTTACGGTCGGCGGAGACCGTGCTGAATTCGTCCAAGGAATACCTTGACGCCCGCCACGAGGACTACCGCCGGGACTCCATCTACGCCGACCCGACCTTCAGCATCGACGACGCGACCAAGGAATTCTGGGGGGCGGACCGGCGGTTTAACCAGCTCGAGGCCGATCGGCAGCGTTTGGAAAACCAGCGTTACGCAATGCACGAACAGATCACCCGACTGACCGAGGAACGGCGCATGCGCCGCACCCTGCTGGATTCCATGCGCATCATCAACCGCTCCGGAGCGCTGGTATTGGCCACTCCGGAATACCAATGGCCCTACCATGACACGTTCCACCAGGTGGCCCACGGGCGAAGCTACGAGGGCTTCATCATCGGCCCGGGTCTCAACTATCACGTGGGCGACTTCAGGCTCGCGCCCATCGGGAAGGTGGTCGCGGTGATGCAGGTCGGCGGGCGGCACAAGCACTGGGGCGACCTGGAGAGCGCAGTCGCGGAGCGCGGTGAAAATAACCAAGAGTACGACACCCTGGAGTACCGTGAAGAGGTCCGCGGCTCCAAGCCGGGTACGACGGTCGAGTAGCCGCCATGCCGTTGTGGGGCGGGGGCCGTCACGCGTCCCCGCGAAAATGGGACCGACCCGATCGAACCGTGGTGGGGCGCGTAGCCCGCATTTCTCGCCAAAGCGCGCCGCCGTGCTCGTATGCCCTGAAAGGGCGAAATAAGCAGACTGGCGGCCAAGTCCCAGTGATGCTGGAAAGGCCCGGTAGGCGCCCCCTCCGACTTTGCATCGCCATACATGCCGGCAGTACAGGAAACAGAATGGACCATGACTGACGTGAAGATCAGACGTGCGCTCATCGCGGTTTACGATAAGACGGGCATTGCCGATTTTGCCCGGGCATTGGTGGACGAGTTCGGCATCGAGATCATCAGCACGGGCGGGACCGCCAAACACCTGCGGGAAGCCGGCATTCCCGTAACGCTGGTGGAAGAGGTGACCGGCTTCCCCGAGATGCTGGGAGGGCGGGTCAAGACCCTACACCCCAAGATTCACGCTGCCCTCCTGGCCGACCGGGACAATCCCGAACACATGCGGCAGCTCGCCGAACAAAGCATCGCGCCGATCGACATGGTCGTGGTCAACCTGTACCCGTTCGAGAAGACCGTCACCGATCTCGAGTGCAAATTTGAGGACGCGCTGGAGATGATCGACATCGGCGGTCCCTGCCTGCTGCGCGCGGCGGCGAAGAACCATAAGCACGTGCTTGCGGTCCTCACACACCGCCGATTTCAGGATGTGCTGGCCTACCTCAGAAACCCCACGCAAGACATCTTGATCGCGAATCTGCGACTTGAACTGGCCTTTGATGTGTTTCGCGCCTTGGCGAGCTACAACCGTAACATCTTCATGTATCTATGCGCTCACTGGCTCACAACGAATTCCAGCTACAGCAAAGAAGACATCGAAGCCATGCGGCACCCGATGAGACTTCCCGAGCTTGCACATCCACGTGCCCTGCGCTACGGCGAGAATCCGCATCAGCGGGCACAATACGCCGGTTGCATCGCCGGGACAGCGCGCCTCGACGAGACGTGTGTGGGCATCGACGAGCCTCTCTCAGGGGGTGTGCCATCGTTCAACAACTACGCTGACGCCAGCGCTGCTCTGGATCTGTGCAAGGAACTTACGCGCGAGCTGCCAAGCGTTGCTGGGCGACCCGCTGGCCTAGTGGGACCGGCTTTCCAGCTGGTCATCCAGACCCAAACTGTGGGACCGGCTTTCCAGCCGGTCAGTCCGCCCGTGGACGCCGAGCGGCACACGGAGCGTCATCTACCGCATATCGAGAATCCTGGAGCCAGCTACTTCGTCACCTTCCGGCTCCGGTCCAGGGCGCTCGATCCTGCGGAGCGTGACATCGTCATGTCCGCTTGCCGACATTGGCATGGAGTGAAGATGACGCTGCATGCCTGCGTCGTCATGCCCGACCATGTTCACCTGCTCATGACGCCGCACGAGACCGCCCCCGGACGATGGGTCGCTCTCGGAGAAATCCTGCACAGTATCAAGGGGTTCTCCGCCCGGGAGATCAACAAGAGGCGTGGGTCCCAAGGTTCAATCTGGCTAGATGAAAGTTGGGACCGGATGGTTCGCAATGAGAAGGAATACGGGCAGCGCTGGGAGTACATCGAGAATAATGCCCGCCGGTCCGGACTGGGCGACGAGTACAAGTGGCTGTGGCTCAACCGTCACGCCTGGGCGGAGTTGGCGGGAGATCAACGGCGGAAGCGTGAGACGTGGGGGGGAATGGGTGCCAAGGATGACCGGCTGGAAAGCCGGTCCCACATGGAAAGCCGGTCCCACATGGAAAGCCGGTCCCACATGGAAAGCCGGTCCCACATGGAAAGCCGGTCCCACAGCGTGGTGGTGTTCAGCAAGCACACCAATGCCTGCGGGGTGGGCTTGGCGGATGATCCCATCGAAGCCTATCGCCGGGCCTATCTCGGCGATCCTAGCGCCGCGATGGGCGGCGTCCTGGCGTGCAACTTTGGGGTCACTCGGGGCTTTGCCGCCGCCGTCATGGAGACCTACGACCGCTGGGGAAGCCCTGCGGGCGCCGCCGGGTTCTTCGTCGAGGTGTGGCTTGCGACACTGTTCGAGAAGGACGCCGTTGAGATCATCCGCACCCGGAAGAACTGGGGCGAGCGTGTGCGGTTGCTCGGGGTCGGTGACCTGACCGCTCCGCCCGCATCGGACGAAACCGAACTTCGCAGCATCACCGGCGGCGTGCTCATTCAGACGCGCGACCTGGTCGGCCTCAACGAGGATCGATGGGAAGTGGTCACTGAGCGGAAGCCGACCGAACAGGAGATGCCCGACCTGCGCCTGGCCTGGCTGGTCTGCAAGCACACGAAGAGCAATGCCGTCACGATCTGCCGCGACGGCATGCTTATCGGGAACGGGGCGGGGCAGATGTCGCGGGTGATGAGCTGTCGCATCGCTACCTGGCTGGCCCAGGAAAACGGTCACCTCCCTCACGCCGCGCGGACCGGCGATGTCCGCCCCCAGCCCCCAGCCCCCAGCCCCCAGCCCCTATCTTCTCCGGTCGCCGCGTCGGATGCCTTCTTTCCCTTCCGCGACGGGCCCGACCTGCTCCTGGACGCCGGCGTGACGGCCATCATCCAGCCGGGCGGATCCAAGCGCGACGCGGACACGATCTCCGCTTGCAACGAGCGCGGGGCGGCCATGATCTTCACCCACACCCGCCACTTCAAACATTGACGTAGAGCACCCCGCCGTCCACTATGAGGGACCGGCTCTCCGGGGCCTGTGGGACCGGCCTTCGAGCCGGTCATCAAGCAGGTCGTGACCTGGTGAACCCGCGCGCCGCGGATGCGCCCGAGGCTTCTACCGGGAGGTTGGACGATGAAGATCTACACCAAAACGGGCGATACCGGACAGACCGGCCTGATCGGCGGACAGCGCGTGGACAAACACCATCCTCGCGTCGAAACCTACGGCGGGGTGGACGAGTTGAACGCCGCCATCGGCTGGGTGCTGGTGACCTGTGCCGACACGGCTCTGGCCAATGAACTTCGCCAGATCCAAGATGAATTGTTCGTCCTGGGGGCGGAGCTGGCGACCGACGACGCCGGCCGCCCGCCCACCCGGATCGAAGCCCCAGCCGTCGCGCGTTTGGAAGTGCAGTTGGACCGGTCGTGGGCCCGGGTGCCGGAATTGCACCACTTCGTGCTGCCCGGAGGGAGCGAGTTGGCCGCCCGCCTGCACCTTGCCCGCACGGTGTGCCGCCGGGCGGAGCGGGCGGTGGTGGCTCTCAGCCAAAGGCACCCCGTCGGCCCGCAGGTGGTCCCTTACCTGAACCGCCTGGGCGACCTGCTGTTCGCCTACGCCCGACTTGCCAACCACCTTAACCACGTCGAAGATGTCGTCTGGATTGCCCCGGAGCAGAGAGCGTGAGCCTCATCCGTATCGCCAATCCCGACACGATCCGTCCCGGCCACGCGGTGATGATCGTCCTGGTCCTGCTCACCTTGGCGGGCAGTTGCCTGCTGAGCAGCGGCGCCCGGTCCACGAACCTGCCGGACGGGGCGAAGGAGTGGCCGGCGGACTCCCTATTTCGCGCCCTGGTGGAGATGCTCAATTTCCATTACGCCCAACCGACCCCGACCGGCACGGAAATCAAGAACCTGGTCTTCGGCCTGGGCGTGGCGCTGGCGGTGCTGAGCGTCAGCTTGGCGATCGTCCTGCGCACGCGCGGCGAAGAGGAGACTGACGAAAACGATGCCGTCATCACCGATCCCGCTGCTCTCGAGCGCGCCGGGGGTATAACGGCCAGGAAACACATTCCTCCGCTCTATGCGGCCCAGGTGCTGATGCTCGCCTATGTGGCATGGTCGTTTGCAAGCGCCGTTTGGTCCGGTGCCGCCGCCCTGGCCCTGTACGGCTCGGCGGAACTCGCTCTGTACGCGCTCTGGTCGTTCGCCCTGGCCTACGGCTTGAGCCGGGCATCGGCCCGGTTTGGCGCTTATGCCCTGGCGGCGGTGGGGACTGCGACGGCGGCCATGGCGGTCGGCTACGTAATCGAACGCAACCCCACGCTCCGCGCTTCCTATCCGATCGGCAATCCGACGTTTCTGGCCGCCTGCCTCGTCCCCGCTATGCTCGTCACCGCGGGTATCCTCACGGCGCAGGTGCGAGACTTCGGTAATCCGCGCTGGGTACGGCGGGCGGGGCTCACGCTCTTGTGCCTGGGCGCCCTCCTGGTCATGTGGGTGGCGTTCCGGCGTGCGGACGCGCGCGGGGCGGCCCTGGGCTTGGCGGTCGGTTTCCTGGCCCTGTTCTTCTTCGCCTGGAAGACGCGCGGCAAGCTCGTCGTACTCGCCATTCTGTTGATCGGCGGTGCGGTCGCAGCCGGGTTGCTGGTCCCTCGGATGACCCACTACTCGCCCACCGGCCGCGACGCTTCGCTCCGCGTGCGCTATTACGCGTGGAACTACGCCCTCCAACTGATCGGTGAGCGCCGCTTGCTGGGGCACGGTCAGGGCGGATACACGCGCAAAGCGGATGCGCTGGCCGCGGGAAAGGACGTGCTGGTCGACCCCGAAGCCCTGACCGCGCGCCTCGCCAATGCTCACAACGAGTGGCTGGAGGTATGGACCGATCTCGGTTCGGTGGGCTTGGTGCTGGTGTTGGGGGCGTTGTTCTTTACGCTGTTCGCGGGGGCGACCGCGGTACGCGCTGTGCCCGGCGTGACCCTGCGCTGGGTCCTGATCGCCCTGCTGGCCTCACTGACGGCGCTGATCGTCGAGGAAACGTCCGGCTCCGGTTTGCGGGTGACGGGTTTACCGCCGTTCTTCTATACCGTCGTCGGGCTGATCTGGGCGGCCTGCATGCCAGACCAGCCTGGCGTGGTCCACGCGCTGCGCAGGAACGGCCTGACGCGCGGCATCAGTATGGTGGTCGCGGCCGGGCTTGCTCTCTCGACGGCTTATCTCAGTATCCGGGATTTTCAAGCGGCACGGGCCCAATACGAAGTCGCCGGGGCGATCGACCGCCTCGACTGGGACCGCGCGCTCTTACTGGCTCACCGGGCCCACCAACATCGCTTAAGCCCCCAGCGTCGCCTGGTGGCGCAAGGCGAGCTCTGTGCGGCGTATCTTCATCTTGCGCGCGTCCACCAGGTCAATGGGATGCGGCGGGGGGCGACGGCCATGCAAAGCCAACCGTACGACCAGCCGTTGCTCGCCCTGGCCGACCAGGATGTCAGAGCGGCGGAAGCGTACGTCCGCCGGGGAACGGAAATCCTTCAAGACCAGGTCCGCAGGGCGCCGAACTTCTACAACTCCAACTGGCAGGAATACGGTTTCGAGCAGATCCGGGCCGACCTCGCCCGCCTCCACGGCGATTTCGACGCCGCCCGTGCCCATGACCAGAACTCCGCCGCCGCGCTCAAACGCGAGCTCATCCGCAGACCCTACGACACGAACATAGCCGCCCGCTATGTTCTCGCCGCCGGTTCGGTCATCTCGCTCGAGGAGATTTGCGCCAGCTTGGTGCGGCCGCTGCGTTATAGCCGGGTCCCGGTGGCGTACCACGACATTGCCACCCGGTTATTGACCATTCCCACGTTCAAGACGGAGCTTCTGCCGATCTATGAGCGGGCGCGGTCGGCTGCCCCGACGGAGGATCCCGCCCGCTGGGCCGATCCGTTCGCCCCGGAGACCCTCCGTCTGGCGGCTGTGGTTTGGGTCGCCGACGGGGCGGACGATCTGGCGGAAGAGACGCTGGAGTGTGCCGCTGCGCTGTATGCGGCGCTCCCGCCGCGGTTTGCCTATGGGGCCGCAGCGTGCTTCGCCGAACTCGCTGACCGTCACTTTCTCAACCGTCCGTTGGAGCCGACGCCGGCGCTCCGTGACGCCGAAGAGGCCGTCAACCGTGCGCCTCTCTCTTACGAAGGACGCCAGTTGGTGCAGGTCGTCAGATGGGCCATGGTGCGGATGGAATTGGCCGCCGGCGACGAGGTCGCCGCCCGCGCCCTCCTGTCACAACTGTTGCCCCAGAACTCCGAACCACTCGTGTGTCGGGCCCTCAGCACCGCTTATGCCGATCTGGTCTCGGTACTGATGCGAGGTGACGGGGAGGCCCATGTAGACCGACTCCGCCGCTGGGTGGACCAGGCGGTGGAACTCGATGATGAGAACGAACTCGCCTGGCGGCTGAAAGCGGACGTTGCCTTCCGCGAGGGGGACGATGTCGAATGCGTCCGTTGCCTGCGTGAGGCCCGCGGGCGCGGGGCTGACGACCAGATCATCTACCGGTTCGTGGACCTCGCCCTCCAAGAACGCCCGACCTGCCAGTCGCTGCTCGATTACAGCGCGGAACTCGGGCGGGAACTCCGAGCGAAACCTCCTGCCACCACCCCCATGTCCGAACCGCAACTGTTAAGGGATCCGTAGAAACGGCTGTATTAGGTGTAAAAAAGGCAAGGACTGCTCTATGCGAACAGCCCAAGCCTGGGAGGGAGAGAGAGAACTATACTAAACCCGCTTCTTGCGGGCTTCGTTCAATTCTTGCGGAGGAGGTTTTCGGACGAAACGCCGAACGCTACGGCCTCCATTCCCATCCTCACGGATACTCCTGGAAGCAACTCTCCTCCACTCCCTCTCTCACCAATGGTAATTTACCACGGACTGAAAAGAATTGCAAGAGAAAAATTCAAGCATTTCTGACAGTTTTTGTGTCCGGCCTTGGCTGCCACCTCGGCCTCCCTTGGGTGCCATGTACCCACTGCGGTCGTTGCACAAACGGGACACTTTCCAGGGGCCTCTCGATGGGACGCGGGGCGAGGATGTGCCGCAGTTTGCCGGCTCGGCCTGCGGCGCTTATCATAAGAACATCTAACACAAAGGAAGCTGTGGGACGGCCTTTCCGGCCTGTCCCCCGGCGCGGAAGCGAGCTCCCAGGGACGGTGCGGGTGAACGTAAGATTGCTTAATACGTTGCCGTCAATGAAGTTAGAGCAGTTATGGACTTGGGACATGTTAGCGCTGGAGATCTCCCAGGAGTAACGCTCAACCGGCGACGGCTTCGCTCCGGCATAAAGGTGTAAACATGGTGAATGCTGGTATTCTGGTGAAGCTGGAACGTATGAAAGAAACGCTGCGAGCCATGCAGCGTGTGGCGGTGGCCTTTTCCGCGGGCGCGGACTCCACGTTTGTGCTGAAGGTGGCCGTCGATACCCTCGGGAGCGATCACGTCCTGGCGATTACGGGTAAGAGTGACAGTCTGGCGCACGAAGAGTTCGAGGAAGCGGTGCGGGTGGCCCGTGCGTTCGCGGTCGAGCACGTGGTGCTGGAGACGGACGAATTGTCCAATCCCGGCTACGTGCGGAACGCCCCGGACCGCTGCTACTACTGTAAGAGCACGCTTTTCGAATGCGCCGAGCGCTATCTCGGCGCGCACAAAGCCTCCCATACCCTGGTAACCGGGACGAATGCCGACGATTTGAAGGATTGGCGTCCCGGGCTCAAGGCGGCGACCGAGCATGCCGTGAGGTCGCCGGCGGCCGAGGCGGGACTGACCAAAGACGACATCCGGGTGCTCTCCCGCGAGTGGGGGCTGCCCACGTTCGACAAACCGGCGAGCCCGTGTCTGGCCAGTCGGGTGGCCTATGGGGAGGAGGTCACCCGCGAGAAACTACACATGATCGAGGAGGCCGAGCGCTTTCTGAGGCACATAGGGTTCCGCGAACTGCGGGTCCGGCATCACGGCAAGCTGGCGCGTATTGAGGTCCCGCCGGAGCGTATCGCCGGGTTGGCCGCCCCGGGACAGCGCGAACGCATCGATGCCCACCTGCGCAAGCTCGGTTATGCCTACGTGACCCTCGACCTGCGCGGGTTCCGCAGCGGCAGCCTGAACGAAGTCATCGCTTTTGGGAACGCCCAACCCCTGGCGTAGCGGTCGCGTGCCGGCCTTTGCGAATCAAGGGCGGCGGACGGCACCCCGGGGGGTCGATCCGTCCGCCGTCCCGGTTGCACTCCCTCCCCCCAGGAAAGCGATCGCGCAGTCGTGGAGCCGCATGCACCGTCCTAACTGGTTAATTCTTCCCCGCTGGGCACCAAAGGCAAGTCGATTCCGCATTCCGGTACGTGATTACCGAGCGGCCGGCGTCTCGCCGGCCGAGGAGAGGGCGGTCTGCGGAGACGCAAGCCGCTACGAGGTTAATCACATACGCATCTCGGGTAACTGGTACCGAGGCGGCCCGCGTATTTTGGCGCTTCCCGACTTCCCTTTTTCGTCCGACGAACTATGCTGTGGCCGGTGTCGGCGGACCGGCCCGACCATCGGTGTAAACGTGGCGTACGCAAGGGTCTGACCCCCCATGACCCCACCCAACGCTCATGCCCAACTCCAAGCCAAGCTCGCCCACTTGCTGGCCAGGAAGTTCCCTGGAATCACCGTCGAGGTGGGCAACAGTGAGCGCTGGGACCGGACCGCCGTGACGGTGCGTTGGGCCGGTTTCGATGAGCTTCTACCCGAGGAGCGCTTCCACCGGCTGTTTCACAGCGTCCCCGAGGATTTCTACAAGAGGCATCTGGCCGGGTGCGTCTGGTTTGAATTGGGCAGCAGGGAGTCCCTCGCCGATTTCCTGAAGCTCCCCCGCTCCAATGATGTACAGGGCAAAGAGCCCGAGGTCATCCAAAGGCTGGCCAAGGTTGGGTTTTTCGAAGCACTGGCCGCAGAACTGGGAGCCCAACCGACGTCCCGTTGTGGCGGCGATTTTTCCGCCGTCCGCCGGATTCTGGCCGCCAAGAAGTTCGCCCAATCCGCGCTGCGGGACGCCTTGCTGGTGCTGATGCGGAATGGGGCCTTTTGCGACTGCGAGGCCCTGTTCAACGCCCAGCTTCTTCAACTCCGCACAGGGAACCCATGACCCGCCTGCAACTCTGGGAACGCTACCGGCGGTATCTCTGCACCTGTCCGCACACGGGGATTCAACTCGATCTCAGTCGGATGCTGTTTCCCGATGATTACTTCGAGCGGATGGCCGACGCGATGGCCAGGGCTCTTCACGACATGGACGCCCTCGAGGCCGGCGCGATCGCCAACCCCGATGAAGGCCGGATGGTAGGGCATTACTGGCTGCGCGATCCGTCGCGCGCTCCGTCCCCCGAGATTGCGGTCGATATTTCCGAAACCCTGACCCAGGTCAAAGCGTTCGCGGCGGACGTTCACTCCGGGAAAGTGCGACCGGTGACAGCGGGCCGGTTCGAGAACGTGCTGTTGATCGGCATTGGCGGCTCGGCTTTGGGTCCACAGTTGGTGTCCGATGCTTTGGGGTCGAGCGCCGATCCGATGCGGGTCATCTTTCTCGACAATACCGACCCGGACGGCATCGACCGGACGCTCGGCGCGCTCCACGGGGCCTTGGAGCGCACGCTCACCCTGGTCATCTCCAAATCGGGCGGGACGGTGGAGACCCGCAACGGGATGGTCGAAGCCGCCCACGCCTATCGTACCTGCGGGCTGGAGTTCGCCCGCCACGCGGCCGCAGTGACGGGCCGAGGCAGTGCTCTCCACGGCCGAGCACAACAGGAGCACTGGCTGGCCACCTTTCCCATGTGGGATTGGGTTGGCGGGCGCACCTCGGTGACCTCGGCGGTCGGCTTGCTCCCGGCGGCGTTACAGGGGGTCGACGTGGATGCGTTTCTGGCCGGCGCCCGGGACATGGACGACACGACCCGCCGGCACGACGTGCCGTCCAACCCCGCGGCCCTGATGGCCCTGATGTGGTATCACGCGGCTGACGGCCGCGGTGCCAAGGACTTGGTCATTATTCCCTACAAGGACCGCCTGGCGCTGCTTGCCCGCTATCTCCAGCAATTGGTGATGGAGTCACTCGGGAAAGAGCGCGACCTGAGCGGGCGGGTCGTCCACCAGGGCCTCACCGTCTATGGCAACAAAGGCTCGACTGATCAGCATGCCTACGTGCAGCAACTCCGCGATGGCCCAAACAATTTCTTTGTCATGTTTGTGCAGGTCCGGCGCGAAAAAGGGGACGCAGCTCGTTTGGTCGAAGTCGAGCCGGGCGTGACCAGTGGCGACTATTTGCACGGCTTTCTGCTGGGTACGCGAGAAGCGCTCTTTGAGAAGGGGCGTGCGTCGCTGACCCTCACCTTACCCGAGCTGAATGCCCGGACGCTCGGGGCCCTGATCGCCCTCTATGAGCGTACGGTCGGCCTGTACGCTTCGCTCATCCACGTGAACGCCTATCACCAGCCGGGTGTGGAGGCCGGCAAAAAGGCGGCGGAGCGCATCATCGCCCTTCAGCGACAGATCGTTGACACCCTCCGTCCCGATCGGCCGCAAACCGCCGACGACATCGCCGCCGCTCTTGGCGCCGCGGAGGAGGTCGAAACCGTCTATCACGTGCTCGAGCACTTGGCGGCCCTACCCGCCCGCGGCGTGATCAAGACCGTCGGCCCGGGCCTCTTCGGCGGGCAGTATTGCTGTCGGGCCGCCCTACAGCCCCGAGCTTAACCCGGTCGAGCATGTCTGGGAATACCTGCGCGAGAACCACTTGGGCAACGACACCTTTGGGACCCTGGAGGCGGTCGGCCAACAGCTTTGCGAAGGTCTGCGAAGCCCCCGCAGCCCTCATCAGGATTCGCCCCTCACAGACAAGCCGGGCGCGCGCCGGCGCCGCCGTAGCACTCCATGAGAATCACGAAGTCCGCCAGATCCGCATCGTCGTCGCCGTCGAGATCAGCGTCCTCACATCCGCCGGGCGGGGGGCTCCCCGGCCCGCCCAGGCACGCCGCGAACGCCGCGTAGTCCGTCAGGTCCACGTCGCCGTCGGCGTCGAGATCGGGCGCGGGGACGGCCAAGTAGATGTCGCCGGGCCAGCCATCAAGCCAGGCGATGCGCGTGCCAAAAACATCGAAAGTGCCAGGAGGCGCCAGACTGATCGCGTGTACGCCGTCGTCGTCGTAGACGGTAAGAGTACTGACGCTCAGCTCGTAGCGACTCCATACCACCAATGAGCCGGAGATTAAGGGAGCGTTGTCCAGCGCGTCGTCGTTGGTGAGCTGAATTGGCGATCCGCCGGCATAGAATATGATGTCGGCGGGGCCGGGGAACGAACGGCCGCTGCGCCATGCGGCGTAACCATGGGAGATCACCGGTGATTGTTCCTCGTGATAGTCCGGATCCAACCTCGTGGGTTCGCCGCCACTGTAGAGGAAGATGCCCATAGTCGGCCACTGCCACCAAATCACCTGCCCGTCAGACACCTTCGGGTGGTCGTTCGAAATGGGGTAGGCGTCGTCCGTGATGGCAAAGACGTTCGTGCCATTATAGGCGACGATGTCGGAATCGTTGCCTGTGTCGATGCGCACCCAGACGACCCAATTGCCGTCCGTGTGCGGTTCGACGTCGTCCACGGTATTGTTGGAAAGCTGGCTGACGCCCGCCCCGTCGTAGAGGAAAACCTCCAGATCATTGCCATCCGACGCAGTCCACGTAACGTAATCGCCGGCCATGGACATGAGGGAATCACCGTAGGCATTGTTAGTGAGCTGTATGGGACCGTTGGCCGCAGGCGAAACCGTGAAGAACTGGTCGCCGGGCCGGCTGCCAAAGTTGACGTTTCGGGGCTCGCCCAGGTTGGCACCTCCTCCGAGGGGACCGAGAATCTGGTTCGATACGTAATCGTGCCCGGTGCCGTTCACGAACGCGCAGATGCGGACACTGCCCGCGGGATTGCCGAGCGCCGCGAGCGGGATGGCCAGTTCGAGACCCGTGGTGACACCGGCGCCGCTTCCCGCGCCCGTGCCACTGGTCACGCCACCGGTGTTGCGGTTGTCGATGGTGGCGCGAATGAAGTAAGGATTGGTGCCGCCGGAGAGCGCACCCTCCGTCGCGGCCCCCCCTGCCCCCAGGTAATACCCGGCGCCGCCGCCCGCCGTCAGCAACTCGGCGTAGCTACCGTACAGAGCATACGGGCTACCCCCGCCGGTGAACGTCAGATAAAAATCCGGCTCGAAACCGGAGTCGAACGTCAGCCCGTTGCCGCTGCCGTCGTCCCCCATGCGGTTCAGCCCGTTATAGTCCACGTCCGGATTGTCCCCGCGCAGCCGGTTCTGTCCCTGCCCGGCGACGCTGTCGATGAAGATCTCCAGCTTGTTGAAGTTGGATTCCAGGTTGCCGGCCAGGACCAGGTACAACGCCCCGTCCATGATCGTACCGTAGGCGGCGTCCAACTCCGAGCCGTTGGCGAAATCCACCAACCCCAGGGTACTGTTGCCGAACTGGGTCTGCGTGTTCTGGACGCTCAGCGCGGCACCCAGCTCGGCCCCGGCCGATCCGTTGGTGCGGCCGGGCAGGCCATTCGCCGTGTCGTAAAACCAGATTTCCCAGTCGTTGCCGTCATGGCGCATCCAGGCGACACGGGTATCCGCGACCCTCGGACAGCAGTCATCTACCGCGTTCAACGTGAGTGGAACGATTTCGATGCCATCGTGGACGACGATCTCGAAGGTGCTGCCGTAGCCGTTCCGCCCCCAGACCACCAGGGCGTCCGACACGCGAGGGGCGCCTTCAACACCCTCGTCGGGGCTCGTCAGGGTCACTATCCGCCAGGGGACGGCCTGCGCTCCGCTGCAGAAGACGGCCCCCAACCCCGCGACCAGCCGCAGCACGCTGGCCTGGACAGCATGGTAACGTCGTGATGCACACATCGTTCGTCCTCCTTTCAGACGGCGCTGGCGGGCCACGAGGCCCGGGGACGCCGTCACTGGTATTCAACTCTTCCGCTTCGGTCGCTTCTTCCGAAATAGCTCCACTCGTCAGAGTGTCCTGGCGCTGCCGGGGACCGACCTGGTGCCGACCCAGGGAGCGCCCCGATTAATAGAACAGCGTGCGGGCCCGGCGCGCCCGCAGAAAAATCCGCCCGGGCTGCGCCGGGTGGCATGACGCTCCGAAAAACGGCAAAAATCGAGATCAGGCTCGTCGCTGGTGGAAGCTGCGGGTTTCATGACTATCGCCCAATATAGGCATGGTAAGCAGTATAACCGGCCGAGTGCGCAGTGTCAATCCCGAACCGTTTGTAATAGCGACCATCCGACATGCAGGCTTCTCTCCTTCGGTGGTCCGCGGCGAGCCCTCGGCCCAAGCGCTAATCCGAGGGACCTGAGCCCGGCCGGGTGGCCGAGCGCATTTCGGTCAGCTTGGCCCTCCACGCGGTGGCTTCTACGTCGTGGCCCCCTTCCGGTTCAACAGCATGCCAGCCCTCGTAGAGCCTGACGATGTTCTGGACCGTCCGGAGCTTGATTCGGGCCGGCACTCCCAGGCTGTCCTGGTACCCGGCATAGCCTTCGAGCAAGAACGGCTCGGACTCCGCGAAACGCGCCAGGCCCGCCAGGGCGACGCCCAGTTCGACCTGGGCACGGAAGATGTTGACGTGGGCGGCCGGGAGCTGGGCTCGCCAGATGGCCAGCGCCTCACGGAGCTGCCTCTCCGCGCCCGCGTAGTCTCCCCGCTCTGCTAACAGCATTCCGAAGCCGAAGAGGCATCGGGCCGTGTCGGGATGCGTGTCTCCGAACAATCTTCGGCACAAGGGCGCCGCTTCCCGATAAAGGGCCTCAGCCTCGGCGTAGTCGCCCTGGGCTTGCAACAAGGTCGCCAGATTCATGAGGCTTGTCGCCACCGTCGGATGTTCGTCACCCCAGGACTTGCGGTTGATAGCCAGCGCCTGGCGGAACAGCGGCTCGGCGCCGGCAAACTCACCCTTGGCCTGCAAGAGCCCTGCCAGGTTGTTGAGCGCGCTCGCTACGTCCGGGTGTTCATCGCCCCGTTGCCCGCGGCACAGGGCCAGCGCTTCGCGGAGCATCGCTTCGGCGCCGGCAAGGTCGCCCTGGCCCCGCAAAACCACCGCCAGATTGTTGAGATTGGCCGCCGCATTCGTCGTGTCGTCACCCCAGATCTTGCGATTCAGGGCCAGCGCCTCGCGGAGCAGCGGTTCTGCGCCCGCGAAGTCGCCTTTGGTCATCAGCACCATGGCCAGGTCATTGAGGCTGGCCGCCACATCCGGGTACTCATTGCCGAAGCGCGCACGGTAGATCGCGAGCGCCTCGCGCGCCGCGGCCTCGGCGCCGGCCAAGTCGTTTGTGGCCCGTAGCAAAGACGCCAGGTCGAACAGGCTGCCCGCCATCTCCGCCGGCTCGCCGCCCGGCGTCTGCGCGCGAATGTCCACCGTCTTGCGCAGCGCCGCCTCCGCCGCGTCGTAGAGTCCCAGCGCCTGATACGTTCTGCCGATGGCCCCGTACACCGCGGCCTGGACCAACGGCTGACCACCGAACGTCTTCTCGACCGTGTCGGACGCCCGTTTCAAGACATACTCGTCCAGCACAGCACGCGCGGTGTCCGCGGGGTTGGCCGGTGAGACGGACTCGTCGAATGCGCCCAAAGCGGTCTCCACTTGCTCGGGCGTCCGTCTTCGCCGGTCGGATCCACCACCCAGAGCCTGGCGCTCTAGGCCCGCCCGGACCTGTTTGCGCAAGTGCTGAATCAGTCCGCGTCCCATCGCCTCGATGTCGATCTCCTGGAGCATGCGCGCCTGGAAGTCGGCCACCTGCTCGGTCTCGTTCGCACGTGCCTCGGCGAGTCGGCGGGCCGCCTCGGCCTGCGCCCGGTCGTGCGTCTGTCTCCGATACATCACCGCCAGTGCAATCGTGGAACCGAGCAGGATTCCAGCAAACAGGAGGGCGACGGCAATGGGCATCCGATACCGACGGAGCATCTTCCGGACAACGTATCCGTACGAATCGCGCTTCGCCTCGATCGGCTCTCCCGCCAGGTAGTGCTGGATGTCGCGGGCCAGCTCACCGGCGGACTGATACCGCCGCTCGCGCTCCTTCTGGAGGCTCTTGAGGACGATCGTCTCGACCTCGTCGTTGATCTGTTTGCGGATCACGCTGGGCCTGACCGGCTGGGCCCGCATGATCCGGTCCAGCACGTCGCGCATGTTCCCCACTACCTCGTACGGAAAGCGACTGGTCAACATCTGGTACAGAATCACGCCCAGCGAATACACGTCCGTCCGCACGTCGATCTTGCTCGGCTGGGCCTCGGCCTGCTCCGGGCTGGCCCAGGGCAGCGAGCCGACAAACTGGCCGGTCAGCGTCATGACCGGTAACCCGCCATCAACCCCGTCGGCGGCGGAGGAAGCCAGCGGGGTGGCGAGCTTTGCAAGGCCGAAATCCAGGATATGGGGCTGGCCGCCGGCGTCGACACGAATGTTGCTGGGTTTGAGGTCGCGGTGAATGATGCCCCGCAGGTGAGCCGCGTTCACGGCCTCGCAGATCTTCGCAAACAGCCTGAGGGTCTCGTCGATCGTGCGCGGCCCGCTGGCCATGTAGACGTCCAGCGGCTGCCCGGCAATGTAGTCCATCACGAAGTAAAAGACGCCCGCCGCACTGCCGCTGTCGTGCACGGTGACGATATTGGGATGCTGAAGCTGGCCGAGGATCTGAACCTCGCGCTCGAAACGGGCCCTGTCGGCCGGCCCGGCGAAGGGTCCCTCCCTCATGACCTTGAGGGCTACTTTCCGGTGCGTGGATTTCTGAATGGCTTGGTAGACGACGCCCTGGCCACCGCGGTGGATCTCGCGCACAATCTGATAGCCCGCGAAGGAATCCGACGGCGGGCTCGGCGCGTCGGCCGACTGCGTGGTGACTCCGTCTGGCGGGCCAAGCGACTCCCCAGCAACCCCTCCGTGGCCGGCGTCCACGCCATCCGCCCGAAGCTCCGCCAGTTCCACCTTGTGCAAAGCGCGGAGCTTCTCGCCTAACTCCGGCATCAGCTCCGGATGAGCGGTGATGACCTCCTCATCGGATGCGGGGTCGCTGGCGGCACGCTGCCGAATCACTTCCTCGACGACCCGCGCGACGCGAGCCGTGAGGGCTGGGATCGTCCGGTCTAACGGCATGCTTTCGCTCATCGTGCCCGCCTTCTTCGTCTCCAGTCGCGCGCCCACGCGGTGCCGTATCCGCCTGTCGTAATACTACACCCGGCTGGCGCGGCGCGCCTACCAACTCACTGATCGGAAGACAGAAAACGGCTGGCACTCTTCAGTCGCACCCGCAGCAGCGCGATCCCACGCCGGCAAAGTCCGTGTACCGCCCGTTCGGTACGCCCCATGTTCTCCGCGGCCACCTTGACCGGGTGCCCCTCAATGTGCACCAGCCACAACGCCTGTCGATACTGCTCGGGCAACTCCGTGAGCGCCTGCTGCACCGCTCGGACCAGCTCGGCACGCGCCGCCGATCGGCTGGGGGTGTGACTTGGCCCCACGATGGTGTCCAGCAACGCGAGGGTGGACTCCTCGATCTGCTCGGCCGACGCCGTACACGCCACCCGTCCGCCGCCGCGCCGGAGAGCGCGCTCCCGTTTCACGGCGTTGCGCAGCCGGCTGAGGGCGATGGCAAAGACCCAACGGTCAAAAGAGTTCGCCTCCCGGGGTAGAAAGGCGTGGATGCGGCGGAACACCTCGATATGAGTCTCCTGAACGATGTCCTCAACGGCAACGGTTCTGCGTAGAGTCGCCGGTACGCGGCTCGCCAGCCGCTCGCATAAACTCTGGTGCGCCTCGACCAGGAGCGACTTGAGCGCCACCCGGTCGCCCGCCGTAGCTTTGCGCACCAACTCTACACGGGAGTCGCCCCGAAGCATCGCCTGAGTATCCGCCGAAACGCCAGCCCGAGCACGCGTACAGGATTATCCTAACTCCTTAATTTATCAGGATTAATCGTCGTTTGTCAAGCATCCTCTGCGACCCTGGAGGCGGTCGGCGAACGACTCTGCCAAGGTCTGCGCACCCTCGCAGCTCAGCCGGCACTGGTCCGCTCCCTGATCTGCTTTGACTGGCTCAATACTATACGTTTGTCGTCAAATTAGTATGAGAGAACCTCGACTCCAAGAGGGTCCCCTATCAGGGAGCGGGCCGAGAACATCTGCTCTGGCTCTCACCCCATTCCCGGCTCGTGTCCGGCGGTATCTTGCAGTTCTTGGACGCCCGGTGGGTCGTCCGGGTCATGGGGGGCTGGTGTCGCCCGAGACGTGGGGTTTGGTTCCGGCGTTTCTCCGTTGGGGTCGTAGCAGCGAACGGACTTGATCACGATCGGCCTGACCGGTGTGCTCGGCCGGCCGCTCGGCTCCCGATGGCGGGGGTGAACGTGAAGCGGTGCTGTGCGGATCTGCTCCACGACGTCCTCGCCTGCGACCACCCGGCCGAACACGGCATAGCCTACGCCGTCCTCCTGGGCCTGATCGAGACGCGGGTTGTCTATCACGTTGATGAAGAACTCCGACGTCGCGGAATCGGGTTTGCCTGGCACCCGGGCGGCCGCGATGGTCGAACGCACGTTCTTCAGGCCGTTGTCCCATTCGTTCGGGATCGGGTCGTGCAACCCATTGGTCTTGAGCGTAAGCGTCGGCATATAGCCGCCGCCTTGGATGAGGAAGTTCGGAATCACCCGATGAAAGATGGTGCCGTTGTAGAATCCTTCGTCGGCGTAACTCAGAAAATTCGCCACGGTAATCGGTGCCTTTTTGGTGTCCAATTCAAGCAGGATGATGCCCAAGCTGGTCTCCATACGGACGATGACCGCGCCCTCCGTCTCGGCTGGCAGGGCGGCGGGCTCCGCCGGTGCGGTGGTCTCGGGAGCAGGCTCACCCTCGGTGCCTGCCAAAGCGATGGTGCCGGGCATGAGCCACAGGACCACCCAGAGGATCGTTCGCGTCATCGACTCGTCTCCAAGGCACTTACATTCGATTTCCGGGCGGCCGGCCGCCTGGCCGATCGTCCATAGGATCATCGTATGCTCAGGAGCCGGGTTCAGCAATCGCTTGCGGTCCGCCCCCGGCCTCTTATGCTGACAGTGAACTTGCGGGATAGGTTTTGTCCTGGTGGGCCGCAATTATGCTGATGTTGACTCCGGCTGTTGTCGCCCGGCAGACCGCGTTCACGGGGACCGCGAACGGTCAAGGGATCGGCCTAGCGGTCCTAAGTGTCACGGTGGTGGTGGCGGGCATCGTTTTCATGACTGCGTGTGGGCGAAGACGCTTTCCAAGCGAACCGGCGGTGCTTCCCGTGCTCTGGTACCTCAACCGCCTCTGGACCGGATTGTGGTATCGCGTGCGTTGCATCGGCCCCTGTACGGTGCCGGCCGCCGGACCGGTCATCCTCACCGCCAATCACGGTTCAACGGCCGACCCCTTGATGCTTTACGCGACCTGCCCGCAGCGCAGCATGGGTTTCATGATCGCACGCGAGTACGCTCACCTTCCGGTTTTGCACCACATCACCGACGTCGTGCGCTGCATCCCCGTGAAGCGCGACGGTCAAGATACGGCTGCCACCAAAGCCGCGCTTCGGCGGCTCCGCGAAGGCGGGATGCTCGGCATCTTCATCGAAGGGCGCATTCCCCAGCCCGGCCGGACCGAGCCACCCAAGAACGGCGTCGCTCTGTTGGCCCTGCACAGCGGTGCTACGGTCGTGCCGGCCTATATCAGCGGGCTGGTGTATCGCGACGGCGTGGCCGCCTCGTTTTTCACCCGCCATCACGCCCGGGTCCGCTATGGTAAGCCCGTCGATCTGAGCGAGTTTACCAGCCGGGACCGCGACAGCTTGAAACGCGCTACTGAGAAGATTCACGCGGCCATCCTGGAGCTGAAGCGACAGGCCCAGGCCGCCGGTGAGGGTGTCAAAAGCTCTGCTCGGCCGGTGTAATGCCTGCCGGTCTCGAGGTGGTCAATGTTCTCGGCACTGACCTCCACAGGAAGACTATCCGCCGTGGCGCTGTGAACCAAGAGCGCCGGGTGTTGGAACGTCGTCGGCTGCCGGCCGGGAAACCGCTTCCCTACGCCTGATCCCCTCAATCTGTCCGATTCTGCAGAATCTGCGCAATCTGCGTAATCTGCGGACTAATCTTTTTGTCCACAGATTGCGCAGATTTCGCAGATTGAGTGACGGCACGCTTGGAGAACACCAGACGCTTGTATTCCAGGGATTCCGCCCCGAAGTTGATCAGCAGGCCGACTTCCATGCCGGTCGCCTTCAAGTAGTTGATGACCTGGGCGGAGTGGATGCCTGCCAACTCGCTCAAGGCCTTCAACTCTACGATGATGGAGGCGGAGCACACGAAGTCCGCTCGATAATCGCACACCAAGCGCCGGCCCTTGTAGAACACCGGCAACTCCACCTCGCGCTGGTGGGGTACGCTCCGTGCCGTCAGTTCCACGGCCAATGCTTCCTGATATACGGCTTCAAGGAAGCCACACCCCAGTTCCCTATGAACTTCCATCGCGGCGCCGATAATGGCGTACGTCCGGGGATCCTGGTTCTCCCCGCGATTCATCTTGATTCCCTTCAAATCTGCGCAATCTGCGTAATCTGCGGACAAAACGGGCAAAGGGTTACTCAGAGTCCAGGGCCAACCGGAACCCGCCGCCGTAGTCGTACCGGTAGTCGGGCGGGCTGTAGTTGCGATTCGCCACGCGGCAGCCGTTCGCGCTGGTGCCCCAACTGCCGCCGCGCAGAACACGGTAAGTCCCGCTCGTTGGACCGTGCGGGTTGTCGTACGGGCTCGAACCATAGTACGTCGAGCTGTACCAGTCGTTGCACCATTCCGACACGTTGCCGGCCATGTCGTACAGGCCGTAGCCGTTCGCGCCGTTCGCTGTCTGGTAGCTGGTCGGCGTGCCGGGCCAGCCCCAATCCGCCTGGTACTGAAGTGCCCCCGTAAAGAAGCCTACAGGGCTTGTCCACACGTAAGCTCCGACGCCCCACAACGGGTGAGAGTTCCGCGTCAGGCTCGTGTCGTATGAATCGAACGACGAGCTGTAGTAGTTCGCCCGGGTGTGCTGGATGGTGTCATGGTCCGACCAGGGGAAGCGGTGCCCGGGCGTACCGCCCCTGCCCGCCTTCTCCCACTCCGCCTCCGTCGGCAGCCGATAGCCGTTGACCGAGAAGTTGCACTCCCACGTCGACAGGTTGTAGGACAACGGGCGGGTCTGCATCGCACTTCGCCAATTCGCATACGCCACGGCACCGTACCAGCTCACCTGCACCATCGGGTGGTTCTCCTTGCCGGAGACCACGCCGAACGTGCTGCCGTTCCAGGTGATCGGACTGTACGATGAGCTGTTGATCGTGTCGCAGTACGGGTAGCTGGTCCCGCTGCCGGCCTGGTAGACCACGCCGCTGCTCACCTCGATCAGCCCGCCCTGAGCCCAGGCCCAGTTCAGCCCGGCGGCGTACTGCTGGTTGGTCACCTCGTACGTGTCCATGTAGAACGCGTCCACGTAGACCGCGTGCACGGGGAACTCGCGGGGGTTCCCCTCGCTGAAGGTATCGCCCATCTGGAACTCGCCGGCGGGCACCAGGACCATGTTCGGCGGTATGCACGGATTCGGCGTGCATGAGGTCCCTTGACCCTGCCAATCGCCGCCGCAGTCGGACTCTGTGACGAGCATACATGTGCCGTCCGGATAGCAGCACGCCCCCAGCGGCGGGAGCGGTCCGGTCATGCCCTGCTGGAACAGGGCGTAGTCCTCCAGGTCCGTTTCGCAATCCCGGTCGATGTCCCCCAGCGGGCGCCCCTCGGCGTCAACCGCCGTTCCAGGTGGCGTGTTGTTGCACACGTCGAGCGCGTCGTCGACGCCGTCGCCGTCGATGTCCCCGGCCGGCGCCGGGGGCACGACCCATCCCCCTATGGCCAAAACCAGGACCCATCCCATCATCATGGGGCGTGGAAGCATCTTCATTCCTCCTTTAAGATGACTGTCCGTGACCGAAACTATCCCACGAGCATGTCATTCTACCCCCCCCCGCGCCAAGCCAATACACCAAAAGAACGAATCTGCCGACATAGCCTGGGTGGCATGGCCAAGCTCGCTGACGGCGAGCGCCGCCATGCCCGAGCGCTCACCGGCTCGTGGCGTTTCACATGGCGGCGCCCACCTTGCGGTGGGCTTGGCCATGCCACCCTCGCCCCGCGCTTGCATCGAGGGCGTCCTCATCCTATAAGACCCGCCATGAGTACCAGCACGACGATTTCCCAACTTGCGGATTATGTCGGCGAACCCGTCACTTTGCACGGCTGGGTGCTCCGCAACACGCCCAAGGGCAAACTCGTCTTCATCACGCTTCGCGACGGGACCGGCTACTGCCAGTGCGTGGTCGAAAAGAACGAATCCACGGCGGGTTTCTTTGACGAAGCCAGCCGCCTGACCCAGGAATCCGCCGTCACCGTGAGCGGGACGGTGGCAGCCGATGCCCGAGCGATCGGCGGATATGAGTTGCGGGTGACGGGGCTCAAAACGATCCACGCCGCAGGCGATTATCCGATCACCCCCAAGCTGCACGGGACCGACTTCCTGATGAAGCACCGGCACTTGTGGTTTCGTTCGCAGCGACAATACGTTATCCTGCGGATCCGGCACACGCTGGTTGACGCCATCCGCCGCTACTTCAACGACCACGGCTTCATCCTGATCGACACGCCCATCTTCGCTCCGGCCGCAGGGGAAGGCACGAGCACCCTCTTTGCCGTGGACTACTTTGGTGAGCCGGTCTACCTGGCTCAAACCGGCCAACTGTACGTCGAGACGGCGTGCATGGCCCACCGCAAGGTGTACTGTTTCGGCCCCACCTTCCGCGCGGAGAAGTCCAAGACCCGCCGCCACCTCACCGAGTTCTGGATGGTCGAGCCGGAGATCGCGTTCGCCAGCATGGACGACGTGATCGACCTGGCGGAGGACTTCGTCTGCTCTTTGGTCCAGCGCGTGCTCCAGGACCATCGGGCGGATCTGGAGTTCCTGGGCCGGGAGCTGACGGCGCTGGAGAGAATCCAGAAGCCGTTTTATCGCATGACCTACAGCGAAGTGGCGGACATCCTCCGCGGCCCGCGGGCCAAGGAACTGCTCGAGCGGGACCACGTGGAACAGACCGCCGAGCTCGAGCAACTCAATAAGAAGATCGCGGAGCTCACCGAGACCGCCAAGACGGCCAAGAAGGAGTGGCAACGGGAGAAAGCCGCCCAGGACGAGCAGGCCGTCCGCGAGCGCCGGGCGGAACTGGAGGAACAGATCGCCAACATCCCCAAGCACATGGAATTGGCGGCCAACTTCCAATGGGGCGGCGACTTGGGCGGCTCGGACGAGACCATCATCTCGCGGCTGCACGAGCGCCCGGTTTTCGTGCATCATTACCCCAAGGGGGTGAAGGCGTTTTACATGCGACTCGATCGCCAGGACCACCGCCTAGTGGAGAACTTCGACATGCTGGCCCCCGAGGGGTTCGGCGAGGTCATCGGCGGATCGGCCCGTGAGGAGGACTACGACATTCTCGTGTCCCGTATCCGCGAGGATGGGTTGCCGCAGGAGCCCTACGAGTGGTATCTGGATCTGCGGCGTTACGGGAGCGTGCCGCACGGGGGGTTCGGCCTGGGCGTGGAGCGGACCCTGGCGTGGCTGTGCGGCCTGCACCACGTACGCGAGACCATCCCCTTCGCGCGGATGATGGGGAAGATATATCCGTGACCGGCTTGAAACCGCAGATGGACGCAGATGAACGCAGATTAAACCGGTTTGGGAACCGCAGATGAACGCAGATGAACGCAGATTGGAATTGAATAAGATCACGGAAAGGGTTATCGGGTGTGCCTATACCGTAGGAGAAACTCTGGGTTGTGGATTCTTGGAAAAGGTGTACGAGAATGCGCTGGCTCATGAACTTCGCAAGGCCGGGCTCCGCGCCAAACAACAGCAAGCTATTGAGGTGTGGTACGATGGCGTGGTCGTTGGAGAATACGTGGCGGATATGCTGGTTGAGGAGGGTGTACTACTTGAGCTCAAGGCCGTCAAAGCCTTTGATGACGTACATATGGCGCAATGTCTGAATTACCTCAAGGCAACAAAATTGAGCGTCTGTTTGCTGATCAACTTCGGCAATCCCCAGGTTGAAATAAAGAGGATCGTAAACCGATTCTGATCCGCGTTTATCCGCGTTCATCTGCGGTTCCATGAACCCGCAGTTCCAACCCAGGAGGCCCAGCGCGTGTTTGGACATCCCAAAGGCCTGTACGTGTTGTTCTCCACCGAGCTGTGGGAGCGGTTCAGCTTCTACAGCATGCGTAACATCCTGACGCTCTATATGGTGAGCGTCGTGCTGGTCGCAATGGCCGCAGAAAGAGGCGCAGAGGCGGCTGGCGGGCACGCGGACCAGATCTACGGGGCCTACTTGGGCTTTGTGTACGCGGCCACGTTCGTCGGGGGCATGCTGGCCGACCGGCTACTGGGTCAGCGGCGGGCGATTTACATCGGCGGTTTCCTGATGTCGCTCGCCCAGTTCACGCTCACGACGCACGCGATGTTGGTGCATTCCGGCACCTCACCCCAGGTTCTGCATCCCCTCTTCTTCACGGGGCTTGGTCTACTCGCCTGCGGCAACGGGTTCTTCAAACCGAACATCTCGACGATCGTGGGTACCCTTTATTCGACCGAGGACCGGCGCCGCGACAGCGCGTTTACGATCTTCTACATGGGGATCAACATCGGGGCCACGCTGGCCAGCTTCTCGGCCGGCATCGCGCAGAAATGGGGTTGGTATCTGGCGTACCTCCTGGCCGGTATCGGGATGATTGTGTCCTTGGTGGTCTTTTTCGCAGGGCGCGGCTGGATCACCGGGCGGGGTCTGCCGCCCGCCGGGGCGAGGCTGGTGGGCCGCGGCCGGCTGGGCGTGCCCAACGTGGTCCCGCTGATCGTTGGAGTCCTGGTGTTCATTCCCTTCGCGGCGTACATGATGTCCCGCCCCGAGTACGTGCAGAGCTTGGCGGTCATCATCGCCGGACCGGTGCTCCTGTACCTGCTATTCGAGGCCTGGCGCGCGCCGCGCGAAGAAGGCGGACGAATGATCGTGATCATCGTGTTGTGCATTTTCTCGATGGTGTTCTGGGGGACCTTCGAGCTTCAGGGCAGCACGATCACCCGGTTTACCCAGGACCAGGTGAACCTCTGGGTCTTGGGCTGGGAATTGCCGGCGGCGTTCGTGGCCGGCTTCGTGAACCCCATCCTGATCATCGCGCTCGGTATCCCCTTTTCCGTGTTGTGGGTCTTGCTCGACCGCAAGCGCATGGAACCGTCCACGCCGCTCAAGTTCTCCTTGGGTCTGGCACAACTCGGGCTGGCGTTCCTGATGCTCTGGGTTGGGGCAAAGCAGGCCGAGCACGGCGGCAAGAGTGCTCTGGCCTGGCTCCTCCTTGCGTACCTGTTCTTGACCACTGGCGAGCTGTGCCTGTCGCCCATCGGGCTGTCCATGGTGACGAAGCTCTCGCCTGCGCGGCTGGTGGGCGTGTTCATGGGCGTCTGGTTCCTGTCCTCCGCGTTGGCCAACGTGATCACCGGCGGGGTGATCGGTCGACTCCAGGCGCAGTCCGGTTATGCCCCCGTCTTCCTTGGGATCGCCGGGACCGCCGGTGCAGCGGCCGTGGTGCTGTTCGTCCTCACGCCGCTGCTCAAACGGCTGATGCATGGCATCAAATGATCGGCGCGGCGCCCCCTCTATCTGTCATTGGGTCCTGCCACCTCGGCCAAATTGACAGAACGAGAGTCTGCTCAACGGACGTAAGAGGCGGATAACGCGCGCGGGGGCGGGGATAAAAAAGGGGACGCAGTTCGTTTTCAAGTCGCGTTTGCCCACTGGGGGAAGGGAACGTTCGCCTGACGAAAACGAGCTGCGTCCCCCTTTCTCTCTTTGGCACCATTCTTGCTCCGCTATCTCGAGCGAGGCTCGTGCTCGCCGAAGGTTCGCGCTGCGGGCGCGGGAGGAGTGAACACCGATGGACCTCAACCGACTGACCCAGAAATCTCAAGAAGCCCTCTCCGAGGCCCAGAACCAAGCCGTCACCCTGGGCCACATTGAAGTCGACGGCGAGCACCTGCTGCTGGCTCTACTCGAACAGGCCGAAGGGCTGGTACCGCGCCTGTTACGCAAGATGGAGGTGCCCGTCGAAGAGCTCGCTGGGGCGCTGAAGAGCGAGGTTCAGAAGCATCCGCGCGTGTCCGGCCCGGGGATCGAGCCGGGCAAGATTCACATCTCCCAGCGGCTCTCGCAGCTTCTGGTCGACGCAGAGAAGGAAGCCCGCCGCCTGAAGGACGAATACGTTTCGGGCGAACATCTGCTGATGGGATTTATCCGAGAGGGCGCCGCCACCGCGGCCGGTTCTCTGCTCAAACGCTTCGGCGTCACGACCGACCGCCTGCTCAAAACGCTGACCGAGGTCCGCGGCCACCAGCGCGTGCAGAGTGCCCACCCCGAAGCCACCTACGAAGCGTTGGAACGTTACGGACGCGACCTGGTGCAGATGGTCCGCAACGGCAAGCTCGATCCGGTCATCGGCCGCGACGAGGAAATCCGCCGCGTGATCCGCATCCTCAGCCGCAAGACCAAGAACAACCCCGTGCTCATCGGCGAGCCCGGCGTGGGCAAGACCGCCATCGCCGAGGGCCTGGCCCACCGCATCGTGCGCGGCGACGTGCCGGAAGGACTCAAGGACAAGACCCTCTTCGCCCTGGACATGGGGGCGCTGGTGGCCGGGGCCAAGTACCGCGGCGAGTTCGAGGAACGCCTCAAGGCCGTATTGAACGAGATCAAGGCGAGCGACGGCCGGATCATCCTTTTCATCGACGAGTTGCACACCATCGTCGGCGCCGGCAAGGCTGAAGGCGCCATCGACGCCGGCAACATGCTCAAGCCCATGCTCGCCCGCGGCGAGCTGCACTGCATCGGCGCCACTACGCTCGACGAGTACCGCAAGCACGTCGAAAAGGACGCGGCCCTCGAGCGCCGCTTTCAGCCGGTGCTGGTCGAGCAGCCGTCGGTGGAAGATACCATCTCCATCCTGCGCGGGCTGCGCGAGCGGTTTGAGGTCCATCACGGCGTGAAGATTCAAGACAACGCCCTGGTCGCGGCGGCCACGCTCTCCCACCGCTACATCACCGACCGGTTCCTGCCCGACAAAGCCATCGACCTGGTCGACGAAGCCTGCGCCATGATCCG
>JAZDKM010000234.1:0-2606 GCA_043803085.1 Planctomycetota bacterium
GATATTTTTTGAAACGGATAAATCCTTTACTCCCGGCCAGGCCATAGAATTCACCATGGTGCTGGAACACGTCGATCCGCAAGGCCCCGTGCGCCTGAAGTGCATAGGAGAGATCATCAGGGTCGAGGACATCGGGCAAAAGATCGGCGTGGCCGCCACCATAAAATCCTATTCGTTCGAGGCAACCGGAGATGCTGAAAAAAGGCAGGGAGAAGGCGGGGGTCCGAAAGAAGGCGGCGGCGCCGAGAAAATTAAAGGTAAATGTAAATGAAGAACATTCGTTATTGCAAATAATCTGTTCAATATGAGGAGGTTCATATGAAGCGCATCACATCCTATCTTATGAAGGCATTCATTGTTCTTTTATTGCTTTCAGTCACGGTGGGGATAAGCTCCCCTGTCTGGGCCCAGGAAGCTCCGCTCGACACCCCCCCGCCCGTCACCTCGCTGATGGTCAAGCTCAATGCGGGGCTCACTCCCGAGCAGCAGACGGCCGTCATCACCTTAAACGGCGGCGCCCTCAAGTCCTCCATCCCCCAACTGAGGATCTTCGTGGTGGAGGTTCCCGAAAGCGACGCCCCTGCCGTCATCCAGAGTTACCAGTCGGACCCGGCGGTGCAATCGGTGGAGATAAATAAGACCCGGAAGACGCAGGCGATCCAACTGCCCAGCGACGCGGAATATGCCAACCAGTGGTCGCTCCCCAAAATCGGCTGGGACTGGGTGTATAACAATGTCAGCCCGAACGGCGGCGCGACGGTGGCCATCCTCGATACCGGCGTGGATGCCCAGCATCCCGAGCTGGCCCAGAAGGTCATCGACGGGTTTTCAGTCTTCGACACAATCGACACAACAACCAAAGGCAAGACCGATCCCAACGGCCACGGAACGATGCTGGCCGGGATCGTCGCCGCACAGACCAACAATACACTGGGAATTGCCGGTGTTGCCTATACCGGCGTGCAGATCATCCCGGTCACCGTCCTGGGCGCCGACGGCACGGGGCAGGACAGCGATGTGATCGTCGGCCTCCTCTGGGCGGTGGAGCAGAAGGCGGATGTCATCCTGATGGGTTTTTCCAATCCCGGTTTCAGCCAGAACCTCCAGGACGCGATTGATTACGCTTGGGCGCAGGGGGCCGTCCTCGTGGCGGCGACCGGCAACGACGGAACCAGCCAGCCGACCTATCCGGCCGGCGACCGGGCGGTCGTCGGCGTCACCGCGACGGATGAGAACGATGCCCTCCTCGGCGGCAGCAACTACGGGCCTGCGGTCTTCCTGGCCGCTCCCGGAAAGTTAGTTTTCACCACGGCAGTCGGTCCGGTCGAAAACGGCGACTCCTCCTATACTTTGATCAGCGGGACATCCTCCTCGGCCGCCGTGGTGGCGGGCGTGGCGGCCTTCATGAAGGCGGTGGATTCGACCCTGACGAACGGCGTCATCGTCGGGCGCCTGGCGCGTTCTGCCGATCCGGCGGGCACGCAGGAACAGACCGGCAACGGCCGCGTCAACATGGCCCGCGCCCTCGGCTCTACGGGGGATATGGGCCTCGATCCGATCCAGACCGTTGGCGTCGCCCCGGAAGGGATCGACGGCACCGGCCTCGGCAACGGCGGACCCTTTGTGGGGCCGTATGTGGCGGCAGCAACAGTCAATACAGTTACAGCGGTGGCGCGTACAAGTGGTTCGCAGCCATCGACGTATGGCAGTTCGTTGGGGGTTACTGCTACCGTCACAAAGCAAGGTGCCGGCGGTGGTGCGATCACGGTCGGCAATGTTGAATTTAGAGACGGAGGGACCAACTGCACTTCGGGCACAGTGGTTCAGACAGCTACTGCAGTTAATAGTAGTGGGCAAGTCACGTATACTACCTCGACCCTCGCGACTGGGAGTCACACGATACGTGCGTGCTACCTCGGAATTACGAGCGGTGTCGACACATATAAGACGAGTTCTGCCGCCATCGATCAGACGATCGACGCGAAACCGGTCACGGTCACCGCCGATGCCAAGAGCAAGGTCTACGGCGATCCCGACCCGGCCCTGACCTATGCCTCCAGCGACCCCAGCGCCACCTTCTCCGGCGCTCTCACCAGAGCTCCTGGTGAGACAGTGGCCGGTAGTCCGTATGCTATCACCCAGGGTACTCTCCTGGGTACCGGCAACTACACCATTGGCTCCTTCGTTGGCGCTAACTTTACCATCACGCCCAAGCCGGTGACAGTCACGCCGACCTCGGGGCAGTCGAAGGTATACGGCACAACGCCTGATCCGGCGCTGACCTATACGCTCAGCGAGACGGTCGCCGTTACGGGCGCTCTGGCTCGTACGGCAGGTGAGGACGTGGGCAACTACGCGATCAACCTGGGCGACCTCGCCTCCACCAGCGGCAACTACAGCCTGGCCCTGGCGGCTGGCACGGTGAACTTTGCCATCACGCCCAAGACCGTAACGGTAACGCCGGATTCCGGGCAGTCCAAGGTATTCGGCGCGAGTGATCCGGTGCTGGCCTTCAGCAACAACGCCGGCCTGGCGGCGGGCGCTTTCACGGGTGCGCTGGACCGCGCCCCGGGCGAGAACGTGAACAACTACGCGATCGGCCTGGG
>JAZDKM010000235.1:0-3273 GCA_043803085.1 Planctomycetota bacterium
CACCCTCCAACCCGTGCTCCTTCACTAGGTCGGGATCGGCGAAAGCGAAGGCGAGGATCGCCAGGTCCAACATGTCGGCATCCTCCTTGCCGTCGTCGTCCACGGCGAAGGATCGGGCCTCCCGCACCTGCCCGCGGGTGACCGCGCGCAACGTGATCCGCCCACCCAGTTCGGGGCACGGCACGTCCAAGCGGCGGAGCGTGATATCCAGTTCGCTCATACCGGGAACGTCCCACGGATGCAAGCGCCGACACCCTCGAACCGGGCGGTCCAGGTGACCATACCGGCAACCGGGTCTGACAACCCATAGGACACCAGGAGGGCTTCCCCGTAGTAGCGGATGTCCGCCGCGGTGGAACCCTGCGGCCCGTAGGAGTACGTGCCTACCAGCCCGAGAATCCCGGCGAGGACCGCGTCGGCGGTGGTGTCATAGATCCCTTGGACGGTGAAGGCAACGTCCTTGAGCCCGGCGCTCTTCTCGTGCGCGCTGTCCCCGTAGGTTGTGGTGTCATGCGAGTCGACCGTTCCGGGCAACCCGTCCACGCTGGTGATGTAGGCCGAGATGTTGGTGAGTGTGCCGGCGCTGTTGTCCACTGAGAAGTGGGCGCCTGAACCATGTTCGAAGGCCATGATCTATCTCCTTGCCAATGCGACTGCGTAAGTGAACGTCGGAGTATTGGTCCCGCCGATCGTGTGATACTCCCGCACGTAGCGGGCAACCGCTGTGGCGGCGGGGATCAGAATCCGCTCCGACCCTGCGGCGGTGAGTTGGGTGAACGCGACCGCCGGCGAGAAGTCAGCCCAGGTTGCGTTGTCGGCACAGTGCTGCAGCTTGGACGTCAGGGTCGGGTTGGTGCCCGACACGGTGAAGCAATGGATGACTGCAACCCCACCGTTCGACGTTCCGCCGACGATTCCCGAATCCACCCCGGTCTCCCCGGCGGTAGCGGTCTCCGCCTCGTTCGTGTGGATGATGACCCCCGGGTCGATGCCGCCATCCCCCTCAACGCGAGCGGTTACGGCGACCATCCCACCCACCGGGGCCGAGGAACCGTAGGAGACGTGGCGGACTTTGCCGGTCATGCACCGATCGGCCAGAGCGGCGCCACCCAACGCGACGGTGAACGCTTCACCCGAAGCAGACCCGAGCCAGGATTCCACGTACCCGTCCAGCGTCACATCGAAGATGCCCTGCAACGTGGCCGAGCCGTCTCTGAGACCTGGACTCTTCTCATGCGCCGCGTCTCCGTAGGTGGTCGAGTCGTGCGAGTCGACCACCGCGTTCACATCCGATGCGACGAGGTACGCGCTCAGGTTGTACTTCGAGACGTAGACCGCTGTTTCCCGTCCATGTTCAAACGCCATTAGGCGCCTCCTTGTCAGCCTCGATGGCGCCGATGTCGAGGAGCCACTTCACATCCGCCCCTTTCAGCTCGGCGGCGGAGAGCGAATCGCCCGGTTCGGCCCGATGCTCGCCGCCCTGCCCGTCCGGCCAGTTGAACCCAATCAGCACCCGGTACTTCTTTGCTGTCATGCGATGACCTCCACTGTGAACTCGCAACCCAGGTAGTCGACGTTGGCTATCGAGTAGGAGCCGAAGCCGCTCACCTTGGACACGTTGACCATCAGCCAGTCGGAAGTGACGGCAACCGTTTTGTCCTCGATCGCCCGTTTGACGCTCATCACCCCGGTTGGACTCACGTACTCGTCCAACGCTTCCTGGGCCACCTCGGCGTCGAAGCGGCTCACGTACAGCCTCACCGGAATGGTGTAGGCCGTGTAGGAAGGGCCGTAGGTGACGTTGAACAACCCTTCTTCCGGCATCCCCACCAACGCGACCGGAGGCTCAATCGAGTCGGGGATTCGGGCCCAGACGCCCAGGCCCCCGATCTTGGACAACCGGGTGGCGAGATCATCGCGGACTTGGCCGAGCGTTGCCATTACGCCCCCCTCGCCCAGCGGGCCTCAATGGCGTTGCCCAGCTTGCGTATGCGGGCGGGCATGGCTTTGCGTTCCGCGTCCCAGGCGTCGGCCATGAATCGATGTCCTACCGTCCCGTGCTCTGCCACCGCCCTCATCGCAAGGAACTCGGGGATGTTGTGGCGTTGCGCCCAGCCGGCTAGTGCGCCGGGTGGCGGCCAGTGCGGTCGTGTCCCGACTTCGACGAACAGGGCGTAGGGTGCCCCCGCCTTCACCTCAACGGAACCGTCGCCCGTCCAGGCGACACCGATGCTGCGCTCGAGGGTTCGAGTGTCTTTCGGCGCCCACGCCCGGGCGTGACGGGCCACCGACACCGCGGTGTCTAGGAGCCAGCCTTCCAGATCATGCGACACCACCCAAGGTACCGTTCCCGCTCGGGTGCGCTTCGGCATCAACCGTTTGCGCACCTCGTCGATGCTAGGTATGAAGTCCACCTGGAGGGCGAGGCTAGGCATCGTCCATCCTCCGATACGGACTCAACAACGCTTTCACATCCGGGTCAATCGAAGGGAGAGTGGTGAAGCCGGTTTCCGCGGTGCCCATCACACCGAACGGGGCGTCCTTCCTTTTGAAGTACCGGCTGGCGAGGATCAGGGTCGCTTCCACCACGTCGGTCGGAGGCGCAGCCCAACCCCACTTCGCGGTGACCTCGACACCCTGGGGGAGGGTCGGCCAGGAGTTCGCCACCGCGTGTAGACGAGTAACAGGCTTACCGTCGGCGATGGCGTTGGGGGGCTCGACCATGAATCCATAGGGGCCGCTCCGAGAGTTGAGGGTCCAAGTGTTCTCAAAGGTGCCGTCCCAATCGTCGTCCGACTTGACAACTAATCCGGTGAGGGTGCTCACGTCATCAACGGAGAGATACGTCCCATGGTCCGGGGTGAACGTGCGTGCCGAGACAACGGAGTCCTGGTAGAACCTGCGGCCACAGTAACGGTCCACCGCCCTCGAAGCCGATTCAATGGAGCGGTCGGCCTCGTCGTCGTGCGCTGATCCGGCGGGGATACCAGCCCGCAGCTTGAACTGCGTTTCTGAGCAGTAGGCGTTGGTTGCCATGACGCTCCCTACTTCCGCCTCACCACAGGCTTCGGCTTCGCTTTGGGTGTGACCACCGGGGTGGGGACGGCTGTTCTGACAGTCCGCGGTTTGCGGGCAACCTGACGGGTCCGAGCCTTTACCGGCGGTGCCACAATCTCAGGTGGCACTTCAACCATCTCCACGATGGCGGGAGCGGCCTCTGTAATCGTCTCGGGCACCGGCCACAAGTCCGACTCGATCACGACTACCCCGGGC
>JAZDKM010000236.1:0-3676 GCA_043803085.1 Planctomycetota bacterium
TCGAGTGCGGGCACGTATTACGTCTGGGTCCGGAGCACGCCGACGGTCGACAGTGCCACCGCAATCCAGGACTTCAAGAGCGCGATACCTACAAGCGCGGACGAGGTTCGGGATGACAAGTGGAGCACGGCGCTGACGGTACCAGTTTGCGACGCACGTCAGGTCAACCTCGCGTGTCCGGCCTCCACATGTCCCGGCAATACGCTCAACGTGCCCATCGAACTTGAGGCGCAGGGGAACGAGAATGCGCTGGGATTCAGTCTGACCTATACACCAACGGTCCTGACCTATACTCAGGCGACCCTGGGCGGTGACGCAGGCTCGGCCACCCTCAACCTCAACACGAGTCAAACGTCGAGCGGACACCTCGGCATTGCCCTTGCGCTTCCTTCGGGGGTCTCGTTCAGCCCCGGCACTCGGGAGGTCGTGATTGTGACCTTCAGTGTGAACCTCGCTACGCCTGTGCCGTCTACCACACAGATATGTTTTGGAGATCAGCCTATCCCCAGAGAGGTCGTGGACACGACTGCAAACCCGTTGCTGGTGACGTGGGGAGCATGCTGCACGATCAACATCACCACGTGTTGCACTGGGTACGAGGGAGATGTCGCACCGCGCCCGAACGGTAGTGGCAGCGTGACGATTGCGGATTGGGTGCAGTGCGGGCGTTTCGCGGCGGGCCTGGACACCGCCGCGAGCGGATGTGAATTTCAGGGGGCGGATTGCGCTCCGCGCCCGTGTGGGACCGGGACCCTCAGCATCGCGGACTGGGTCCAGTGCGGGCGCTACGCAGCAGGTCTCGATCCGCTTACCGCACGATGCGGGCCTACCTCCCCGACGTTCGAAGGCGCCTTTGAGGTGCTTGCAGGCGGTGACGATCGCGACGGGCGCGTCGTGCGGGCTGTGGACACAACGCTCGTATCCAACACGGACGGCTGCGTAGACATCGAGCTGGATGCCCAGGGCGATGAGAACGCCCTCGGCTTCAGTTTGAGCTTTGACACCGGGTTGTTGACCTTCACGCAGGCGACGTTAGGCAGCGGGGCGTCCGGGGCCACACTCATTGTCAACGACAGCCAGGCCGCGAGCGGGCGGGTGGGACTCGCGCTGGCGCTCCCAGCCGGACAGACCTTCCCGGCCGGCACGCGCAACATCGCCGATGTCTGCTTCCACGCTGGTACGGTGGGCTCCACGGTGACGACGGCGGTCGACTTCGGAGACCAGCCAATCGCCCGCGAGATTGTCGACCCACAGGTCTACATCCTGACCGCCACCTGGGACAATGCCGTGGTGACCATCGTCCCCTGTGCGACGCAGTACCACTTAAGCGCCAGCGTCATCGGTGGGCATGGGACGGTCGAGCCCACGGACGAGGACTACTGCGCTGGTTCCGTCGTAACGCTGACGGCAACGCCGGATCCGGGTTATGGCGTCGCGGCCTGGACGGGAACGGATGACGACTCGTCGACCGCCAACACCAACACGGTGACCATGAACGGGAACAAGAACGTGACGGTCGAGTTCGAGCCGGATTCTTCGGAGCGGGCCGTGGAGGTGGTCGACAAGACGATCGACAGCGGGCAGAACGGCTGTGTCGACATTGCTCTGCATGCGCAAGGTGATGAGAACGCTCTCGGCTTTAGCCTGGACTTCGACACGACCCGCCTGACCTTTACCGAAGCCACGCTGGGTGGTGACGCCGCCGGGGCGACGATGAACGTGAATGATAGCCTGACCACCAACGGTCACGTGGGCGTCGCCTTGGCCCTCCCGGCTGGTCAGACCTTCCCGGCCAGCACGTTGACGATTGTACACGTCTGCTTCGACGCAGCGACGGTGAGCGCTACGGTCACGACGGCGCTCGATTTCGGCGATGACCCGATCGACCGCGAGATAGTGGACGCCTCGGCGAATCTGCTCCAGGGCGATTGGACGAACGGTACCGTTACGATTCGCGTGTCCGGCGGCGGAGGTGGAGGCGGCGGAGATGGAGCAGTCGATCAGGACGGCGACGGTGTCCAGGACTCTCTCGACCGCTGTGCCCAGACTCCAGTCGGCGCCGACGTGGACAGCAACGGATGCTCGTGCAGCCAGCGTGACGGCGACAACGATGGCGTCAACGACTGCAACGACGATTGCCCGAACACGCCCGCCGGCGCCGATGTAGATAGCAACGGCTGCGCAGCCAGCGAGCGTGATACCGACGGCGATGGCGTCAACGACTCAAACGATCGGTGTGCGGACACACCGGCGACGGAACCGGCCGACGCGAACGGGTGCTCCTGTAGCCAACTTGACACGGATAGTGACGGGGCGAACAACTGCGTTGATGCTTGCCCCAGCGATCCAAGCAAGACCGCGCCGGGCGCGTGCGGGTGCGACAACCCCGATACGGACGGCGACGGTGACGGCGTTGCTGATTGCGAAGACAACTGCCCCGTTGATCCAAACCCAGGGCAAGAGGACTTCAACGGAAATGGTGCGGGCGATGTGTGTGACGACGAGCCGCCCCCAGGAACGTGCCTTCCGGATGCTGAGTGCCGCGTTGATGGGGACTGCGGTGATGAGGACCCGTGCACGACGGATAGATGCCAAGAATGCGCCTGCCAGTACGCCGATGTGGTCTGTCCTACCGGGGAAACGTGCGATCCCGCGACTGGCGAGTGCGTGGAGTGCATAGGCGATGACGACTGCCCCGACGATGGATTGTTTTGCAACGGGGCGGAGACCTGCGTGGAAGGGCAGTGCCAGCACAGCGGGTCACCCTGCGACACCGACGAAGCGTGCAACGAGGCACGCGACCTGTGCCTCTCGACCGATGGCGACGGCGAGCCGTGCAACGGTCCGTGCGGCTTGTGCGGCTTTGGGATGATCCTTCTTCTGCCGCTGACCCTGTTCCTGTGGGTGGGGATCCGCTTCCAGGCGCGGAGGCCCAGAAAGTAATCGGATTCCCTCATGGGTTTGCGGGCGGCCCGGCGTCCTTCGGTTGCCGGGTCGCCCAAGAGGCAGTGCGTGCGACGTGCAGTATCCGCCGGACGATACTGAAATCTTTTGGGGAATGGCCATCGCGTTTCCGTCCTGAGCGAGGTGTTGAGCGGCCCCTTGCTGCAGGACCGCGTAGTACCGGCTCGCTGGTGGATGAGCTGCGAGGGTGTACCTTGACCCTCGGCGGGTGGCATGGCCGAGCGTAGCGCGGCCATGTTGCGTGCCGCAATCGTCGGCGGCCATTGGAGGACGCCACATGCCCGCGGCTGCGGGAGAAGCCGATCAAGATCGACGCTAACCGCCTGTGGCAAAAGTGGACTAGCTCCGAGCCTGACCGCGACCCCTCTCCCCTCGGGAGAGGGCCAGGGTGAGGGCTCTCCGTGAAGTCGAAAGCGCGGCGTACCAAGGTGCCTGTCCCTTCTTGCCACGGGCTCCTAACACATCGCCAGCCCGCACCGCTCCCTTACGGTCGCTGGGTGGGACGGAACAGGGCGCGCGGGGTGTAGGGCGGGCTCTGCCCGCCGAGAACGTAGGCGGCGGGTAGAACCCGCCCTACGCGTGGTGAGAAATGCGGGCTAGTACTACAACGCTGAATCGGGCAGCCTGCCCGACGTCCACCGGACGCTCCGGGCAGGCCGCTTCAGCGGCCTTTCCCGCCGCAGGCGGGCTAAAGTCCAAAGTCGAGACTCCG
>JAZDKM010000237.1:0-2345 GCA_043803085.1 Planctomycetota bacterium
GTTCTCGCCGGCCAAGTTGACGACGGCGTCGCAGGCGGCCGCGCTTTCCTGCCATGGGCCGGCTTGCGCGGGAGTTCCTTCGATGACGACGGCCGCGGCAGGCAGGACCGACTTGGCCCGCTGTGGGGAGCGGGAGAGGACCAGGACTTCGTGTCCGGCCTCGATGGCCGCCTGGGCCAGCTTCCGGCCCACCAAGCCGGTTCCGCCGGTAATGAACACCCGCATAGCCAAGCCTCCCGACAGTGTGGCGGGGTTTACCAAGCTCCGCGAATAGCATGTCAAGAGGATGTTAGGTCCCCAGGGCGTGCGGTCAAGACGCCAGGACTCCCGTCGCATGGCGACTCCTGGGTACGTGATGGCAGTGCGTTAGTCGTTCTCGACAGGCATCCGGAGAAAGGCGATAATAGAGCACTCGGCACTTTTCCGGGTCGCGGGGTACGCAAAGAGGCAAGCATGAAGCTAGACTTGGCATCGCTGATTCAGTTGGCCGCCAGCGGCAATTCCAAGACGGTGGAAGAGAACTGGATGGCCGCGTTGGAAGCCCACGCGGACAACCCAATCGAGGTGGCTTCCTGGGCATCGCTCCTAGAGGAACTGGCCCAGCGTGGCCGCATCGCCGAGGCTGAGGCCCTGGCCTGGGCCGCCATCGAGGCCGTCCAGGAAAGCGCCGGGGCCGCAGCGGCCCTGAAGGTGGCCGGTCCGTTCCTGCTCGTGCTCAGCGGGAGTGACGACCTCAAGACGCAGGTGGCCGGCCTTTACACCACCGCCTACGCGGATTGCCCAACCCTCGAGGTGCTCCTGGACTGCGCGGGGATCGCCGGGGGGCGTCCGCCGCGGCGGGCGCTGCGCACCCTCGAGGTCTGCCTGAGCCTCGCCCCCGGCGGCTTCCTGGCCGCCCGTCATGAGGACCGGGCCGCCCGGGTCGAGTCGGTCGACGCCGACACGTGGGCCGTGACGCTCGAGACCGCGACCGGGCGGCGGACCTTGGGTCCCGTCGAACTGGCCGATGAGTACACGCCCGCCGACCAGGACGACTTCCGCGTGCTGCGTCAATTCCGGGCGGACTGTTTGCAGGAGTGGTTGGCCAGGGAACCCGCGCGAGTGGTGGTCAGCATCTTGCGGGCACGCGGCGACCACCTGGATAGTGAGGCGCTCGCCGCGCTGCTCACGCCGGCCATGGTTCCCGAAGGGGAGTGGAGCAAATGGTGGAGCAAAGCGCGGGCAGCGCTCAAACGCTACCCCAACGTCCAAATCAAGGGGCGGGCACCCTATGAAATCTCCTATCACGCCGTGGCCATGACGCTTGAGTCCCAAACCGAGGTCCGGTTCAAGAAGCTCCACGACCCGGTGGAGCAACTGGCCTGCATCGACGCGTATGTCCGCGAGTGCAAAAGCAGCAACCGCCCGCCCGACCTGAGCATGCTCGGGCGCTTCAGGAAGCGCGTCGACCAACTGGCCCAGCGGCAGATCAAAGCAGGGTTCAAGGGAGTATTAACCACCCTCTTGGTGTCGCGCGGCGTGGCCCTCGGGATGGGTGCTGATGAGGTTGAGGCGGACCGGTCCGTGGTCGAGTTTCTTGCGGCCGCGCCGGACCCGGCCGAGAGTTTGCGAGCCATCACCGCGGAGGCGTTTTGGCCGGCGGCGTTGCGGCTATTGAAGGCAGTCCACCCTATCGGGTATCTGGAGTGCTGCGAAGCGATACTGCCGGAGGCGCCGATGGGGGTGTGCGACCTGCTCGTGCGGGAGTTGATCTCGGGCGGGTTTGACCGGGTGCGACTGGAGGCCCTGGTCCAGCGGATCCTGAAGGATCCCGTCCGGTATGTGCATGCCCTGGCGTGGCTGTGGGCCGGTCCCGCCGCGGATCTGGAGATCCCTCTGCCGACGTTGTCCGCCGTGTGCACCAAACTGCTGGGGTTGGCAGCGGAGCTGAAGCGCCGTGATGAACTCCCCCGCGAGGTGAAAAAGGCCATCCAAGACCGCCTGCGCGAGGCATTGAGCGCGAACCAGTACGCCCGGTTCAAGGCGTGTCTCGAACAGACCGACGCGGGCATCGTGGCGACGTGGCAACGACAAATCGCGCGGCTCGACATGCTGGGTCGGGCGGTCCCGGAGGATCTGATCAAGCACATCCGCGCCACCTTCCCCGACGAGCCCCGGACGCCCGAAATCAGTCGGTGGAAGCGGGACAACGTACTCTATACGACCGCCGCGGGGCAGGAGAAACTCCAAGCCGAAATCGACGAATTGGTCAACGTCAAGATGCGGGCCAACGCCAAGGCCATCGGTGAGGCGGCCGCGCACGGCGACCTCTCCGAGAACTCGGAATACAGGTTCGCGCTCGAGGA
>JAZDKM010000238.1:0-3856 GCA_043803085.1 Planctomycetota bacterium
GAGATTCCCATCTCGCACGCACTCCGCCGGGATTCCCATCCCGTGCGAGCGTGTGCGGGATCGGATTCCCGCAGATGTGCGGTGCGAGAACGGATTCTCGCACCAGCGGCCTGCACCTTTGGCGCGTACGCCCATCGCGAGGGTCGCTCGGGTCCGCCAAAGGGCTCGCTCGTGCGAGATTCCCATCTCGCACGCACTCCGCCGGGATTCCCATCCCGTGCGAGCGTGTGCGGGATCGGATTCCCGCAGATGTGCGGTGCGAGAACGGATTCTCGCACCAGCGGACCGGCCGGGCCATCCGCGAGACCTAGCATCTTGCCCGTGGAAACACAGGCTGGAAGCCTGTGCTACAACTTCTGCCACGGGCTGCTAGAGCACGGGTCCGCCAAAGGGCTCGCTGCAGGCTCGCCCTTGGTGGACCCATGCCACCCACCATTAAACACTTGATCACCCGGCTGAGCCGGCAGAGCCTTCCGTCTCAGTGGCCGGTGTCGTTTCGGGCAGCGGCGAGACGACGCCCCCGCCGGTGTCGATGTCCACGGGCGAGTCCGGAAGCGGCGGGAGCGGGAACGTCACCTGCCACGAAGCAGGCTCGACGGCCGTCACCGGGGCCCCCACGACGCCGAGGTCCGTCACCGCGAAGACGTTCCCGTTCATGAACACTCCCCGGGTGAAGCTACTGTAGTAGTAATCGTCGCCCATGGCCGTGCTCATGCGTCCGACGTACTCAAACCCGGCCTCCGGCGTCACCCGATACACGTACAGACCACGGAAGTCCTGCGGCGGAGGCAGGGTATCGGTCTGCGGCTCCGGCTCGATTTGGATATCAGGGGCGTCGGGCTCGCTCGGCCGCGGGGTCTCGGCCCCACCGCCGCTGCCATCCACGACCCCCCAGCCGTAATTGACGATTTCAACCGGCAGGGCCACCAAGTCCTCGGCCGCGAAATAGGTCAGCGCCTTGGGGTTGTAGAGGGCCTCGGACCAGGCGTCCGGCTCCCCGATGCGCTCCGCGGGAAACAGCAACTGCGGATGGGCGAAGTCGCTGATGTCAAAGATGGACAACTGCACCGCCTGGGGAATGACGAACCCGCCGTCCGTCAAGGCATCGCGGCCAACGGTAAGCAGGTGGTTCTCGTCCATCTCGATGATAAAAGTGCTGAAACCGGGGACCTGGAGCTCGCCCACGACCACCGGATTCGTCGGGTCCGAGAGGTCCAGCGTGAATAGCGGGTCAGTCTGCTGAAAGGTCACCAGGTAACCTCTCGGGCCTGAGAAGCGAGCGGAGTAAATCTGCTCGCCCGGGGCCAAGTTCTCGACCCGTCCGACGATGTTCAGCGCCGCGCCCTCCGAAGCAAGCACATAGACGTTGTTGCTCGAGGAGGTCATCTCACCTTCGCTGAAGCCGGTGGCGTCCACCGTGGTGGCCACCCGCAGATGGTCGGCATACTCGCTCATCGAGTATTGGTTCAATATCCGACCCGGCACCGACCCGACTGCGGCCAGCACCGGCCCATCGTCGGTGAATGCGAATTTGTAGAGGTCGGTCATCGGGCGCGTGTCGCCGAAATAGTCATATCCCGCGTCCGTCAGATACAGGGCCTGCGTCGAAGCATAGACGTTGCCCGGATAACCCACCACGCCGACCGAACGGAAGTCCGCGGGAGCGTTGATGTTCAGGCTGATCACCGTGGTCATCCCGTAGCCGTCCGCGTCGATGGGATAGTAGAAGTCGGGCCAACTCACGGTATCGCCGGACACGGACCCACCGCCGGCGTCGGAGACTTCGTAGTCCGGCAGGATTTCCTCAACGCTCACGTCGGTCACCACCGGCGCATCGCCGCGGAACTCCATCATCGGCAGGAAGAATTCTGGGTAATTGACCACCACCAAGTGCAACACGTCGCCGATCATCCGGCTCGACGACAAGTCGCCCTCGAACCACGTCGTGGAGACGATGGTGGGATTGGCGTGGTCCGACACATCAATCACGTTGACCTGGACGCGAGACTGATAGTACATCGGCGGCGCGATCATCTGGGCGGCGAGGGGCATCGGCCCTTCAACGGAGATACTCGGCCGCGTCAGGGCAACCACCTTGTCGTCGAGCAGATACAAGTCCTGCCCCCAGCCTTCCAAGTCTAAGCTGGCCAGTTCGCCCAGGGACTCTCCCGGATCAGCCTGCACAACGCGCAGCAGCGAGCCGGGGGCGACGTAGGAACTCGAAAGGTAGGAGAATGTACTCGAAAGAATGTAAATGTACTGCCCGTCGTTCTTGATGATGTCCGACTCCTGAACGCCCTCTTCCTGGGTAGTGGTCGTAGAGAAGCCTCCCGCCGGCGGGGGCGCTTCGCTTGTCTCCCCGGGCGATTGGGACGGCGGGGCTGCCGCGTCGGCCCCCATCGGCGGCTCAGCATCGAGGACTTGCCCACCCCCCTCCATGTCGGTGCGAAAACCAAAACGGTGGTCCGCGGCGACCTGGGCGGTAAAGTACTCCTGGAATTCGGCGGCGGACTTGAACTGGCTTAGACCCACTTTACCGCTGTCGCCGCCGCCTGGATCCGGCCCCGGCCCGGGTCTGGGCTGTCCGGTAATATCGTAGAATGCGTTGCAACCGGCGATCACGAGCAGCAGCGGCGTTAGGAAGCGTAACGTGCGCATCATGGGCAGACTCCTTATGACTAGGTTCTATCGCAATGATGGCCCCCTGCAGGCCGGTGCATGGTACACCCCCGCCAAGTGGCCGGTCAACACGCTTTCCGCGTGGTTGGTATTTCTCCGCCGACCCTTGTACACTATGTGGTGTGGGCCGCAATGATAACCTCGTATCCCGAAGGTGGCGACGTTCACCCTCTGTTGCAGGAGAAGGACCCCATGATGAGAGTCTTGACGCAGTTTTCGCTTTTCCTGGCGAGCAAACCGGGCATGCTGGCGTCGATCTGCCGTGAACTGGGCAAGGCGAAGATCAACATCGAAGCACTGACCATGATGGACGCCCAGGAGCACGGTGTGCTGCGCCTCATCGTTTCCGATCCCGCCGAGGCCAGGCCGGTGCTTCGCCACTTGAGCATTCCCCTGACCGAAACCGAAGTGCTGGCGGTGCCCATGTCCAACCGGCCGGGCGCGGTGGCGGACGTGCTCGAGAAACTTTCGGACCACCACGTGGGCGTCAGTTACGTGTATTGCACCACCGGGGCGCCCGGCGGGAAAACCGTCGGCGTGTTCAAGGTCGGCGACGTCAAGAAGGCCATGAAGGTCATCGACGCCAAGCGCAACTCCAGCCGGGACATGAAGATCAAGCTGCGCCCTCCCCGCATGGCACGACGCTAGGGTTTCTGTGGGACCGACTTTCCAGCCTGTCCCACAGGGCTCAGAAATTGCTCCACCGGATGGCGCGGAGCGCCAGGCGATAGCGCCATAGCCAAACGATACCAAGGGCCGCGTTGCCGAAAAACATCACGGCCACTTCGGCGGGCATGCCTGTAAGGCTATATACCAGTCCCGAGCCGATCAGCACGATATTGTTCCTGACAGGCGGCACGTTGTTGGTGGTAAGGAGATTGCGCAGGAAATAGAACTCTAAAAGGAAGTCGACAAAATACCTGAAAAAAGCAAGAAATTTTTATTGACAATTTGCGGCGTTTTAGTATAATGAGAACAAGATTTTAACCCTTTTTAAAATAAGGAGTAGAAACGATGAGAAAGCTGTTGGGAATAGCGTTAGTAGTTGCGGTATTGATAATGCCGGCTGTGGCGAAAGCGGAGATACATTATGATGACGATTTCTTCGGCACTTCTCCCAGCGGAATATGGTCTGTGTGGGCCCAACCAGGCGGGAGTTTTTACCAAAATGGCGGGG
>JAZDKM010000239.1:0-18318 GCA_043803085.1 Planctomycetota bacterium
CTGGCGACGTCCACGAAGTGCTCGGAATCGATTCTGCCTGCGGTCTCGGCCTTGCTCTACGCCGCCGCAGGCTGACGATTGCCGCCCACCGTTGCACTCAGGCAAACTGCCGGCGGGTTACAAAAGGGCCAAACCCCAGGGGCGGGCTTTGCCCGCCGAGAACGTAGGCGGCGGGTAGAACCCGCCCTACGCGTGGCGAGAAATGCGGGGTAGGTGTGAAAACGGCTGCGTCCTCTTTTTCTTTCACGGGGCTGTCGGATGATCCTCAACCTCAACCGGCTGCGAAGTCGGCGCGCCGAGGAGCAGCGCCTCCGCCTCGCGCAGGAAACCCTGCGATTCCTCGTTCTCGGCGTGTTTCGGGTCGCGCATGATGACACGCAATCGCTCCAGGGCCGCGCGGGCCTCATCAGCTCGACCGAGCTGATGCAGCGACATGGCCATAAAGGCGATATCCGCAGGTTGGCCCCCGGTAACGTGGTGATCACCTTTCAGGGCTTCCCAAATGTCGGAAACGCGGGAGATTAGACCGGTACTGGCCCTGCGGTTGATTTCGTCGCTATGGGTCAGGGTGGCCAGGGCATCCTGATACACGCCGACGCGGTATTGAGCGACGCCCAGCGTGGTAAGGAAGCGGCCGTCGTCGGAAACCAGCTTGCACGCCGCTTCGGCCCACCGTAGCGCCTGCCGGTAAGCCTGGGCGTCCTTGTCCGCGGCGCTCACCACGGACCGACTTGCGCCGTTCAATCGCCCAGGGTCGTCTCCGCGCCGCTGCACCAGGTCGATGGCGAATTCGCGTATCGGTTTGCTGAGGGAGGTGTCGCCGCGCAGGCGCACGGTTACGTCCGAGCACAGCTTGAGCTCGGTAAACAACCTATCGACAAGCGGGATCGCTTCAGTGGACATCTCCGATGTGCGGCGCAGGACCGCGAAGTCGGCGGCCCTGCGCAAGCCCGGGCTGAGCGAGGCGTCCTGCCGCAGACGCAGGACTACCTTCGCCGAAGTCCCGAGTTGTTCAAAGAGCGCGTCCACCATTTCCTGCGCCGGCATCGCCGCCCGAATCCTCGGAGGGACGCTGTCCCATAGCATCACCGTCTTGTCATCCGAGCCCGATGCCAAGCGCGTCCCGTCTGGGCTGAAGGCCACGGAACTGACCGCACCTTCGTGCCCCGGCAGCGTGGCCAGCTCTGTCCCGCTGGACGCATCCCAGAGTTTCACGGTCTTGTCCCAAGAGCCCGACGCCAGGCGCGTCCCGTCCGGGCTGAAGGCCACGGAAGTGAGCGGGGCTTTGTGCCCCCGCAGCGTGAGCACCTCCGCGCCGCTGGCCACATCCCAGAGTTTCGCGGTCCTGTCCCAAGACCCCGACGCCAGGCGCGTTCCGTCCGGACTGAAGGCCACGGAACTGACCGCACCTTCGTGCCCTCGCAGCGTGGCCACCTCCGCTCCGCTGGCCACGTCCCAGAGTTTCACGGTCTTGTCCCAAGACCCCGTCGCCAGTCGCGTCCCGTCTGGGCTGAAGGCCACCGACGAGACTCCCTTGGCTTGCCCGCGCAGAGTGAGCAGTTCGTTGCCCGTGGCCGTCTCCCAGAGCTTGACTGTTTGATCCAATGACCCCGTCGCCAGTCGCGTCCCGTCTGGGCTGAAGGCCACCGACCGGACTCCCTTGGCTTGCCCGCGCAGCGTGAGCAGTTCGTTGCCCGTGGCCGTCTCCCAGAGCTTGACGGTTCTATCCTCGGACCCCGTCGCCAGGCGCGTGCTGTCCGGGCTGAAGGCGACCGACGCGACGCTCCTTGTATGCCCACGCAGCGTGAGCGGTTCGTTGCCCGTGGCCGTCTCCCAGAGTTTCACGGTCTTGTCCCAAGACCCCGACGCCAGTCGCGTCCCGTCCGGGCTGAAGGCCACGGAAGTGACTCCGTTTTCATGGCCCCGTAGCGTGGCCACCTCCGCCCCGCTGGCCACGTCCCAGAGTTTCACGGTGTTGTCCTGAGAGCCCGACGCTAGGCGCGTCCCGTCCGGGCTGAAGGCCAAGGAAGGGACGCTCCCTTCATGACCCCGCAGCGTGGCCACCTCCGCGCCGCTGGCCGCGTCCCAGAGTTTCACGGTGTTGTCCCAAGAGCCCGACGCCACCCGCGTCCCGTCCGGGGTGAAGGCCACGGAGTCGACCTCGTGTTCGTGCCCCCGCAGCGTCGCCATGCTGCGATCGGACCAAGCGTTGAGGTACCTCCATTCCCAGTTGCGCAGTTCCAGCGGCGCGGCGTTCAGCCGACGACCAACGGTAGCTATCTCGCCCGCGCGCAGCGCCGTATCGGCGGCCGAGATGTTGGCGATGTACGCCTGAAGCTCGGCTTCCCGGCGCCGCGCTTCGGCCTCACTCCGCGCCGTGACCGCCGCATCGCGCTCCACGTCCGCTCGCTCGCGTTCGCGGCTCTGTTGTTCTTCGGCCGCCACCGCCCGGTCACGCTGCTGCTCCGTTCGCTGGCGCTCGCGGCTCTGATTACCGTACATCACGTAGAGGGCGACGGTGGATACGCTCAGGACGATCACGAACAGCGCGGCTACCGCGACGGGAACCTTGTACCGGCGCAACTGCTTGCGCAGAACGTAGAGCGCTGAGTCGCGCTTGGCCTCGATCGCCTCTCCCTTGAGATAATGCCCGACGTCGCGGGCCAGCTCGCCCGCCGTTTGGTAGCGTCGCTCGCGCTCCTTGCTCAGGCACTTGAGCACGATGGTCTCGACTTCGTCGTTGATCTGCTTGCGGACCGTGCTGGGGCGGGCCGGCTCCGCCCGCATGATCCGGTCCAGCACGTCCCGCATGTTCCCGATCACTTCGTACGGGAACTTGCCGGTCAGCATCTGGTACAGGACCACCCCCAGCGAATACACGTCCGTCCGCGTGTCGATCTTGCTCGGCATGCCCTCGGCCTGCTCCGGCGACGCCCACGGGAGGCTGCCCATGAACTGCCCCGTGATCGTCATCACGGGTCCCCCCGCTTCATCCCCCCTGAGAGGGGAGGAGATGAGGGGGGTGGCCACCTTGGCCAGCCCGAAGTCCAGGATGTGCGGTTCGCCGTTGCCGTCGATTTGGATGTTGCCGGGCTTGAGGTCCCGGTGGATGACACCCCGCAGGTGCGCTGCGTTCACCGCGTCACAGATCTTGGCAAAGAGCCGCAGGGTCTCCTCGATCGTGCGTTTCCCACTCGCGATCCAAACGTCCAGCGGCCGGCCGGAGATGTAATCCATCACGAAGTAGAAGCTGCCGCCCGCGGTGCCGCTGTCGTGGATGGCCACGATGTTGGGGTGGTTGAGCTGACCGAGGATTTCCACCTCGCGCTCGAAACGGGCCTTGTCGTGCCGGCCGGCGAACGGCCCTTCGCGCATGGCCTTGATGGCCACCTTGCGCTTGGTGCCCTGCTGGAGGGCCTGGTAGACCACGCCCTGCCCGCCGCGGTGGATCTCGCGGAGAATGGTGTAACCCGCAAAGGAATCCGGGAGCAGACCCGGCGAGGACGAGCCACGGTCCCCTGGAGACGTCAGGGTGTCATGGTCGCACCCCGGGCCGGCGCCGTCGGCCGCTTCGCCTTCCCGTCGTACCCCGTCCGTTTGCGCGGCACCACTTTCGGTGGAATCGGCGTTTCCGTCCCCAACAGGGTGTCCCTCGCTCATGACGGGCTCTCCGCGGTTCTCGCGGGATAAGCTGTAGGTCGGGCTCTGCCCGACGCTCTGCGCCGGCGGGCGGAGCCCGCCCTCCGCAGCCGAATCGGCACGGTATTGGCCCGGCAGCACGGGTCCTGCTTTTCCGCGTGCAACGAGACGTATTGTACCCGCAACGGTGGCGGGCGGTAGGGTGGGTGGAGCAAAGCGTAACCCACCAAACCCGTACGGAGGGTTCCGCTTCGCTCCGCTACGCTGCACCTATCCTACACCGCTGACGAGCGGGTGCGCGGGCACGCCGAGTAGGGTCCGCGCTCGCGGACCCTATCAGCCTGTGACGAAAGTGGCCAAAAGCGGTGTGGCACGGGCATCTTGCCCGTGGAAACACAGGCTGGAAGCCTGTGCTACAACTTCTGCCACGGGCTGCTATGCCCGCCCTGTGCGCGACGAAAGACCGCGGCTAATCGAGGTTCATGGTCATCAGGAATTCGTTGTTGGTCTTGACCTTGCCCAGGCGGTTACGCAGCAACTCGATCGCCTCGACGATGTTCATGTCGGTCAGCACGCGCCGCAGCCGATAAACCAACTCCAACTCCTTGGGATGGAGCAGGTTCTCCTCCTTGCGGGTACCGCTGGCGGGGATGTCGATGGCCGGCCAGATGCGGCGCTCGACCAGGCGGCGGTCCAGGTGCAACTCACTGTTGCCGGTGCCCTTGAACTCCTCGAAGATGACCTCGTCCATCTTGGAACCGGTGTCAACCAGGGCGGTACCGATGATGGTGAGCGAGCCGCCCTCCTCGATTTTGCGGGCGGCGCCGAAGAAGCGTTTGGGCTTCTGCAGGGCGTTGGCGTCGATACCGCCGGAGAGAATCTTGCCCGAGTGTGGTACTTCCGTGTTATAGGCCCGGGCCAGGCGGGTAATCGAATCCAGCAGGATGACCACGTCCTGGCCGTACTCGACCAGCCGCTTGGCCTTCTCGATGACCATCTCGGCCACTTGAACGTGGCGTGAAGCCGGTTCGTCGAAGGTGGAACTGATGACCTCGGCGGTGGTGTGGCGTTCCATCTCGGTCACTTCTTCGGGGCGCTCGTCGATGAGCAGGATGAAGATGTAGCACTCGGGATGGTTGTGGGCGATGGCGTTGGCCATCTTCTGGAGCAGGACGGTCTTGCCGGTGCGCGGCGGGGCCACGATGAGCATGCGCTGCCCCTTGCCGATGGGCGTGGTCATGTCCACGATACGCATGTTCAGCTCGTCCGCGACCGTCTCCAGGATCAACCGCTGGTTGGGGAAAAGCGGGGTGAGGTCCTCGAAGTTGGTCTTGTCGTGGACGTCCTCCGGGTTGGCGTAGTTGATGGCCTCGACCCGGAGCAGGGCGAAGTAGCGCTCCGACTCCTTGGGCGGGCGGATCTGCCCGGCCACGACGTGGCCGGTGCGCAAGCCGAAACGCCGGATCTGCGACGGTGAGATATAGATGTCGTCCGGGCACGGCAAATAGTTGTACTCGGGCGAGCGCAGGAACCCGAACCCGTCGGGCAGGATTTCCAGCACGCCCTCGCCGTACATCATACCGTTGCGGCGAATCCGCTCTTTGAGGATGCGGAAGATCAGGTCCTGCTTTTTCAGCCCGGCCCATTCCTCCAGCCCCTCAGCCTTGGCCAGCTCGTGCAACTCGGCGACGGTCATCTTCTGCAGCTCGACGATGTGCATCTCGCCGCGTTTGACCTGTTCGTATTTGGCATGGGTCTCGGCGTCGAGGGAGGTCTCGTCGAAGCCCACCTCCACCCGCTCCACGGGCTCGTCGGCCTCCAGGGTTTCGACGACGGGCGTGGCGGCGTCGGTTTCCTCCTTGGTCTCCACCACCGGTTCTTCGATGGGCGGGGAGTGCGCATGGGAGGAAGCAGGTTTTCTCCTCGAGGTCGTTCTGGTACGGGTTGGGATGGCTTTCGCCACGGTTGAATCTCCTGAAATGTGCACTCGCGAGCCGGCCTGAGCTTCATGACCGGACGGAATGCGGTTGCCACTGGACCTGTTTATTCCCCATTTCTCATCACGTCTACGGTTTCACGGGCGGAGTCCGCCCAAGTAGCCGGTTGAACAAGCGAACTACTTGCAGACGGAGTTCATCGGCGTCGGAGTGGTTAACGAGGATATCATCGGCCTGGGTACGTTTGAAATCCAGCGATTTCTGCAACTTTTCTCGGCGCTCGAGCTCCTCCGGTGTCCAACCCCTGGCGTTCGCCACCCTTCGGGCGCGGACCTCCGGGTCGGCCTCCACGAACCACACTACGTCGCACTCACGGTTGAGTCCGGTCTCGAACAGCAACGGGCTGTCAAAGACAATCGCACGGACGGCCGGGTCGGCCTGGAATTGTTCGACTAACCCTGCGCGCTCCTGCGCGATCCGCGGGTGCAACAAGCTCTCCAGCCGCGCCCGCCGGGCCGCGTCGCCAAACACCATATCACCAAGGCGCCGCCGGTCAACCCTCCCCTCCGCATCGAGAATCGTGTCTCCCCACCACCCCCGGAGCGTTTCGACAACGACCGCCTCCGACATGAGCGCCCGACCGATTTCGTCGGAGTCAACGAGCCCGGCGCCCAAATCCCGCAGAATGCGGGCCACCATGGACTTGCCGGCGCCTATGCCCCCGGCCAGACCGATGATCGGCTTGATACCCTGGAAACTCGCAGGCACAGCGTTCATTTCGTGAGCTTTTCAGCCCACAAACATGCACTTGCCGGACGCCGATGGGTGCTGAATATCACGCAGGCAGGCACCCCATGGTGACACCCCGGAACCCCCAAGTCTTTTGGAGTATACAACCTTTGCAAGAGGCTGTCACGCGGTTTTTACAAGATTTTCACGGCCGATTCTGACGGGGTCGACCGGCGTGCCCGGTGATGCTCCAAGGCTTGTCCGAACCGCGACCGTAAGAGGCTGTCGAAATACCCGCGATTCGGGATCGTCATGTAGCGGCCTGCGTCCCCGCGGGCCGTTTCTTGGTCGCGCGAGGGCCGCTACGGGTATTTCGACAGCCTCGTAAGGAAGCGGCATGGGCGGGGCGCACGGGGACAGCTCCCTCACGGTCGTGTCTCGGGAATGGATCCGCCGCGCTCTCCGCGTTTTCCACGGCAGGGGTATCCCCAGACTGGGAAGGCATGAATCCAGGGTGGTGATTACAGCACCACTTTATAGCAAGCCGGCATGTGCGGGACGAAGGCCGCCAGGTCTGACGTTATAAGGTCACTGTCCTGAACCGCAGGGTAGTGGGAGGGCGCGGTCCGGCCATCCCGCGGGCGTGAAAAAAATAAGTCATGGTACAACCGGAACCTTGACATGAGCTGCGCGTTTCGGTATATTGCGGTTTCGAGGTAGGTTGCGCAAGGTAGGCAGGCGGTTGCGGCGGACCTGACAGGCACTCCAACACGGGGAGCCGGGTCGGGGAACGGGAAGCCTGTCTATCTGACGGGTGGTTGAGAGAGTTGGTCTTCGGTGCATCTCGAATAGGATGCGCGGAGAGCGGCTCTTTTTTTTCGACCGCAGTTGCCCTGGAGGGAGAGTGATTGCAGGCAGGGGATAGGGCTTGCAAGCACTTGGCGAGGGGAAAAGAAGCAAAGCTCCAGTCGCGTGCCAGGCGTTCGGCGCGGGGCGGACTGCACTTCCTTATTTGATCACCAGCTCAGATTGGTGTTTGCCCGGGGGGCCGTGGCGGAAGTTGTGGCACAGGCTTCCAGCCTGTGTTTCCGCGGGCGCTTGGATGCCCGTGCCACACCGCTCTTGGCCCCTTTTGCCACGGACAGCCAGGTCTTGGTATCGACCGCTTAACGGCGACGGAATTCGACGGCGGTCCGTGTGGGCCGCTCGAACGGATAGGAATATATCGTTGTTTTTAGGCGTGCTAACGGACACGGTTTAGAGGAGGTACAAAGATGAGTTGGAAGTCGAAGGTATTTATGCTGGCCGCCGTACTCTTGTGTACGGGCGTGCTGGTGGCGGCCACCGGGTCGCAACCCGCGCCGAATGCAAAGAGCGCGGACGAGGCGAGCGCGGGGGGGGGATCGACAGAGTTGGCCACCAACCCCGTCCCCGTGATCAGGAAGACCGCCAGCCTGCCCGACGAGAAGCGTCCGGACGGCTGGATCTGGGAAGAGGCCCAGAAAGAGTCGGAAGGCAAGGAGGAGCCACCGGACACGCCGGCCACGCCGGAATCCATCTTCCCCGTGGAAACCGACCAGGACGCCGAGGGCGCCCAGGAGGGGAGGGAAGTACGGGCGGCGTGCTTGGGTGATAAGGACATCAACGGGGCCGGCGTGACGGGCTGGACCTACATGACCAGCACATCATGGCACGATCGGCGGTGCACGACGATCTACCTGGCGTCGGAGTTCGCGTGCAGCGACGGCGGACAGATCAACGGGATCCGCTACTACGTGTCGACGGTCTCGGGTATGGCGCTGACGAACTTCACGATTCGCATGCGCCACACCACGCTCTCGGCGTACACGACCCCGTACTGCTTTGAGAACACGGGTTGGACGATTTGCTACCAGGCAACGACGACCCTCAGCACCCCGACCGGGTGGAAGACGTTTACCTTCACCACACCGTTCACCTACAACGGGACGAGCAACCTGGAGGTGGACGTCAGCTTCAACAACGCCGCGTATACTGGAGGCGGAGCGGTTTACAGCTTCACCGGCACGGGCAACCGCACCAAGTACGCCTACTGTGATAGCTGCAACGGCGATCCGCTGAACTGGACTTGCGGCAGCCCCAACCCGACCATGTACGGGACGACGAGTGTGCCGCGGGCGCAGTTCATTTTCCCGCCGCCGTCGACCGGGGCGTGCTGCGTGGACTACGTCTGTGTGGCCACCGACACCCAGCCTGAGTGCACGGCGTTGGGCGGCACGTGGTTCGGAGGGCAGAGCTGCCCCGCGTTCTACTGCCCACCCTGGAACGACAACTGTGGGGCGGTCACCCCAGTGACGCTGACGCCGGACGTTCCGGAAACGTTCACCGGCGACACCCGCGGAGCGACGAACGACTGCGCGAGCTTCGCCGGCGGCCAGGTGTGGCATGCCATCACGCTGCCCACTGGCTACGCCAACTGGGACGTCACGCTGGATTACTGCGGGACCACGCCGGCGTTTGGGAATGCCTGGTTGAACTTCGCCACCGGATGCCCGTGCACGGGCGTCACGGCGGCGGGCACCTACGAGACCACGACGTGCGGCGACGGCAACCTGACCATTCGTTGGCGGGGCCTGGCGGCCGGGACCTATTACTATCCGGTGCTGATGGATCCGACGCTGGCGTTTGGACCGTATACGATCAACGTCGTGGCGGTCCCGGCGTACTGCCCGTCCTATCCGACCAGCAGCGCCGACTCGCTCTGCAAAGAGGTCCACTTTGTCACGATCAACAACGATAGCGGCGTGGCCTGCGCTACGTACTCGGATTTCACCACCATGGCCACTGAGGTCGTGCCGGGCCGGACCTATCCGATCAGCGTCGTGGGCAGCACCTGCGGCGGCTGTTACGGCAAGTGGACCAAGGTGTACATCGACTGGAACCAGGACTTGGACTTCACCGATCCGGGCGAGCAGGTGTTTAGCAGTACGCTGCCGACGCCCTGTCCGAACACGGCTTCGGGGAACGTCACGGTCCCGGTCACTGCGCTGATCGGCTCCACGCGCATGCGCGTTGTGGTGCGCGAGGGCGGCACCGAACTGCTCACCCTGCCCTGCGGCACCTACACCTGGGGCGAGACTGAGGACTACACCATCGACGTGAAAGAGCCCCCGGATGAAGGCGCCTGCTGCAATGGCGGGAGCTGTGCGGTCCTCCCGGAGGACATCTGCACGAACGGCGGCGGGATCTTCAAGGGAGCCGGCTCGCTTTGCGATCCGAATCCCTGCACGGGGGCCTGCTGCTTCGATGACGGCTCCTGTTCGTTGGAGACCCCGGACGACTGCGGGCTCGCCAGCGGAACCTATTGGGGCGACGCCACCGACTGCGACCCGAACCCGTGTCCGCAGCCCGGCGCCAACTGCGACAATCCGGCGCTGGTCTCGCTGACGCCGGGCTTCGGGATCCTCACCCGCGCCAACCAAACCAACTGCGGGATGGGCAGCGACTATCAGGATACCTGCCTGGGCAGCTACGACGGCGGTGAGGACATCATCTACGAAGTGACCGTCACCGGTTCGATGAACATCGCCATCACGCTGGACCCGAAGGGCACGACGTGGCCGGGCTTCCTGCTCGACGATACCTGCCCGCCGGGCGGTACGGGGCAGTGCATCCTGTTCAAGACCCAGTCCGGCGGCACGCCGATGACCAGCGATTGCACGCACCTGGAGCCGGGGGTGTACACGGTCATGGTGGACACCTATCCGTCCCCATACTGCATCCCGAACTTCGATCTGACCTTCACCGAGTGTACGCTGCCGACCGGACGGTGCTGCTATGAGCCGTGGCCGAATTGCGTGGACAACATCACCGCGTTCGACTGCCAGACGCTGTACGACGGCGACTGGACCTTGAACCTGACCTGCGCCAGCGAGTGCCCGATCTTCATTACCAACGAGGATTGCGGGACGGCGCTGGGCATCACCACTGCGTGCTACGACGTGATGTTCAACAACGATCTGTCCACCGCATCCCCGCCGGCCCCGAGCTGCGGCGGCGGCAGTTCCACGGGAATGACCCAAAACGACGTTTGGTTTAGCTATACCCCAACGGCCGAGTGTGCGCTGACGGTGTCGTTCACTACCCCGTCGTATGACGGGGTCATGGGGATCTACACGGGTCCGGATTGCAGCAGTCTGACCGAAGCGGCCTGCCTGGACACGCCGGACGATCCGGGGACCTGGAGCACGACGGCGAGCATCGGGACCACCTACTGGTTCCAGGTGGGCGACTGGGGCACGTACGAAGGCGGCGGATTGACCACCTTCGACCTGAAGTGCCTGACGCCCGGGGCCACCGGGGCCTGCTGCACGTGCGGAGCGTGCGAGGTTCTGACGGCCGACGCCTGCGCCGCGGCCGGCGGTACCTATTTGTGCGACGGGACGACCTGCGACCCGAACCCGTGCCCGCAGCCCGAGCCGGGCGATGACTGCTGCGCGCCCATCGTGGTGGATCTGCCCGCGGACTTGCCGTACACGGATCCAAACCAGTACACTTGTGGACGCGGCAACGACTACGCCGACACCTGCATGGGCTCTTACGACGGCGGTGAAGACATCCTCTACGAGTTGACCGTCACCGAGCCGGTGTGCGTGAACATCGTCGCGACGGGCAACACCACGAGCAACAACTGGATCGGTATCGGTCTGGACAACGTTTGCCCGCTCGGCAACCCGTGCATAGCGGTGGCGAGCAGTTCGGGGACGGTGGCGACGATGGCCAACCGCGTGCTCATGCCGGGTACGTACACCGTGATGGTGGACACCTATCCGGCGCCGGCCTGCCTGACCGACTTCACCCTGACGATCGCCGCCTCGACGGGCTGTGCCCAGGGCGCCTGCTGCGATGAGACGCTAGGCTGCTACGTGACTTATGGCGATGCGTGTACGGCATCCGGTGGGACGTTCGCCGGAAACGGCACGACGTGCAGCGGCTTGGACTGCAATACCAACGGCATCGACGACCTGTGCGACATCTTGGGCGGCATGCCTGATTGCCAGCCCGACGGCATCCCCGATGATTGCCAGTTGGTCGGCAACGACCTGGACGGCAACGGCGTGCCCGACGAGTGCGATCCGGACTGCAACGAAAACGGCATCCCCGATGTGTGCGATATCAGTTGCGACGGGGCCTGTGCCAGCGTGCCCACCTGCGGGCAGAGCGAGGATTGCCAGACCAACGGCATCCCCGACGAGTGCGAGGTAGGGGGCAAGGCCCGCGTCACCTATGTCTGGGATGACGGCACGCACGAGAACTCCATCGGGTTGACCAACGGTGGTGAGATCGCCTGGATGAACCACTTCGTGGTGGTCGCCGGCGGCGAGGGCATCATCTCGATCAGCCTGGCCTGGGGCTCGGTTCCAAACGGGACGGCCACCACCGTCTACGTCTGGAGCGACCCGAACGGCGACGGCAACCCGAGCGACGGCCTGGTGCTGGGTTCGGCGCCGACCGTGGTGGCCAATGCGGACGCTGACATCCTGACCACGGTGGCTGTGGTTCCGGCGGCGGCCGTGGGACCGGTAGGGACCAGCTTCTTCGCCGGAGCGATGATCTCGCACGCGGCGGGTTACTACCCGGCGTCCGTGGACCAGGACAGCGTCCTGAATGGCCAGAGTTGGATCGCGGGCGACAGCACGTATAACCTCGATCCGAACGATCTGGATGGAGGGGACGTGGCCCCGGTGAACATCGACACCATCGCCGGTCTGGAAGGCAACTGGCTGGTCCGGGCCGAGGGTGGGGCTGCGGGTGGCGGCGACTGCAACGGCAACGGCATCCCGGACGTCTGCGACGTGCCGCCGATCTGCACCGATCCGTACCCGGCGTGCAGCCGCGACTGCAACACCAACCTGATCCCGGATGAGTGCGAAGACGACTGCAACAACAATGACATCGCCGATGAGTGCGACATTGCCGCCGGGACCAGTGGCGACTGCCAGCCGGACGGCATCCCCGACGAGTGCCAACTGGTCGACAACGACTGCAACGGCAACTTCAAGCCGGACGATTGCGATCTGGTCGATCACGACTGCAACGCGAACGGTATCGTGGACGAGTGCGACATCACCGCCGGGACCAGCGAGGACTGCCAGGGCGATGGCACGCCGGACGAGTGCCAGTTGTTCGACGAGGACAAGACCGTTGTGGTCAATGAGAGCTTCGAAGGAACCTTCCCGCCGACGGGTTGGACCACGGTGGTGACCAACCCCGGCTACACCTGGCACGCCTACACTGGAGTACCGCCACTACCCGACGGCGTGATGCATGCCAACTGCGTCTACGACCCGGCCTTGGCGCCGCAGGATGAGTGGCTGCTCACTCCGGCGCTGACCTTGAGCGGGCCGGTGACCCTGACCGGCTGGACCATGGGCAGTGTCTACTGGGGGATCACCCCGTACGACAACTACGACGTGGAGGCGTGGATCGTTATCGGTGCGGTCGGCGGCGGCGATGACATCCTGATCGCTCAACTGGACGAGGACAACTGGGTGACTAACTGGGTGTGGGAGGACTTCTCCTACACCTTCCCGGCTCCGGCCGGCACGTTCCGCATCGGCTTGCGGTATGTGGGCGTGGACGGGGCTCAGGGCGGCCTCGATCTGATCGTGGTGGACGGCCTCACCGGTCCGCCGGCCAATGACTGCAACACGAACGGCGTGCCGGACGAGTGCGACATTAACGCGAGCAGCGGCGGGACCAGCCTGGACTGCGACGTGAACTGGATTCCCGATGAGTGCGAGTTGTGCGGCGATCTGGACAACGACGGCGACGTGGACGGGCCGGGAGTCGGCACCGACTACGCCATCTTCCGGGCCGCGTTCGGACATTCCATTGGTGAGGGTGTTCCGCCGTACAACCCGTGCGCGGACTACAACCACAACGGGGTGGTCGGCCAGCCCGACTATGCGACGTGGCGGCAGTGCTACTACGACGCCAATGGGAAGGTCTTCGTGATTCCGCCGAAGCCCCCCACTAAACCCAAAGGGCCGACCGGCCCGGAGCAGCCGCCACCGGGGCAGCCGCAGGAAAGTCCCGTACCCACGGCCGATTAGGAGGACCCGCAGGGTCTTGTGAAACGAGGAGTATTTGACGCATCGTAATGATGCGAGGAGGCGTAAGAATGATGTGGAAAAGTTTGGTAACGTGTATGGCCCTTGCGGTGGTCTTCGGCGCCACCAGCCCGGTGGAGGCGGAGGTGACGGTGGGCTTTGACGCCCAGGACTCCGTCATCGATTTAGCGATCGTCGATACGGTGGAAGTGAACATCATCGCCGATTTCACCCTGCCGATCATCGCCTGGGGTCTGGACTTGACGATCGAGACCCCAGGGATCGCGTCCTTGATCGACGTCGAGATCAACAGTTCTTTGTGGGATTGGGTGTACACGCCGGATGGGGACGGTCTGGCCGGCCTGGCGCCGATCCCCACCGTGGTGGGGCCCGGGGTGGACTTCGTGCTGGCCACGCTGACGTTCCATGGTGATGCCATCGGTGTGACTCCGATTTCGTTGAGCTACACGCTCATTCCACCCGATGAGACGGAAGGCTTCGCCAAACACCCGACCGGTTTCGACGAGGTGATCTGGTACGAGGAGGGGACCATCACCGTGATTCCGGAGCCGGGCACCTTGTCGGTGCTGGCGCTGGGCGGGTTGGCGTTGCTCCGTCGCCGGGGCTAGGCACAGTCCTCCTAGGGCTGTGACGACCATTATGGGAGATTGAGACAGGGGGTCGGTCCCCAGCGGGGGCCGGCCCCTTTCCTATCAGCCCGTGGTGAAAGTGACGAAGCGCGGTGTGGCACGGGCATCCAAGCGCCCGCACACAGGCTGGAAGCCTGGGCCACAACTTCCGCCACGGATGCGCAGACAAGCGGGGGCGAAGTCGGTGGACCGGCTTCGCCCCCGCAAGCATGTTGAAGAAGGACCCGGGTCGGTTTAGACCAAGCCCTGGGCCATCATGGCGTCGGCCACCTTGAGGAAGCCGGCGATGTTCGCGCCGTTGACGTAGTTGCCCGGCGTGCCGTAGGCCGCGGCGGTGTCCAGGCAGTTTTTGTGGATGCTCTTCATGATGTTGTGCAGCTTGGCGTCCACCTCCTCGCGCGACCAGGACAGCCGCATGGAGTTCTGGCACATCTCCAGACCGGAGACGGCCACGCCGCCGGCGTTGGCCGCCTTGCCCGGGCCGTAAAGAATCTTGCTCTCGATGAACACGTTGACGCCTTCCGGCGTGGTGGGCATGTTGGCCCCTTCGGAGACGCAGTAGCAGCCGCTTTTCACCAGGTTGCCGGCGTCCAGCTCGTTGATCTCATTCTGAGTGGCGCCGGGCAGAGCCACGTCACACTTCACCTGCCACAGCGGGTTGCACTTGGCGTTCAACTCGATGGCCTGATAGTGGGCCTTGGGATACTTGTTCACGTATTCCATGATGCGGCCGCGGCGGTTGTTCTTGAGGTCCATCACAAAGCCCAGCTTGGCCGGGTCCATGCCTTCCTCGTCCAGGATGAAGCCGTTGGAGTCGGAGAAGGTAAGCACCGTGCCGCCGAGCTGGAGCACCTTCTCGGTCGCATACTGCGCCACGTTACCGGACCCGGAGACGACCACGCGCCTGCCCTTGAAGTCCTTGCCGCGCGTGGCCAACATCTCCTGGGCGAAGTAGACTTGGCCGTAACCGGTGGCCTCGGGACGGATCAGGCTGCCGCCCCAGGTGAGGCCCTTGCCGGTGAACACGCCCTCGAAGCGGTTCACCAACTTTTTCCATTGGCCGAACATGAAGCCGATCTCGCGTCCGCCGACGCCGATGTCGCCGGCCGGCACGTCGGTGTCGCCGCCGATGTGGCGGAAAAGCTCGTTCATGAAGCTCTGGCAGAAGCGCATGACTTCGTTGTCGCTCTTGCCCTTGGGGTCGAAGTCGGAGCCGCCCTTACCGCCGCCCATGGGCAGGGTGGTCAGAGCATTCTTGAAAATCTGCTCGAAGCCCAGGAACTTGATGATGCCCAGGTTCACCGAGGGGTGGAAACGCAACCCGCCCTTGTAGGGGCCGATGGCGCTGCTGAACTCGACGCGCATGCCGCGGTTGACCTGCACCTCGCCGGCATCATCCAGCCAGGGGACGCGGAACAGGATCACGCGTTCCGGCTCGGCGATCCGCTCCAGGATTTTGGCCTTGCGGTACTCGGGGTGCTTGTCCAGCACCGGGACCAAGGATTCCACCACCTCGCGGACCGCTTGGTGGAATTCCTTCTGTTCGGGGTTCTTCGCGATCACACCTGCCATGAAGGTGTCCACTGCACTCGCCATAACGCTTCTCCTCATACGAGACCCGTCTCACACCCGAAACGCCGTAGCGACCGGCCGGTGTGATTCGCCATACAAATACGTTACAATCCTTCCTTTGACCGCCAGGAGACCTCCCCCTGACGGAGGTTTGAGCATGTTCAATCTAGGCGATGGGGGACCTTCCACGGGCGAAGCGCAATTTCACACCCCTCGACCGTTGGCCACAAACCCGAACGCGGAACCGCCGGCCTCGCCGGTCGTTTAACCGGTTCCCACCCAGCTTTCGTGCCCCCCCCCGGGGGGGATGGTGGAAGCTGTCGGGAATGCTGCAAACGGCGTGCCAGCCGGCCGTAGTAGCCCGTGGAGAAGGTGGCCAAGAGCGGTGTGGCACGGGCATCCAAGCGCCCGCGGAAACACAGGCTGAAGCCTGTGCCACAACTTCTGCCACGGACTGCTAGTGCCCGCAGCGGCCGCGCGGGTATTGAAATTACCGACACCGGAGGGTAGGGTGACGGTTGAAACGCACATACCTTTTGTTGGGAGATAAACGCCATGAGGTCCTCTTCTCCTTTCCCCAAACCCATTATTACGATTGGCAACCACGTTCTGGAGCAGCAGCAGCGCAACCACCCGACGGCCACCGGCGAGTTCAGTTGGCTGATGGGCGCCATTACCCTGGCGACCAAAATCATCGAGTCGTACGTCCGTCAGGCCGGAATCAAGGACATCCTCGGCGAAACCGGCACCTCCAACGTGCAGGGTGAACTGGTCCACAAACTCGATCGTATCGCCAACGAGACGATCATCCGCTGTCTGGGCTATCGTGACAACGTCGGCATTATGGTGTCCGAGGAGGACGACGAGCCGATCGTCGCCCGCGATGTCGGCGAGAAGGGCAAGTATGTCGTGCTCTTCGACCCGCTGGACGGCTCCAGCAACATCGACGTGAACGTCTCCATCGGGACCATCTTCTCGATCATGCAGCGTCGGCCGGATATCCCCAGGCGGGACACGCCGTTGTCCGAAGTCCTGCAACCCGGCATCAACCAGGTGGCCGCCGGATACGTGGTCTACGGGAACAGCACGGTGATGGCCTACACCACCGGCGCCGGCGTGCACATGTTCACCCTGGACCCGTCGTTCGGGGCCTACGTGCTGACCCGCGAAAACGTCAAGATGCCGGCCGAGGGCAAAACTTACAGCGTCAACGAGGCCTACCGCAACACCTTCCCCGTGGGGTACCAGCGCTATCTGGAGTGGGCCAAGACCAAAGAGGCCGGCCACTACAGCCTGCGCTACATCGGGTCGCTGGTGGCCGACTTTCACCGTACGCTGCTGCACGGGGGGGTGTTCCTGTATCCGCCGACGGCCAAGCAGCCCCAGGGCAAGCTGCGGCTGATGTACGAGGCCAACCCGCTGGCCTTCCTGGCCGAGCAGGCCGGCGGCGCTGCTTCGGACGGCAAGACGCGCATCCTCGAAAAGCAACCCTCCGCCCTGCACGAGCGTACGTCGCTCATCCTGGGCAGCAAACGCGAAGTGGATAAGGTACTGAGCTTTTTGGATTAACCGGTCGCGTCGGGCGAGAGGAGATGCCTACCCCAGGCATAGGATGCCCTGGGCGGGCTCTACCCGCCGGCAGGACTATAGTGGTACGATCGACTTGGCACTGGATCACGGAGGCGGGCATGTTCTTTGAGAAGACCGGCCCGGTGTGGGAGACGCTGCGCGACCTGGAACACCAGCTGCAGGAGGCCGACATCGGATACGTGATCATCAGCGGGCTTCGCGCCTTCGTGGAAGGCCGACAGCACGATGCCATGGTGAACAAGGTAGAGACAAGGCGCGAGTGAAAGGCGGGTGAAACCCGCCCTACCTCGGTGGGCGATGCCCACCCTACAAGAATGGCCGTTTCATTCGAGACATTTGAACGCCTCAAGGGCAAGGGTCTCTCGGCCTACAAGGCCGGCGACTACGCCGCCGCCAAGACGTATCTGGTCGAGGCGGCGGAGTGCATGATCGAGTTGGCTGAGGGCGCCAAAACGTCCGAGGCCCGGCGCCAGCACGAGGAGATCGCCCGCGAATTGGTCGATCTGGCCAAGGAGTGCGACCGCGCCAAAAAGAGCGGCAGGAAGCCCCGCGGCGCGCGGGCCAAGGTGAAAGACGAAGAAGGCGGCGGGGCCGACGCCTCCGACTGGATCGTCCGCGAGAAGCCCGACGTGGGCTTCGATGACATCGCCGGCTTGGAGGACGTGAAGCAAGAGATCCGCCTCAAGATGCTCTATCCCTTCACGCACCCGGAACTGGCCCAGCGCTACGCCATCCCAGTGGGCGGGGGAGTGCTGCTCTACGGCCCGCCGGGCACGGGCAAGACCATGATGGCCAAGGCCATCGCCAAGGAGATCGACGCCACCTTCTTCGTGGTCAGCCCGGCCCAGGTGATGAGCAAATGGGTCGGCGAGGCCGAGCAAAACGTCCGAAAGCTGTTTGAGGCCGCCAAGGCCGAGCCCAAATCGGTCATCTTCATCGACGAGATCGAGGCCCTGGTGCCGCGGCGGAAGTCGGACGGCTCGACGGTGATGGCCCGGGTCGTGCCTCAAATCCTGCAAGAACTGGAGGGATTTGACCGCAAGGGGGACCGAGCGCTACTCTTAGTGGGGGCCACCAACAAGCCGTGGTTGCTCGACGAGGCCATCCTGC
>JAZDKM010000240.1:0-7587 GCA_043803085.1 Planctomycetota bacterium
AACACGGTAAACAGGGGCCGGCCCCAGACCCACCCGAAGAGACCCCAGCCGATGGTCATGGGGTTAAGTTTCCCGGCCGCGTTCAGCGCCGCGAGCAGAATGCCCTCGTGGGACATCCGCGTATACGTTTCGCGGGCCAACGCCGGGTGGTCCATCCACTGTTCGGGAGGCAACTCGATCCGTGCCATCAGTGTTTCACTCCTTCCGGAACCAGAACCGCGAGTTTCAATTCGAGGGTGGCCTGTCCACGTCTTCGTGGCCATCTTTCTCGCCGAGGGTGGCATGGCCACGTCTTCGTGGCCATGTTTCTCGCGTCCGGCACGCCCGCCCAAAACGATAGCTATGCCGCACTCCCCAGTTTCCCGCCTGGAGGCGTGGAAATCAATCCCCCAAAAGGCCCGCCGCGGCGCTTTCGGCACCGCGGCGGGGTGGTTTAGGTCCTATGCGTTCGAGTAGGCGTAGGGTGCGCGCTCGCGCACCCAACTTTCCGATTTCGACGTTTTGACGTTTTCTTTCGACTTTTCTTCTTTTCGACTTTTCTTCTAGTGTCCGCTGGGCTTGGTCGGCTTCCCCAGGGAGGACACCCTCGGATACACCGCGCTGGCGTCCGCGTTCTTCACGTAGCAATCCCCATTGAGATCAAAGCGGCCGCGATCGGTGGGGTCGGTGGGATCATATTCCCAGGCGCAACAGTCCGGAACCCGCTGGGACGATACGTGCGGATAAATCGCGCTGGCGTCCGCGTTCTTCACGAAACCGTCGTTGTTCACGTCGCCCATCAGCACCACGTAATGGACCTCGAAGCTCGCAGCCGCAGTCCAATCGCCGGCGTTGGTGATCCCGTACCACTTCCGATGGCTCAAGTTGGCGGCATTGTCCTTGATGCGGAGAATCCGCGGATTCCCGCCGCCGTCGTTCTCCACCGTGAAGGTGAAGCCGGCAGACAGGTCAGGGCCGAAGAGCTCGGGTGGCGGTCGCAGCTCCCGGATCAGAACTTGCCCGGCAGCCGTCGGCCCCGTGATGTTGTCATCAAACGTCAGCCGGATACAGTTTTTCTGGGTCCGCCACAGGGTCGCTTGATCCGGCGGACAGGCGCTTATCGGATTGGCGAGATCACATTCGTCAGGAGTTCCGTTGCTGTTGGCATCCGGCGAGGTACCCGCGCCGAGGTCGCATTCGTCGGGAACAGTGTTGGTGTTGCAATCTTCAACGAAGGCGCATGAACCGCAACCTTCGCTCTCCACTTCGCCGGCGCAGAGGCGATCCCAGGCCGTCGCACAACAATAAGGGTCAACGACACATACACAGGTTTCGATAACCGGATCGCTGCAACCCGGCCCATGGGTTGTCTCACAGCAATTGTGGGCCGTGGGCAGTTCGCACGCGTCCGGTAGGCCGTTGGTGTTGCAGTCGACGGCCGAGCCGGTGGCGATCTCGTAGGCATCCGGCGTGCTATTGTGGTTGCAGTCCGGCTCGCATTCATCCGGAATGCCGTTGCTGTTGAGGTCCTGGCTGGTGCCCGCGTGGATGTCCCAAGCATCGGGAAGACCATTAAAGTTGCAGTCCGGCTCGCACTCGTCAGGGATGCCATTGGTGTTATAATCGTGGCTCGTCCCCACAATGATGTCAGAGTTATCCGACACACCGTTGGCATTGCAATCCTTTTGCTCATAGGCACCCATGTCCACGATGGGCGGGGTACCGTGCCCGGTATCCGCGGTGGTGGGGTCGTCAACGAAACGCGGGTTGCCGGCCAGATCGGTGGCGGGCAAGGGCTGCACGCCGGAGGCATTGGCGTCGATGTCGGCCTCGTTGTCGGCGGCGTCGATGCAGGGCGAGCCAGCGGCAAGCTGCAGATCGTCGTCTGCGGTGCCGGGGACGCCATCGGGTCCATCGGCGTCCCTGAAGCGTGGGTCTGCGCCGATATTACCTGTCCCACCCAGGCCGCCCGGACCGGGGATCAAACCTTGCAGGCAGGAGTAGTTGACCGCCGGCGGTACCCCACCGATCTGCGCGGATTCATCGGAGCCGCCAAGGTCGCTGTTGCTCCACAGGACGCAGTTGATCACCGTCGCACTGCTGCCGTACCCGCCGTAAATCCCGCCGGTCTCCTCGGCGATGTTACCAGCGATGGTACAGTTGGTAAACGTCGGGCGGCTCACGTTGGAATTGTAAATCGCCCCACCGCGGACCTCGGCCGAGTTTCCGGAAAAAACCGTGTTGACCGCGACGGGGTTGCCACACTCGTTGTAGAGCGCGCCGCCCCGGAGCTCGGCCCAGTTACCGCCGAAAGTACAGCTCATCACCGTCGGGCTGTCGTCTTCAATATACAGCCCGCCGCCTACGACGGCCCGGTTGGCGCGAAAGGTGCAGTTCGCGAGGGTTGGATGGGCACCCTGGACAAACATCCCGCCGCCGGCGGTGTGGGGTTCGAGGTCCGCGTTGCCCGCCGTAAGCACGAATCCGTCCAACACGGCCGTTGCGTCGACGATGTCGGCCGTCACGACATGATGGCTGTTGTCGCTCAGGCCTTCTGTGCCGGCATCGTTTTCTTGGAGGTCGCCGCTGAGCACGGTCATGTGAACAGCCGGGTCGCGCTCGGAGAGGTCGGTCTCGCCGCCGGCGAAGCCGCCGTAAAGCGCAACGCCGTTGACTAGCGCAAAGCTGACCGTGCGATCGCCGTCGGCGGTCGGGTGGTAGGTACCCGCAGCGACCCAAACCTCCTGCACCGCGTGGCCGGGCCCGGCGGCCACCGCCAGCGCCCGTTGCAGGTCGGTGCACGCATCTACCCAGTTGGTACCGTGGTTTGCTCCTGTGGCGTCCTTCTTGACGTAAAGGATCGCGGCCTCGCACTCATCCGGCACGGTGTTGTGGTTCTCGTCGGGGCTGACTCCGGCATAGATATCGCACTCGTCGGGCGTCTCGTTGACATTGCAGTCGGCACTGGTTCCGGCGGCGAGGTCGCAGTCATCCGGGATACTATTCGCGTTGCAGTCCGTACCGCACTCGTCGGGCATGCCGTTGCTGTCGCAGTCCAGGCTGGTGCCCGCGGCGATGTCGCAGGCGTCGGAGGTGCCGTTGGCGTTGCAATCGCCGAAGAACGCCGTCTCGTCGGCCCCGAGGTCCACGCGGCACTGCTGCACACGGGGATCGCCCTCGTAATCCTCCGCAGGCAGACCGACAACAGCGTTGTCCCCGGCATTGATGCAGGGAGAGCCCGGTTGCAGGTGATAGTCGTCGTCCGTGGCATCCACGAAGAGCGGATCGAAGTTGAGGTTGCCCGTGCCGCCCAACGCGCCGGTCAGGCCCTGGATAGCGCAATAGTTGGCGGCGAGTTGGCCGCTCAGCGCGGCCACCTGGGCGGGCTCATCCGTGATGCCGCCGCTGTCGCTGTTGTCCCAAAAGATGCAGTTGGTCAACGAGGCCACACTGGTAAAACCGTCGGTGAGGAACCCGCCGGTGAAGTCGACGCCCGCATTGCCGGCGAAGGTGCAGTTGACCAAGGAGGCATTGCTCCAGGTGTTGTGCATTCCGCCCCCCGCATAGGCGGAATTGCGGCCGAAGATGCAATTGACCAGCGTCGTCGCATCGCCGCTCCACATGCCCCCGCCGAAGCCGTTGGCAGGATCGGCGGCGTTTTCAAGGAACGTACAGCGAACGAGCGTGCTGCCGGTCTCGTCCCAGTAGGCGTCGGTGAACAGGCCGCCGCCGTCGTTGTCGGCGGTGTTGGCGACAAAAAGACAGTCGGTCAGGGTCAGGTTGCCGTCGCGGTTGCAGATGCCGCCGCCGTCGTGACCGGCGTGGTTCTCGATGAACGTGCAGTTGATCAAGGTCGGGTCGCCGCGGAAGCTGCACAACGCACCGCCGTCCCATTCCGCGGTGTTGTTCCAGAAGGTGCAATTCCTGACCGTAGGCGAGCCATACTCGAGGTGCATTCCGCCGCCCCACGTCGGGCCCCAATATCCAGGGGATGAGGTTGCATTGCCGCCGGAGATGATGAAACCATCGAGCACGGCCGAGGCGTCCAAATAGGCGGGCGTAGTGCCGCTCATGTTAGAGAGGACATGATAGCTATTCTCCTCGCGGCCGTTGGGACCGTTGTCGTTGCCGGCCAGGTCGCCACTGAGGATGGTCTCGTACAATTGAAAATCCCGCGCGTCGGGATCGGGCTGACCGTAACCGGCGTAGCCGCCCATGATGGCCAGGCCGTTGAGCGGGTGGAAGCTGGCAGTCCGGTCGCTCGTGGCTGGTTTATAGGTTCCGGCGGCCACGCGGATTTCCGCAACGACGGAGTGAGCAGCGGCATAACTCAAAGCCGCCTGCAGACTGGTATACGCATCGGCCCATCTCGAACCGTTGTTCGCCCCTGTCGCATCGGTATCCACGAAACGGACGCACTCGTCGGGAATGTCGTTAGCGTCGCCGTCGGTACTGGTGCCGGCAGCAATGTCGCACGCGTCGGGAACGTCATTTCGGTTGCAATCCTGCTGGCTACCGGCCGCCACGTCGCAGATATCCTGAGTGCCATTACTGTTGCAGTCTGCCGGCGACTCGCACTCGTCGGGAACGTTGTTGCCGTTGCAGTCGTGACTGGTTCCACCAACCACGTCACAAAAGTCACTTACCAGGTTGAGGTTGCAGTCATTCTGGAAAAAGGCCGACTCGTAGACTCCCACGTCCACTCGGCAATGTCTGATGCGGGTGGTGCCCTCGTAGTCATAGTAGGGCAGGCTCAGTAGGGTAGCGGTGTCCCCGGTGTTGCTGCACGGCGAGCCAGGCGCGAGACGTAGATCGTCGTCCAGCGTGCCATAAATATTGTCTGCGCCGTTCTCATCAACAAACATTGGATTACTGCCGAAGTTGCCGGTGCCGCCCCAGGTGCTGGTCCAGCCCTGAATACAGGAATAGCTGACCAGCGGTGTGCCGTTCCGGTAGTAGATTTGATCGTTCAACGTGCTCGAGTCACCACTGGTATTTCCCCACAGAATGCAGTTCACAAGTTGACCATGACTAAATGTGTAATTGTACACGCCGCCACCGGTGGTGCCTGCTGAAGTACCCCCCTGGTTGTGGCTGAAAGTACAATTGACCACCAATGGGCTGCTGTGGTCGTTGAACATCCCCCCGCCCCCCGAATAACTGCGGTTGCCAAGAAACTTGCAGTTCACGACGGTTGGGCCGCCGTAAGCGTTATACATGCCTCCCCCCAGCGCCGGCCAGGTCCACTCGTCGGCGTTTCCCGCGATGATGGTGAATCCGTCGAGCACCGCTGAGGCGTCGGTGTTGCTCCCGGTCACTACATGCCAACTGTTGTCGCTAATGCCCCCGGAAGGGGGAACATCGTTGCCGTTCAGGTCACCGCTCAGAACGGTCTCGTACAGCGCGATATCCCGCGCATCGGGATTGAACGCGCCGTACCCGGCATAGCCGCCCATGACGGCCACGCCGCTGAGCAGTTGAAAGGTGGCCGCCCGGTCGTGCGTGCCGCGGTCGGGTTTGTAGGTGCCGGAGGCAACACGGACATGCGACACATCCGGATGGGCAGCGGCGTAGTCCAACGCCCTTTGCAGATCGAGGAACGCATTGGGCCAGCTTAAACCGTTGTCCCCGCCCGGGGCATCCGCATCCACATACAACACCGTGTGAGCATAGGCCGACGAGGTCACCCACAGCGCAGCGACAACCATCGACAAGATGAACGCATTCGGACGCGATGGTTTGAACATGGCAGACTCCTTGTCAACAGAGGTCGAACATCTTTCTTAGGGTTCGCCCCTGGCCGGCCCGGTGCCCGTTGGGGACGAAACGCCCTCGGATTTGTCCGCGAAGTATGGCGTCAGCACCGGCGGGGCGGGCAACGTGTCCAACTGCCACCCGGGCCCGCGGATCGTAACGCACCTCAAACACTCGTACCCGTCCTCCGTGCACAGCCCGGTCGGATAGTTAGGCAAGCCCAGGTTGGGTGACGGGCGAGCACACCCTTGCATTTGCACCATGGCGGCGTGGCCGTCGGCGAACGTCACGTTGAACTTGAAAGGCTGGTCGTGCCAGCCGGGGACGGTGCAAAACCTGCACTCGAGCCTTTGTTCGAATCCGGCCCACTCGCAACCCGAGCCGCCCCAAGCGCCCCACATCCAAAGGTATCGCGACGGAACCTCCTGGTAGGCGATGCTGTGCGCGGGAGCGGGGACCTGGGACAGCGGCTGAAGGTAAACCGAGATACTGCTCAACTGCGAACCTGCAAGTCCTCCGCTGATCCAGAAGGTGTTGGCGACGTAGCTGGTGCCGTAGTGGTCGTAGGCGGTGAGACCCTCGTCGCGAAAAGCCCGTTCATTGCGGTCCGCTCGGGCGCTGGGAGCCGTGTACAGAAACCCCCCGCCGGCATAGCCGGTATCCGACGGGCAGCGATAGATGTCCAAATCCAATTGCGTGTCGTGGAGGTAGTTTTCGTTCCCGGGGCCGGGGTTCGCCTCGCCCTCGATCGGTTTGTAGTCCACGAAGCCGCCCTTGTAGAGGTAGAAATTGAGCGGCCGGTGAGCCGGCCCGCGATAGGCCGCCGTGCCGAAGATAGACATCGCCGGATCACCGGGGACGTACGATTGCCCTCGGCCCGACTTACCGCCCCACTCAATCGCCCCGGACGCATCGTACAAGACCTGCCATACCGGCACGGGGATCATGAGCTCGCCAGGGTCCTCGGCCGCGTAGACCAGGCTGGCTTGGCCGATGGCGCGCAGATTGGCCTGGCACTCCGTCAAGCGGTCGTGCTCGCGGGTGCCCCGCGACGCGGAAGCCACAACGACCAGCGCAAACAAGATGACTGACGCGGTGCCAGCCGTCTCCACCAAAGTAAACCCCGGGAAGACGCCGGCGCCGGTCTGACGGCCCTGCTTCCATAATCTGTCGCGTGTGTCCATGAATTCGTCCCTCAAATTGCCGAAGCGTTGAAACAGGCCATCGGTGTCCCCGAGCCCAGGTCGAGCAAACGCGCGATGGACGACGGCGCATCGTTCGTATGAAACGTGGAAAGGCCCAGGTGTCCAGTCAACGGCGGCTGTTCCACCGGCCCAAGCTGGGTGGGCCAGCTTCTCAAAACGGTGGGGAAACTCGGTTTCTTCTCTTTGGCCTCCATTTGCTTCTTCCATCTCCAAGCGGTGGGGCTCCCGGCCTCAGGGCACGCCTTGCGCAGTGGCAGGCACCACAGACGACTTGTCAGCCCAAAACCACGGCGTAAGTACCGGTTCTGCCGGCAGCGTATCCAACTGCCACCCAGGGCCGCGGAACGTAACGCACCTCAAACACCAATACGGGTCCCCCGAGCACTCCTCGGTCGGATAGTTAGGCAAACCTAGGTCGGGAGCTGGGCGGATACACCCTTGCATCTGCACCATGGCCGCGTGGCCATCGGCGAAGGCTACGTTGAAGTGGAAATCGGGTCCGTGCCAGCCGGGGACGGTGTTGAACTGCCCCTCGCAACGCTCCTGGTACCCGGTCCACTCGCAACCGGAGCCGGTCCAATCGCCCCACATCCAGAGGTACCGCGCCGGAACCTCCTGGTAGGCGATACTGTGGGCCGGGGAGGGAACC
>JAZDKM010000241.1:0-2443 GCA_043803085.1 Planctomycetota bacterium
AACGAAAACCTCACCGTGGAAGGATTCCTGAACGGCATCAAGACAACCGCGGCACTCATCCTGACGCTTGGACAGGAGCGCGGTGAGACACAAGCCGAGGACGAATAGGAGGTTGGTCAGCGCTGCCGGCTGAAATTCTAACGGATGTTCACCATTTCGACGGAGTAGGACAGAACCGGTAATCGGTTGCCGCTAGCGGGCTTTGCGGCGCTCTGGCAACTTTTTCCGCGTGACTACAGGAGTCGCCCTGTGAGGCAACGCGTCCGGCAGGTGGATGTTCAGAGCCTTCAGCAATGCCTGCGCGGGTGCGCTGGGTTCCGGGATCCGCAGACAACTCCCTCCACCGTCCACGGTCATTTCCGTGGCGCAGAGCGTCTGGAGGTGCGTGAGCCCCTCTTCGACGGTGGCGTCCAGGGCGGTCCAGGCGCGGCTGAGTTCCCGTCGAATCCGGTACGCCAACATCACCACCAGCACGTGCCCGCGGGTGTGGTCCGGCGTGCGCACGTAAATGGGGCGGGTTTCCAGGTGCGCCGTCTTGCAGGTGCGGAAGGCCTGCTCGACTTCCGTCAACGCCTTGTAACGCTCGTGGACCAGCTGGGTGGAGGCGGCGCTCGCCGGCAGGTCGGTCTTGATCACGTAACAGCCGTCCAGCCGCGCGACCTCGTCCAGGGCGGCTTGGTCGGCCCGGAGCGTCACCGCGCGCCCGTCCCCCGCGACCTGCAGCCACGCCCCGATCTGGAGTTGGGCGATCTTGGCGCGGACGGCCCGCAGGGCGGTGGCCACCTGGGCCCGGGGGTGCGCGGTCAGAGAGCCGTTCCGCTCCGCTCGCAATCGCTCGACACACGCCTGCTTCTCGGCCCGCGACGCGGCGAGTTCCGCGGCCCGCTGGGGATTCCGGCGCAAGATGTACCGCACCCCGTCCTGCTCGACTTCGCACACCTGGGTCTCAAACAGCGCCAGTTGGAACACCCCCGTCCGCAGCAGCGTGGCGATCTGCGGCTTGGGGATGGCGGTGATGTAGTGGAAGCCCACCCGCGCGAGCTCTTCCACCTGCCCGCTCTTGATCATGCCCCGATCGCCCACAAACGTCACCCGTTCGCACCCGAACCGCTGGCTGGCCTTCTGCACCTGCGCGCCGAACGTCGCCGCATCGCGGGTGTTGCCGCGGAACACTTCCGTGGACACCGGCTCCCCGTGGTCGTCGCACAGCAGGCCGATGACGATCTGCATTTTGTGCTTCTTGCCGTCCCGGTTGTAGCCGTAGGCCCCGAAGGCGTTCTGCGCCCCTTCCAGGTAACTGCTGGTCACGTCATAGAGGAACAGCTGCGGGCTCTGCGGGCCGCGCCGGGCCGCAAACACCCGCTGCTCAATGGTCGCCTGGTGCTGGCTCAACCAGGTGAGGTTGGTGTAGAGATCGTTCTCGTCAAAGCCGCGCCGGATGCCGAGCACATCGCAGGCCGCGTGCCTTTGGGCCAGCCGCACGGCGGACAAGCGCGAGCCCTGCTCCAGGACCCGCGCCACGACCTGCCACAGGGCCAGCTGGCCGGCGAAGTCGTGGCCGAGCGCCTGGGCGATGCCCAGCCGGCGGGCCGTTTCATGCACCGTCCACACGGCGCCCACGGAGAGGCCTTGGCGGAGGTGAATCTGCTCGAGGGAGCCGAGGGCGGCCAGATTGCCTTTATGCGTCAGGGCCAACTCGATGGCGGCAAGCTCCTGGGGATCACAATGGGTGAGGGTGGCGATAGTGCGTTTGCGGACCCGATCCCCCTCGCGGTAGGACTCGCGGAGGTAAATGGATTCGTAGATCTTGCCGTTGCTGGAGGGCCAGCGGGATCGGGCGATATGCATGTCCACATAGTAATACGAATTATTCCGTAATACAAGGGGAATAAACGATATTATTTCGAATATACGTGTCTACACTTTACAGGGCAAAATCGTAGAAAACCCCATGAGCGTCGCGAACTTACCTCAAACCGGCGGGGTGAACATCCGTTGTATCCGAACCCTGGGGCGAAGGGAAGGGCCTTGTGGCCACCAACTATAGGGACAGCAGCGGGGACCGGGGGTGGACCGAGGGCCGGGGGAGGCAGTCCGGGCCTCCGGAGGGCCGGCGGAGACACGCGGGGCCAGCGGCACGCGACGGGCGGACGCACGAGAGGTCCAGGGCTGGGGCCGGGATTTGGCCCGGCCGGAAGACAGCGACGACGCGCAGGCGCCCGCGTGGCACACCGGGCACTGCCCGATGTCCACGCCCGTCAAGCGGAGGATGAGGGTGGCCACGGGCTCGGGTCCTGCGAGCGCCGTCGGTGCGTAATAGGGGACGTGGTTTCCCAGGTTGAATTGCTCACGCTGCATCGTGTGCACGTGATGCCGCTCGAGCCCGGCGAAGCCGGGCAGGATCGAGAGGCCCACCACGCGCCAACGGGACCCGAGCCTCTCT
>JAZDKM010000242.1:0-3524 GCA_043803085.1 Planctomycetota bacterium
CGTGGTCGTCTCGGCTTCCGCCCGGGCCTGAAGGGTGAACGGCGATCCCGCTAGCAGGCCGCAGAGAACCGGCGGGATGAAGCTGAAGCCTATGCCCGCACCGCGCATAGCTCACCTTCGTCGCTGAGGTCTTGTTTTTCCGGGGGGTATTCGCGCGCCCGAAACCCCCCGCGTTCCACGCCATCCACCGGCGGCGGGCCGGGCCGGCTGCCCGAACGGCCGTCGGGACTTTCCATGAATCGGCATTCTAGGCTACCGGACACCACCCTGCAACAGCATTGTGAAGAGAATTGAGTGTCACGGTCGCCGGGTTGCACCCCGTGGCCCCATGCCGTAGAACTACCCCAGCCCGCCCGCCGTGGGGATGGGCGTTCCCGGTGTAGGGAGCCACGTCCGCGGCAGGCCCGAACCCAGAGAAGGTCATTGACCCGTGGAGGTGCGTTGTGAATGAGCTCCTGAATCGCTTCATCCGCTACGTGAAGATGGAGACCACCGCCGTCGAAGATACCACCGAGTACCCGAGCTCACCCGGGCAACGGGAACTGGGACTGATCCTCACTCAGGAGTTGCGGGCGCTTAAGCTCGATGAGGTCAGTGTCGACCAGCATGGTATCGTGATGGGCACCATCCCGGGTAACGTGAAGAAGGCCCCGACCATCGCGTGGCTTTCGCACATGGACACGTCCCCCGAGTACACGGCCAAGAACGTCAAGCCGATAGTCCACCGGAACTACGACGGGAAAGACATCGTTCTGCCGGGCGACAAGAGCAAGGTCATCCGCGTGGACGAGACCGACGGGATGGCCGTGCTGAAGGGCAAGACGCTCATCACTGCCGACGGCACCACTCTGCTCGGTGCGGACGACAAGGCCGGCGTGGCCACCATCGTGACCGCGGCGGCCTACCTGATGGCCAACCCGCAACTCAAGCACGGGCCTGTCCGCATCCTATTCACCTGCGACGAGGAGGTCGGCCGCGGCACCTCCAAGCTTGACCTCAAGAAGATCAACGCCACCTGCGCCTATACGCTGGACGGCGAGGGGGAGGGCGGGATCGAAAACGAAACGTTCTCCGCCGACCTGGCCACCGTTACCATCACCGGCGTCAACATCCATCCCGGCTTCGCCAAGGGGCGGATGACCAACGCCATCCGCCTGGCCGGCCAGTTCCTCTCGCGGATGCCGTGGCATCGGCTGGCCCCCGAGGTGACCTGCGGCCGCGACGGCTTCCTGCACCCCTACACCATCGAGGGCGGCGTGCCCGAGGTGAAGATCCGCATTCTGCTACGGAGCTTCGTGACCGCCGACCTCAAAGACGAGGCCAAGGTCCTCAAAAACATCGCCGCCTCGATCATGGCCGAGTTCCCCAAGGCCAAGATCGACGTGAAGGTCACCAAGCAATACCGGAACATGGTCGAGTACCTGGCGAAGGAGCCGCGGGCAGCGGACCTGGCTGCTCAGGCGATCCGGAACGCGGGCCTTGCCCCCAAGTTCCAATCAATCCGGGGCGGCACGGACGGCTCGCGGCTGAGCGAGATGGGCCTGCCCACGCCGAACCTGTCGGTGGGTATGCACAACTTTCACTCGCCGCTGGAGTTTGCCTGCCTGGAGCAGACCGAGTCTGCCGTGAAGGTGCTGGTCGAACTGGCCCAACTGTGGAGCAAGGAGAAGTCGAGCTAGTTCAGCAACCATTGCTTCTCCAATTGGTCCGCCATTTCTTCCAGTTCTTCGCGGCGTTTTCCCTCAAACGCGCGGCGGCCTGCGTCGGCAAACTTCTTCCCGAGCACGAGCCGGTCCCTTGCGGTCAAAACCCGGTCACTTAGCCTCAAGAGACAGCAGTCCTCCTTCTGAATGTGGTCGCTGAGGAGGGCGAGATAGTCGCGGGCCGTGCGCAGAAAACGCAGCTCCGCCGCACGATTTCGCGTCTTGGCCGCTTCGAGGGCCTCTCCCATCATCTTGATCAAGTGTCGCGCCTGCGTGTGTTCCTGGAGCATGACGCCGATCGGCCCCCCCTCGCGCGGCATACCGCGCGCCTCCAAGACCGGGAAGAGCAGGTCTTCCTCCTTGGCGTGATGACAGGCATCGGCGAAGAGGCGGAAGAACTGCACACAACGCTGGAACGACGCGCGTTCGAACCCCAGCTTACCCTCCGCGCGCGTGACCAAAAAATGGAGCACGCTCAACACCCGTTCAATGACCCGGTGCTCTTCCTTGAGGACGGAGGACGGGCTCGCTTGCACAACACGTTCATGTACCATGGCTAGGACTCCTCTACTGTGGACCATACGGACTTCGGCCGGACCCTCAGCGCTTCCGCGGGACAGAGATGAGGACATACGCCGCATTCCGCGCAGCACACAACCAGGTTCAAGAACACCCGGCCCATCCCTATCTCACTCCAGGGGGTCGGTGTCAAGGCCCCGGGCGCGGAGGCGACGATACCCGGCGTATCAGTTCTTGCGTCTTTTCGTCACGCGACGTGCGGGGGTAGGGAGGAGGTCCGCCAGCGTGGTGCTTTCAAGGAACGACTTGTAGGCCGCTACGATGCCGCTCCATTGATGGTGGACCGGACACGGATTCGCCACGCCGCAATCCGGATTGCCGAACGGGCAGCCCAGCCGCCGGAGGACGTCCTCGAAGGGCCGGATCGCGTCCAAGAGGCACAGCTCGGCGGCGGGCCGGCTGAGCACGAACCCGCCGCCGATCCCACGGGCACTGGTGAGCACCTCCGCGCGCACCAGGTCACGCAGGATTTTCTGGAGGTATTTCAACGGGACGTTCGTTTCGGCGGCGATTTCCTTGGCCGCCACGGGACCCTGGTTGACGCGCCGCGCAATATAGACCACGGCGCGGAGGGCATATTCACCGGTTTGGGAGAGCAAAGGTAGGAACACGCTCCTGTTAAGCCCACGGATACGACACCTAGCTGCCCGTGGCAAAAGGGGACTGGCTCCGAGCCGGACCGCCACCCCTCCCCCTTCGGGAGAGGGCTAGGGTCAGGGCTCTCCGTGATGTCGAGAACGCGGCGAAGCGAGGTGCCTGTCCCCTTTTGCCGCGACCTCCCAGAGCATCCTAACCCACCTCGCGGAACGGCCGCAAGCGCCGCGCGATCCGCGGCATCGCTCACCGTGTGCCCGATGGGCAAAACATACGCGAGCCTACCCCCAGCGTGCTGTTCAAGTATCACTCAGTGCGGACCCCTGCCTCGCCGTTTCTTTCCGGATTTCCCAGGTGAACTGATCGCGATGGTATGACCCGTGCAGCTTTGGCCTGTGATTCGAGGGGTTCCGGCCCTTTTGACAGGAGCACCCCATGGGTGACAGGAGAAAACAAGCACTTCGTGTGCAGTTTGATGGCAAGCTCAGGTTTGAATTCCACGGGGCAAAGATCACGAGTGACGCAGGGTTGCTGCCCTTTCGTGAACTGGATGAAGCCTTCCGTCTGACGGAGAACGCAAGGACGGTGTTGTCCGATCCGCGCCCTGGAAAGAATACGCAGCACCCCCTGCCGGCCATGTTGCGACAG
>JAZDKM010000243.1:0-7908 GCA_043803085.1 Planctomycetota bacterium
AGCCGGAGGCGCCGGTGATGGCGACGAATTCCCCTTTCTCGATCCGGAAGGAGACGCCCCGGAGGGCCGGGATGTCCACCTCGCCCAGGCGGTAAATCTTGGTGACGTTGTCGAGGGAAATCAGCATAACATTCGTCGCTCGTCAGCAGGGCATTTCTCGCGATCTCGGGGAGGTTGTCCGGCACCACCACAAACCGTGATCTCCCATCTGTTCACTTGGCCAGCCTGAACAGCCGTCCCTCGCCGGCCTCAAGATCAGTTGTGAGGACGCGCGTATCAGCCGCGTACGCGGCCGCCTGCGGCTTGCCGGTCTCCTGCGAGATCTCCTCGACCGTTTTGACCGCTGCGTCCAGCGCAAGTTGCGCCTTGATCTTGTCCTTGAACGAACGGTTGACCAGGAAAAGGTAGTCGGCCCCAGCCTCGTCCTTGAGCCAGCCCAGGACCATGGCGCCACCCTCCATCTTCCTGACCGGCACGGCATCTGCGAGCTTTTGCGTGCCCTTGGGCAGCGGCTCGGAGTGGTAGACCCCGGCGGATTTCAGTTTTACCAGCGTCGGCGCCATGGCCTTGAGTCTCATGTTGATGCGCTTGACGATATCGTACTTCGGTCCCGGCTTGCCGTCGGGCCCGACAATGCCCGGGCCGATGACCGGCCAGTACGTGAAGTACATGATCCCGTGTGCCCCGTAGCAGAGGGTCGTATATGCCTGCCAGCGCAGGTCGGCCTCGCTTGGATCGCGATAGCCTCCGTGCGGCGTTAGCAGGATGATCTGAAAGTAGGGCGTCCCCGACTTGACGCATACCTTGCGGACGTCCTCCATGTCCGAGAAATAGTCCGGCCCCTTGTTGTTGCTCATCTGCTGGTAGTGGTCCCAACTCACGATGGCCGGCCGCACCTTCTCGACAAAGGTGGCAACGTGATCCTCGAAGTTCCTGGAGCCCAGCCGGTCGTTTCCGGCGTAACTGGGGAAGAGGTTGACGTAGGCAAAATGTTTCGGATCCTTCTCGCGGAGACGCCGGAAGATGCCCGCCAGATCCGGGAAATCCTTGGCGCTGGGCTCGTCTTCCACGTAGTAGCCGGCCAGCGCCGGATGGCCGGAGTAATCCGCGACCACGGCGTCCAGCGTTTTGGCGAAGTCCGGGGCAGCCGGCTTTATCCTGTGGCGGCCCTCGTTATTCACCAGCCGCGAGTCGGCGACCAGGGCCTTCAACCCCACTTGCTGGCAGATATCCAGTATCTGGCGGCTGGTCTTCAGGTCCACCGCCCAACCGTCTCCCGGCGGCAATACCAGATTGAAGCCGCAATCGGCAACCGTCTTGTAGGCCTCAACCGTGGTATGCTTGCGGTCCGGCCCGCACCAGAGGGAGATGATGAACGGCGGGTCAAGCGTCGGCTCGGACGCCGCCAGCTTTCCCGATGCCGCCTGCGCGACGGCCACGGCTCCGTTGCCGGCGATGACCAGCCCGGCGGCGACCGCAATCTTGATCCTTGCCCATGCCCGGGACTTTCTGAACGCATGCTTCATTTGCAGCACTCCTTCCGCAAGACGAGGTCCCTGGTCGTCATTTGTCGTAGATCTGCAACTCGGTCACGTAGGCTTGGTGCCAGAACGGAACGCGCGCGCTCTGCGTGTGGATGCCGTCCACCCGGAGGTAGCGCGCCTTGACCTCCGGCAGGGCCACCTCGAAACGTTCCGCCTTGGTCAGGCCGCTCTTCTCCAGGACCGGCCGCCATCTCTTGCCGTCCACCGACGCGGAGATCCGAAAAGCCTCCTGCCAGACCTCCTTTTCCCCCGCGCCGGGGTAGTGCGTGTCGTAGAGCAGCTTCTTGAGGTCCACTTCCTTGCCCAGATCCATCTGCAGCCATTCCTTCTCCATGTATTCCTGGGTCAGGGAATCCAGGGTTATCTTGTGGTTGCTGAACCAGTTCATTTCATGCCCCCACTTCTCGGCCGCCAGCCAGCAGGTGGTGACGGAGCCGTCGGCCGCCAGCTCGGGTGCGTAACCCTTGGGGCTGTAGACCTTCCCGGCCTGGCTGGAGACCGCGAACTTGCCGCCCAGCCCCGGCGGCACCCTGGCCTGCTGGACGACTTTGCCTTTCTTGAACTCGGCGATGCGCGCCTCGGCGGCCTTCTTGCGCGCGGAGTAGTCGGCTTCGGCAATCTTGCCGGTCTCGCGCAGGCGCTCAAGTTGCATCAGGTCCAGCCGCGGCATGTAGTAGCCGTCCCAAAGCCGGGTATAGTCCGCATTGCCCGGCAGGTCGTTGCCCGGCAGGAAGGACCAGTAGACCTGCGCGCGGAGGGCCAGCAACGTGTCCACCGCTTTGGCCGTGCGCCCCATGTTGTGGTCGACGATCCAGAGCACCACCGTATTGCTCCACTGCCGGGAGTCCATCTCGTCCGCCACCGTCGAGCCGCCGAACTCGCCGATGACCTTGGCATCGATATAGGCCTCGGCCAGCGGGTCTTGCGGCCGGTGGAAGATGCAGAGCAGCTCTGGGAAGCTTTTCTTCTGAGCCCGAAGGTAGTCGTACAGTTGCTCCCGGCTCCAGTTATTCGTCACCTCGTCATCGTAGACACCGTCCACGCCGAACTGGGCGACCAGTTCGCCCATGCGCTTGAGAAAGATGTCCGGCGTGGCGCGGTCGCCGATCACGCCGTTGGTGGTGTAGAGCATGACCCGGGCCTTGAGCTCGTGGATCTTCCCAATGACCCGTTTGAGCTCCGTCTCCTCCGCGGGCACGAACGGCTTGTTGGCGTCGTATTGCGCGGTCTCCCAGCAACTGGAGGACCAGATGACGAAGAGGGTCACGCCCCGCTTGACGTTCTCCTCGATGATCCGGTCCGTGCCTTTGAGGCCCCACTCGGATCCCAGTTGGTTGGCGCGCAGGCCGAAGTACATGTCCCAGTCGAACTCGCGGGGCGGCATGACCGCGAAAGCCGGAACCTCACTGTAGGCGAGCATGCCCCCTTTGCCGTCGAAGAAGCCGGCGGCGTTTCTCGAGTTGCGCGGCCGGGCGTTCTTGAGCGCGTTCTCCATCACCGGCTTCCTGTCGTCCAGGCCGTAGAAGCGCAGGTAGGAGTCGTTGCGCACGATCACGCGCACCTTGCCCGCCGAGAGCGCGCATTCGTCGGCGTCGGCCTTTTCCACCTTGAGTTCGGCCAGCCGCAGGTCCGGTGGCGAGCTCGGGAATTTCACCGTTCCAACCTGGCGCTCGGCGCCGATGCGCTGATAGCAGGCGATCTCGTTGGAGGCCTCGTCGAAGACGTAACGCGCGCCGGTGGTGGTCACAGTGATTTTGCCGGGCGCGACGGCCACCCCCTCGACCTTCATCCCCATGATGCCTTCGCCCTTGATCTCCGTGGTCTCCCCTTCCTCCTGTTTGGCCAGCTTGAACAGCCGTCCCTCGCCGGCCTCAAGATCAGTTGTGAGGACGCGCGTATCAGCCGCGTACGCGGCCGCCTGCGGCTTGCCGGTCTCCTGCGAGATCTCCTCGACCGTTTTGACCGCCGCGTCCAGCGTGAGTTGCGCCTTGAGCTTCTCCTTGAACGAGCGGTTGACCGCAAAAAGGTAGTCGCTCCCGGCCTCGTCCTTGAGCCAGCCCAGAACCATCTCGCCGCCTTCCATCTTCTTGACCGGCGCATCGGCGGCCATCTTCGCCGTGCCCTGCGGCAGCGGCTCGCTGTGGTAGACCCCGGCGGACTTCATCTTGACCAGCGTCGGGGCCAGCGCGTTCACGCGCGCGTTGAGACGCCGGAGAATCTCGTACCTCTTTCCCGGCTTGCCGTTGTACTCGATGATCCCAGGACCCATGTCTCCTCTCGACCAGTACCTGTAGTACATCACGCCTGTGCAGCCGTAGGCGAGGGACGTGTAGACCTGCCAGCGGTACTCGGCTTCGCTCGGATCGCGAAAACTCCAGTGGGGCATGCACTGGAGGATCTGGAGGTAGGGCAGCCCCGCCTTCAGACTTTCCCGGCGGACGATCTCCAGGTTGTCGAAGTAGATGGGGCGCCACTGGTCCTCCTTTCCTTCGAGGGCGTAGTGGTCCCAGCTCACCAGCGGCGGCTTGACCTGCTCGATGAATCGGCCCACGTGCTGCTCGTAGCTGCCCCCGAGGCGCTGCGCGTCGCAGTAGTTGGGAAAGAGGTTGACGTGAGGGAGGTGCTTCGGATCCTTCTCGGCGAGATACTTGCAGATCGCCGCCACGCGGGGGAAGTCCTTGCCCTCCGGCTCGTCCTTGACGTAGTAACCGGCCAGCGCCGGGTGGCCCGAGTATTCGGCGATGGCGGCATCCAGGTTCTTCGCAAAGTCAGGCGCCGCCGGATCCGCGTCCACGATCCGCGGGTCCCTGATGATGGCCTTGAGGCCCGTGGCTTTGCAGGCGTCCAGGATCCGGCGATTGGCCGCGACATCTATTTCCTTTGCTGGGTTGGTGGGGACCATGACCACGTTGAACCCGCAGTCGGCCATCTCCTTGTAGCGCGCCTCGGTGGCCTCGCCCACAGGTGGCGCGCCGTAGCCGGCCATGATGAACGGCGGCCAAGCCGGTTCCGACCGGGCCGGCTGGTCGCTCCCCGCGGCGGCCAAAGGGGCCGGAGCACCGCCCTGGCTCATCAACTCTCTCCGGGCGGAGCGCAGTTCGGCGGCGCCGTCCTGAAAGTCCTCCCGGCTCTTGACCAGGATGCGGCAAATCCGATCGGCCGCGGCGCGATCCTTTCGGGCCAGGACCATCAGCAACTCGTAGTCCTGGATGCCCTCCAGCATCGCCTCGGAGCGGATCGAATCAAGAACCACGTCCTTCCCGGGGTAGATCAGCCACTCGTCTCCCGGGGTCCAGTCGAAACTGACGGCCTCCGGCCGGTAGCTCGCGAGGCAATCCCACCCCCAGTGCAGGTAGCCGCTCGTGCCGGTTGCATAGTTGAGCCAGTGCAACAACCGGGTGCGGGTCAGGGGGTACTCGATGAACCGGTTGAGGTCGCGCTTGCCGTTGGGTTCCCAGCAGGTGTAGAGCCAGACCTCCTCGCCGGCCTTCTGGCGCGCCCCGAAGAACGTGGGCTCCCAATAACTGGTTTTGGGAACCCAGACGTCCACGTTGCCGAGAAGATCTTCCCTGGTCTCGAAAATGGCCTCTACAATCTTCACCCCCGGGGCGTGTTTTCTTGCGAGCGCGGCAACCGCCCGATAGCTCGGAAGCTGTGGAGGCATGGGCTCGTCGGCCAGGTGCTGCATGTAGCGGTCGAGCCATTTCTTTTCCCGGAGGTGGGCGACCAGCGCCGGCAGATACCCGGCGCAGAACTTCCGCGCCTCGGGGGACTCGGGAGGAACGAGCCGCGTTACAACCTTGCCGTCCTCGATCGCCTTGACGCGCACGACGAACGGGTTCCGGAAAATATCCTGGCCGGGGGCGCCCGGTTTGCGAGTGGCCAGATCAGCGCCCTCAATCCGGCCCACCACCCCCTCCTCCACGAATATCTGGACGAACTCGTCGAACCTGGAAAAATCCGCGCGCAGTCCGCCGTCGGCGCCGGGCGTGAACTCCGCAAGGTCCAGGGGGTCAACCTTGATCACGTTCTGCCGGTGCGCGGCCATGTTCCTGGCCGCGTTCCGCAGGAGCGCCCAATGCTCCGCGCTCCAAAGCTTTTCCACGCCAAACGCCTTGGTCACCGCCGGAATGCACAGGTGCGACCAGTTGGTGACCTGAAGCGTCCGCTTATCGGGCAGCGTCGCCGGGTAGACCCGGACCTTCACAACCAGGCCGGTCCTGGCCGCCGCGCCGCCGACGCCGGCTTCGGCCTCGATCTTCCCGGCGTAGACCCCCGGTGCCGCGTCCTTGGGAACTTTCAGCGTCAGCCAGATCGGTTGTGCGGTTCCGGCCGGGACATCGATGGACTTCTCCTCGGTGAGCGGGTCGGGGTAGTGGGCGGGCCGGTTCCGAATCTGGTAGCCGGGTTGCCGGCCGTCCTTGACCAGGACGTAGCCCACGAACCGCACGCGCGGCGCGGGGATCGTCCCGCGGCCGCCTTCCAGGGCCAGCTCGCTGGCCCGGACGTTGAGGTTCCTGGCGTCCCGTGCGCACCAGAACACGGCCTGGCCGGAGACGACCTCATTGCGCGCGGCCTCGACCTGGACCGCCGGCCCCGGGTCTTTCGGAGGCGCGGCGTCACGGAAGACCTTGACCATCGAGTCCTCCGGCCAGATCGTGATGTCCCGGGACTCCCCGCCTGCGCGAGATTCAGTCATAAGGACGAACGCGGTTGGGGCGGCGAGGGCCGCGGCCAGAAGGACGGACAGGAAACGAGGCATAATATGATGGCACTCCTTATTGACCGGAGAGTAGTCTGTCTCCCTTCCCGAACGCAAGCAAAGAAAATAAAATTATTTCTGCAAGGAATGGGGTCTGGGAATGGGGTCTGGTCTTGCAATGATGCATGAGGGGGAAAACGGGTGTGGCGCCGCCGGGGTACGGCTCCGCGGAACGTCCGCCCCGGACCTCCTGTCCGTGGCGGACTCTGGCCGATTCGCCTTTGGCTCTCCCGGCGTCGGCGAATCGCCAAGGTCCGCTCCGCCGCACCCCGTCGTCGCCGGCCAATGGGACTTGTCATGATGCCAGCACAATCAAGTGTCCACGCCCGGACGCATCCTGCCGAACGGAAGACGACGGGCGGGGAGAACGAGTCTCCAGCGCCGGAGGTCACGTTGGAGGAGTTGCCGGCGGGGGATGAGTGAAATGATTTGTCCTGCGTTTTGATATTGGCTATAATATAGCCAGGAAAGGGTTGTTGGATGAGATACCGCATTGGGTTGGTTCCAGAGGCGGTGGAGGATTTGAAAAAGTTGAGTGAGCCGTATCGGTCGGCGATAAAGGACGCCATCGAAGCGCATTTGCGGCACGAGCCGATGAAGGAAAGCAAGAGCCGCATCAAACGCCTTCGGGACTTGGAGTATCCGCAGTTTCGTTTGCGGGTGGGCGAGTATCGGGTGTTTTATGATGTGCGGGGGCAGACGGTCGAGGTGTTGGCGATTGTGCCGAAGGCCAAAGCGGCGGAATGGCTCAAACGAGCGGGAGGTGTGGAATGAAGACCGTGGCGTTGCATGAGGTCAAAGACGACCTGTCGAAGTATCTGCATGTGGCGGAGAAAGAGGATGTCATCATCACAAGGCACGGGAAACCTGCGGGCGTCCTTCACGGCTTCGAGAGTGAGGATGAATGGTTCGAGTATCGGTTGATGCACGACCCCCGTTTTTTGAAACGGATTGCTGCGGCACGAGAAAATGCCCGCAAGGGGAATCTGGTGCCCATCGAAAATCTGTAGGGAAGAACAAATCATCGCGACCAGCGGCCGGAGCAATCCTCCTGCCGCTGATCTCGTTCCCAATTATACCCCTTCGCCCCTCCTTTCCGCAGAGTTTGTCGTGTTCCCCGGCCCGGGATTTCTGCAATGACATGTGGCGGGCGGTTCGATTGGCAGGTTCATTATCACGATTCTTTCCGCGTTCCGGATTTTCGCCGGGTTTCACCCCATCCCCGGAAGTGATTTCCTCAAAAGTTATTTATAAAAAAATAAAAAATAGTTGATGTTCCCGCCCTCTGGACCGCGAAGGGGGGAATCCACCATATATAGTCTCTTGTTGTATTGTTGCACGCAATAGGTTGTGTCATGTCTTTCGGTGGGATGATGCCCCGCCGGGCCTCCGGCGAATTGAGTCAACCCCCGGGGTTGACAGTCCGATATCAAACTATATACTTCCGTGGCAAGAAGTGGGAAGAAGTGGGGGGAAGTGGGAATGTTTACCGGCGAGTTCGAATCCGCGCTGGACAACAAGAACCGCCTGACGATCCCCTCGCGTCTGCGCGAGGCCGCGGTCGAAAAGACGGAAGGCCGCGGGTTCTGGCTCAATCAGGGA
>JAZDKM010000244.1:0-3129 GCA_043803085.1 Planctomycetota bacterium
TTGTGGAGGTCGATGCCGACATAGTTCATGGTTCGCTCCTTGTGTGGAAACCGACGGATCTCGAAACACGAACCGCTGGTTTACCACGAACGCAAGCCACCGTGAATCGGCTCGACCTCCTGCTTCATAGGTTCACCCGGCGGGCTTGGCCATGTCACCCGGCGGGCTTGGCCATGCCACCCATTTGGGCGACTTAGGCCGTGCGCGCGGGAACCCTGCTATAAGTACTTGGCGCGTGATCGGGGGTAGGGCCCACGAGCGCGATCGGGCTTCCCGGGGGCGGCGCTGGTGCTTGCCTCCGGCTTATGGTCGCGGCGCGGAACGGTCGCGGGATGGTTTCCGCTCCCTGACCCTTGACATTTCGCGGCTCGCAAAGCGAGCCTCGGCGGGCTTCGCCCGCACGAAATGTCAAGGGTTGCGCCGGCACGCCAACGGCGTGCCGGCCTTCAGCCCAGGGTTGCCGCGAAGCGGCTACCCGGGGATAGGAAGAGCACAAACCCAATCAACCCCAACGGGGTTGTGTCGGTTGGAGCGACAATGTCCGTACGCATGAGCCACAACCCCGTTGGGGTTGGGTGGGTTTGCGGCCGGCAACCCAGGGTAGTCCCGGCGAGGCCAGGACAACCCTGGGCTGGAGGCCGTGGCCCCGTTGGGGCAAGAGCGCGCCGCCCTCCGTCGACCTGATACATGAGCCTTCGTGAGGCGCTGTTCTCTCAGACGTCGGGGCAGGCGCCGCCGGCGTGACCGGTAATCTTGACAGGCTTCTCGTAGAAGCACGGCTCAGAGACCGTGTCCACGCCGAGGCGTTCCGGTTCCGTCTCGATCGTACCTCGGGGGCCGACGCGGATCCCGACGGATCGGCCGGCATCGAGTGGCGGCTGCGTTGCGTAATCCACCCCGCCGCGGGTACAGTCTGCCGTTATGGGCGTTAGGAACCCGTGGCCAAAGGGGCCAAGAGCGGTGTGGCACGGGCATCCTGCCCGTGGAAACACAGGCTGGAAGCCTGTGCCACAACTTTTGCCACGGGCTGCTCGAGTCCGCGAACGCCTTTGAGGAGGTTTCCCCAATGCGTAGCCGTATCGTCGTATTATGGGCGGGTTTGGCGGTGTGGCCCAACCTCTCGTGTGCCCAAACCTCGCCGTCCTGGACGCAGTTGTCCCTCTCCACCTGCCGGGTAAACGAGTTCCTGGCCGCCCACCCGGACCACGACGGCCGAGGGGTGGTGATCGCCGTGATGGACACGGGGGTGGATCCGTCGGTTTTCGGTCTGACCCACACGCCTGACGGGGCGGTCAAGGTCATCGACGTCCAGGATTTCACCGGCCAGGGGGACGTCGAGCTGCACCGGGTACAGCGCGACGCGGAGCAGGGTACGTTGGTGGATCCCGATGATGACGGGTCCCCGATCCACTACACGCTGCCGGCCCTGCCGCCGGAGACCGCGGGCGAAGAACGGCGGTTCTGGATCGGAGTATTCGACGAAAAGACGTTCATCAACTCGGACGTGCCCGACCTGAACGACAACGGCCGCACCGACGACAAATTTCCCGTTATGGTGACGGCGCTTTCCGGGGACGGTGATGACCAGGCGCTGGCTTTCGTGGACACGAACATGGACCGCAGCTTCGCCGACGAGAAGCCGTTGCGCAACTACAAGCTGAACTACGACACCTTCACCCTGTTTCGAGACCAGCCGGAGAAGCAGATCGTCCCGGTCACCTTCGCGCTCAATGTCTTCCTGCGCCAGAGCAAGGTGGTCGTGCACTATGACGACGGCGCCCACGGCACGCACGTGGCGGGCATCGCCGCCGGCTACCGGATCAACCAGCAGGAGGGGTTTAACGGCGTGGCCCCCGGGGCGAAGCTGATGAGTCTCAAGATCGGCAAGAACAGCGTCGGGGGCCCGAGCACGACCGAGAGCTTCAAGCGGGCCCTGGAGTACGCCGCCCGCTACGCGCGCGAGCATGACGTGCCCGTGGTGTGCAACCTGTCCTTCGGCGTGGAGTCCGTCCTGGAGGGCGACTCGGACATTGACCAAGCCATCGACGACATTCTCCGCAAGAATCCGCACCTGATCTTCTGCACGTCCGCGGGTAATGAAGGTCCGGGCGTGTCCACGGTGGGCACACCCTCGGCGGCCGCCGCGGTCATCACCGTGGGCGCGATGCTGGCCCCCGACTCCGCCCGCGACGTTATGGGTATCACCATCGACCGCCCGCTAATCACCACCTTCAGCTCCCGCGGCGGCGAGTTGGACAAGCCCGACCTCGCCACACCGGGCTGGTCCACCTCTACGGTGCCCCGTTGGGTGAAGGAAGGCGACTATTGGTCGGGCACCAGCATGGCCAGCCCCTACGCCGCTGGGCTCTGCGCCGTGTTGATCAGCGACGCCCGGGCGCGGCACCCCGGCTGCAAGCCGCGGGCCTGGGACGTGCGGCGGGCGCTGTGCCTCAGCGCGCGTCCCGTCGCCGATGCCACCGCGTTGGACATGGGCTATGGCATGCCCGACCTGCCGGCCGCCGCCGACTTGCTCGACCGGTTGATGGCCACCGCGAAAGACGATCCCGTCATCGGATACGAGGTTTCCACGCCCTGCGCCCACGGTCACGAGGGGCAGGCCCGCGCCGCTTACTGGCGGAGCACGTACTTCCCCACCGATGAGCCGCAGGCCTTCACCATCGCCCCGGTCTTCGCCCCGGGGGTGGACGCGTCGGCGCGGACCGCGTTCACGCGCCGGTTCGATCTGCGTTCCACGGTTCCCTGGTGCCGACTCACGCAGCAGCAGGTTTACTTGCGCAGCGAGCAGGACGCCCGCGTATTCGTGCAGTACGTAGCCGACCAACTCACCGAGCCGGGGTTATACGTCGGCACGGTGGAGGCCGTGGCGGATGGACAGGTCGCGTTCCGGCTGCTCAGCACCGTGGTCGTGCCCTACCGGTTCGCGCGGGAGGACAACTTCACCCGCGCGTTCCACGATCAGGTGGTCAAAGGCTGGAAACCGCAACGCTATTTCCTGGCCGTGCCGCCCGGGGCCAGTGCCATGAAGCTGACCTGCGCCGCGCCGGACGGGCAGGACTCCAAAGCGAGCCTGGACGAAGTTTTTGACCCGACCGGCAAGGAACTGAGCGA
>JAZDKM010000245.1:0-2122 GCA_043803085.1 Planctomycetota bacterium
CCGGCCCCAGCCCTATACGCCCGGCGACAAAAGGAAAACGGAGGGTGACCCTGCCGACGCCTGTAGAAACGCGGCAGACCGCCCTGGGGGAACTACATTATACTAATATAACTCGGCGCGCGCGATACGCGCGCAATTACCCCAGCGATTCCGCAACGAGGAACGGGAGGAGGCAGGAAGGGGGGCAGGAACCCGTGCGGTCAGCCCGGTTTTCAGCGGTTGAAGGGAGAGGATGAGATTCTCATGGCGTCGTCAGAGCAGAAAAGCGGGCGTTGGGGGCCACTCGGACACACGACGGACCGAAGGACCCAAGTGCGGTCCCTGGGATGAAGCAGAGGAACGAGGGCGAGGGTGCGGAGGAAAGTTTCAGGGCGACAGGCTGCTGGGAATTACCTCCGCATAGAGTTCAGCCGCGATGAGGCTGGCCCAAAAGGCTTGGGCCCGGATTTCCATTTTGAAGGCAACTTGCTAACCTTCTGATGCTCTCCGACGCCTTTATCCATGCGGGTTCCGACGCGAGGAACACGCGACGGAGGCATACACCCAGTGGGTGAGAAGCCAATCAAGCCGTTTCAGTTCAGTTTCAATGGGTTCCTGAAGGTCGCTTTCCAAGGATCGCGGGTGACTTCCGACGGGGGTTTGATTCTGGTGCGAGAGTTGGACGAGCACTTGGGACTGAGCCAACTGATCGCACAGCACTTGACCGACCCACGGGGGACGAACACCCGGTTGCCCCTCGCCGACCTGCTGCGGCAGTCGGTGTACAGCCGCTTGGCGGGTTACGAAGATGTGAACGATGCCGAGCGGGTGTCGGTCGATCCCACCTTCCGGCTGATCGGTTCGGAGAAGATCTGGGACCGTGGCGCGGCGCTGACTTCGCGGTTGCAGTCGTTCGAGACGGAACTGCTCGCCGCAGAAGGCAACCTCTTGGGCCTGGGGGCGATCAACCGGGAGCTGCTCGCGAAGGCGGAGGCGATGGAGGCCACCCAGCGGGTAGTGCTCGATATCGACAGCACCGAGATTCCGGTCTACGGCCAACAGGAGGACAGCGCTTACAACGGCCACTTCGAGTCCACCTGCTATCACCCGTTGCTGCTGTTCAACAGCGAGGGAGACTGTCTGGCGGCGAAGCTGCGGCCCGGCAATGTCCACAGTGCCGACGACTGGGAAGCAGTTCTCCTGCCGGAGGTCGAGCGCCAGCAGAAGCACGGGAAAGAAGTCGTGGTACGGGCCGATGCGGCCTTTGCCAAGCCGGAGATCTACGAAGCCCTGGAAGAGCGGGGTGTGAACTACGCTATCCGCATCCCGGCCAACGAGAACCTGGAACGCGACATCGCCGAGCTGCTGCCGCGTCCGGTGGGAAGACCCAGTAGCAGGCCCTTGGTCGAGTACAAGAGCTTTCTCTACCAGGCGGCTAGTTGGAAGAAGGCCCGCCGAGTGGTAGCCAAGGTGGAGCATCACCAGGGAGAACTATTCCCGCGAGTGGGCTTCATCGTCACGAACCTGAGCCTGCCGAGCCGTTCGGTCGTGCGGTTCTACAACAAGCGTGGGACAGCGGAGCAATGGATCAAGGAAGGCAAACAGGCGACGCACTGGACCCGGCTGTCGTGTCATCGATTCCGAGCCAACGAAGTGCGCTTGCAGTTGAGCGTGCTGGCCTACAACCTGGGGAATCTGTGGCGGCGGCTGGTGCTGCCGAAGAGAATCGACACGTGGTCGCTGACCAGCTTGCAACAACGGTTAGTGAAGACCGGCGGCCGGTTGGTGAAGCACGCGCGGTACTACTGGCTGCTGCTGGCCGAGGGGCATCTCACGCGGCGGCTGTTCGAGGCGATGCTACGGCGGATCTGGGCGCTGCCGGTGCCGGCGGGGTAAGCCGAAGCTGTGGCGGGAGAGAAAATTGCTTAGAAGGGAGGCTCGGGCGGCGAGGTGTCTGAGAAATGGCAGCGAGAGGAGGCTGTCCAGGTGCGTACCCCTACTGCGGACGGCCAGAACTGGTGGTTTCGGCGCGGCCAGAGGCTGCCGGGGCAGAGACCGGACAGACCGGACTCTAACTGTGGACGCAGGAGGTCGTATGGGTGTACACTACCCCCGTCCGGGAACCCAAAACGGAAATCCCAGT
>JAZDKM010000246.1:0-7632 GCA_043803085.1 Planctomycetota bacterium
CTCGCCCGTCAGAAAGTGCTCGACGTCGCGGGCCAGCTCGCCCGCGGATTGGTATCTGCGCTCGCGCTCCTTCTGCAGGCATTTGAGGACGATGGTCTCGACTTCATCGTTGATCTGGCGGCGAATGGTGGACGGCTTGCTCGGCTCGGCCTCGGCGATGTTCCTTAGCACCTCCACCATCTGGCCCACCACCGGGTACGGGTACTTGCTGGTCAGCATCTCGTAGAGGATGACCCCCAGTGAATAGACGTCCGTCCGGATGTCGATCAGCGTAGGATCACCCTTGGCCTGCTCGGGCGAGGCGTAGGCGAGCGTGCCCATGAACTCGCCCGTAACTGTCATCGGCGCCCCCAAGCTCAGGTCCGCACCGCCGATCTTGGCCAGGCCGAAGTCCAGGATGTGCGGTTGGCCCAGGGAATCGACACGGATGTTGGCCGGTTTGAGGTCCCGGTGAATCACGCCGCGCTGGTGAGCGTAGTTCACGGCCGCGCAGATCGCGCGGAACAGGCGCAAGGTGGCATCGATGCTGGGGTTCTTGTCCGACAGGTAGGCGTTCAGGGGCAGCCCACGGATGTACTCCATGGCAAAATAGTGACGGCCGTCGCGCGTGACGCCGCTGTCATAAATCGTGACGATGTTGGGGTGCTGCAGGCTGGCGACCAGGTCAATCTCGCGCTCAAACCGATGCCGCTGGCGCGGCGAGGCGTAAGGCCCCTCAAGGAGCACCTTCAGGGCCACCGTCCGTTTCGTAGCCTTCTGGACGGCTTTGTAAACCACTCCCTGGCCGCCACGGTGGACTTCGGAGAGAATCTCGTAGCCTTCAATAAAGACGGCGGGCTCGTGCTCGGCAGCGAGCCGCGCCGCTGGGTCTGGCCCAGGCGGCCGCATAAACACGTCGGTGGCCTGGCTGTCGTGCTTCAGCAGCGAATCGACCTCCGCTCGTAGCTCGGCGTAGTCCCCACACGCCTCGACCAGAAACGCGGCGCGTTCCTCCGGCGGGCGTTGAAGCGCCTGCTCGAACAACTCATACGCTCGTTGCATCTGTTCAGGCGTCATCGGCGTCGGTCCTCCCGCGCCAGGTGCTGGCCCCCTTGCTCAGCTCGCGGCGCAGCCACGCCTTCGCAAACCGCCATCCCGTGTCCACCGTTCGAGGCGACACGCCCAGCGCCGCGGCCGTCTCGTCGATGCTCAGACCGCCAAAGTAGCGCAGCATGACGATTTGGGCGCGCGGCGGGTCAGCTTGCTCCAGCTTGTGCAGCGCCTCGTCGATCGCCAGCACGTTCGCCGGGTCCTCTTGCGGGGCTGGCGGCTCCTCAAGCAGCGGGCCCGGCGTCTGGCCACCGCCACGCTTGAGCCTCCCTCTTCTACATGCGTCATCCACGAGGATGCGGCGCATCGCTTTGGCCGCAGCGGCGAAGAAATGCCGCCGGTTGTCCCATTCGACGTGACCGTCACCGATCAGCCGCAGGTAGGTCTCGTTGACCAGCGCCGTGGTTTGAAGGGAGCAGCCGGGGCCTTCCTGGGCCATTTGGGCCTGAGCGAGACGGTGCAACTCGTCGTAGATGACCGACCAGAGCCTGTTCGCCGCCGTCGCGTCACCTTGTGCAGCGGCGTCCAGAAGCTGTGTAACCGAACTTCCCGGCCGGCTCGCCACGACGCGCTCTCCGAAGAAAGGCTGCGTCCAGTGTACTGTTTTGCCGCATGGATAGATAGGAGGAGGAAGTTGAGTTCGAGCGGGCCATCGTGATTGGTGGATGTGCCCGACGGAGGCAAGAAGATGGAAAGCACGGCCACCCTAGCGGACCGAGGCTCAGCGTGTATCGCGGGACCTGTCAAGATAGGCAGCCCTTCAGGTCCTGAGAGATCCGGAGGCAGGCCATGGGATAGGCTTCCAGTCGAAAGCTGCGGCGGGAATCGTGGACTGCGGTATGGGCTCTTCCAATCCCTCGCGAGGGGCCTCCGGCGGATTCTCGTGCGATCGGAAAGCAGGCAGGGAGAGGAGCGAAGTGCTACAGAAAGGCAGGGCGCCATGGACACGCGGGTAATCGACGCCACGGGTAACCTGTGTGACACCCGCGTGCTCCAGGGTTTCCACCACCGCTGCGAACAAGTGCTGAATCCTGGTCGGCGATGCGTTGCGGTCGACCTGGCGAAGGTGACGAGCGCGAACACGAAACTCGTCGCGACGCTTGTCATCCTTCTCCAGCACGCACGGTCCATGGGCGTTCCCCTCGAACTCACGGTCTCCGACCGCGTGTACGACTGGATCACGCTCTGTCGGGTTGAACGCTTGCTACACGCAACGTGCGCTCATCGCCGTCGCGCATGATCATGAACGTGGGCGGGCCGCCGGGCGGATGGAAGCCCTTCAGACCGCCATCCGCCGCGGCCCCTTTTCACCAGACTTCCACTGGAAGGCCCTCCGGCGGGTGGGGTGAAGCCGGGGTTTTTCCGTAAGTGCTCATTCCGTAAGGACTGGAGCCAGCGAGATTCGAACTCGCGACCTTCTGCATGCCATGCAGACGCGCTCCCAACTGCGCTATGGCCCCGCAAAACCGCTCCGCGTTGACGGGTATTAGACCCGATCAACCGCAGGGCGTCAATCGCAACCGGTCAGATGCCCCAGGAGCCCAAGGCGCCGTCGGTCGGCTTGAACCAGCGGGTCATGGTCATCTTCTGCTGGGTGTAAAACAGCATGCCCTCCTTACCTTGGATGTGCAGATCGCCGAAGAAGGAGCGGCACCAGCCGGTGAACGGGAACCAGGCCATCGGGGCCGGCACACCCACGTTGATGCCGATCATGCCCGCGCCCGCGCGGCGTTTGAACTCGCGGGCCGCACGGCCGCTCTGCGTGTAGATGACCGCCCCGTTGCCGTAGGGGGATTCCTGAGTAAGCCGGATGCCTTCCTCCAGGGTCTTGACGCGCACCACCGAGAGGACCGGCCCGAAGATTTCCTCGCGGGCGATGGTCATCTCGGGCTGGACCCGATCGAACACCGTAGGGCCGACGTAATGGCCGCCGGGGGCCTCGGGCACCGAGACCTTCCGCCCGTCCAGGGTCAGCTTGGCCCCCTCGGCCTCGCCTGTAGCGATATAGCCAACCACGCGCCGCTTGTGGTCTTCGGTAATGAGCGGGCCCATGGTCGCGTCGCTCTCGCGGTCGGTCGGTCCGGTCTTAATCTTCCAGGCGGCTTCGGTCACGCGCTGGACGAGCGCGTCGGCGACGTCGCCCACGGGCAGGGCGAGCGGACCGGCCATGCAGCGTTCGCCGGCGCAGCCAAAGGCTGAGCCGATCAACGCGCCAACCGACTGGTCGAGCACCGCGTCGGGCATGATAAGGACGTGGTTCTTGGCCCCGCCGGCGGCCTGCACCCGTTTGCCGTGGGCGGTGCCGGTCTCATAGATGTGCCTGGCCACCGGCGTCGAGCCCACGAACGAGATCGCCCGGACGAGCGGATGGGTCAGCAGGGCATCGACGCACTCCTTGTCACCGTGCACCACGGAGAGGACGCCGGGTGGCAGGCCGGCGTCCTGGAGCAACTCGGCCACCCGCATCCCACTGAGCGGCACTTTCTCCGAGGGTTTGAGAATGAACGTGTTCCCGCAGACCAGGGCGATGGGGAACATCCACAGGGGTACCATCGCGGGGAAGTTGAACGGCGTGATGCCCACGCACACGCCGAGCGGATGACGTTGCGTCTCGCAGTCCACCTCGGGGGCGAGGTTCTCGATCGTCTCCCCCATCAGCAGCGACGGAAGCCCGCAGGCGAACTCGACCATCTCCATCCCGCGCTCGACCGAGGCCTTTGATTCGGCGAAGGTCTTGCCGTTTTCCCGCGAGATCAGCCGGGCGAGTTCGTCCTGGGCGCCCCTGAGGTTCTCAACGTAGTGGAACATGACCCGGGCACGCTGGACGACCGGCGTCCCGCTCCACCCGGCAAAGGCTTCGTGAGCGGCCCGTACCGCGCGGTCCACTTCGGCTGCAGTGCAAAACGGGACGCGGGCGATCACCTCGCCCGTGGACGAGTTGGTCACCTCGCCCAAGCGGGTGGCCTGCGATTCCACCCATTGGCCGCCAACGAGTATCTTACATCTGTGGACTCGGTCCAGGGTCGTGGTGGACATGAGTTCATCCTTTCTGCGTTGATTCAAGATTGGGGAACCCGCATTCTTAGCTTCCTCGTCACAGAGTATAACCGCAGTTGTGCTCCATGACAGCAGGGGGATAGCTGAAAGCTGACAGTTTCCCTCAGAGAGTAGGGTCCGCGCCCGCGGACCCATGTTTCTGCGGGGAACGTGCACGAGCGCGCACCCTACACGTCAAACAGCCACAACTGCTGCTCCGGCGGCTGGGGACAGGGGACCAGCGCGGCGCGGGGCGGCGTCACGATGGCCGACTTGCGGCGCAAGGGGCTAATGAAGCTCTCCACGTCCTGGAAGTCCCAGCCGTCGCGCGGTACCCGATGGCCCTCGGGATCACGGACCGTCGCGCCGTAACCGTCGACCAGGACGCGCGTCGCAAACCGGTCACACATGGATTCCTTCTGACGCGGGTTGCGCCGGGCACGCTTCACCAGCCAGTGATAGCATTCGTGGAGAAAGACAAACAGCACCACCTGGTAGCCGTCGGCCAACTCGACGGTGTAGATCGGCTTCGACCAACCGTGCCGGCCGGTCACCGCCCGGGCGATCTGCGTACCCATCCGATAGGGGTACTTGAGATGCCGACCGAGGTTGACGAAGACCCGCCCCTCGGTGTAGTAGCAAGTCCCGGAGAAGTCGGCACCGCGGCTGTAGCGCACCCGGACCACCAGCCGACCCGTGCGCCAGGGGCGGACGGCATCAAGGCACAGGGTCCGCAAGCGCGCATCGTTCAGGTCGGTGCAGTTCTCGAAATCAATTCCGTTTGTTCTGTGCGCCTCCATGCGGGCCATACCTGTGGGGTCAACAGAAAGTGGTGCGCGAGCGCGCACCCTACTGCCTGGGGTGACAGCGCTGGTGCACTTCCTTCAAGCGGCTACTGTCGACGTGCAGATAGATTTGGGTGGTGGCCACGTCGGCGTGGCCGAGCAACTCCTGCACGATGCGCAGATCGGCCCCGCCGGCGAGCAGGTGTGTGGCGAAGGAGTGCCGCAGCGTATGCGGCGAGAGATGGTCAGGAAGCCCCGCCGCCTGGGCATGCTTCCGCACCAGGCGCCAGATGCTGGTGCGGTCGAGCTTGCGACCGGTACGCGACAGGAACACGAACCCGCCGGACCGCGGCCGGATCAGCGTGGGCCGGAGCTTCCGGAGATACCCGTGCAAGGCGCGCAGCGCCTCGCGGCCGATGGGCACGATGCGCTCCTTGTTGCCCTTGCCAATACAGCGTAGATAGCCGACCTCCACGTTCACCTGGTCCAGGGTCAGGTCCGAGACCTCACTTACCCGCATCCCGGTGGCGTAGAGCAATTCCAGCAAGGCCCGGTCGCGGAGATAGAATTCGTCCGAGGCGTCGGGAGCGTGCACCAGGGCGTCAATCTGCGGATAGTGCAGCGCCCGTGGGAGATAGCGCCATTTCTTAGGGGCCTCGATGAGTGAGGCCACGTCCCGCTCGAGGGCCTTCTGCGCAAACAGGTGGCGCAGGAACATCTTAATGGCGGAGAGTCGCCGGGCGATTGAGGCCACGGCCCAGCCGCCTTCCTGCAGGCGCTGCAAATGTCGCTGAACGTCCAGAATGGTGAGGTCGTGGATCTCGACGCCGTACGCTTCGAGGTCGCCCCAGAAGTCGCAAAGGTCCCGCTGATAGGCGACCACCGTGCTGCCTGCCAGGCCGCACTCGACGAACAGATAGTCCAGAAAATGCTTCACCGGCGCCGGCGGCAGCCTGACCGGCTGACGTGGCCGAACCGGCGTGGAAAGTTGCGTCACTCCCATGAGCTTGTCTCCGTTCCGGCGTTCGGCCGGCGTTCATTCGCCCCGCTTCGCCACGTGGTTTGCCAGCGTTTTGCCAAACGTGGTGGCCATCTCCTCCTCGGTCGTGCGCAGGGCCTCGCTGAATACACCGACCAGCAGGGCCACCAGAGCCAGAATGAAAACATGCTTTCGTGCCACCATTTTGTCACCTACGTGCTTACCCTGGGCAGCCGGGCCCCCACGGCTGTCGTTTACTCCGTGTATTGTAGAGAAATGTATTGCGGGGTCAATCACCTAAATACCCTACTCGGACGTGACGTGCTCAGGTCCGTTGCGGGCACGGTTTATTCGGACCCGTGGTGCATGACAGTTTGGGCGGGCGTTATGAGCCCCGGAGGGGCGTCAGAGGGTAGCCCACGGCGCGAGCCGTGGGTACGAGGTAGGTTCAATCCATAGCCCCTCCGGGGCTTGCAGTCTGTGGGACAGGCTTTCTAGCCTGTCTTGACCGGCTGGAAAGCCGGTCCCACAGTTTACCCACGGCTTGCGCCGTGGGCTATCGCCTGACGCCCCTGCCGGGGCTGAAGAATGCCGCCGATTCTGTTATGCACCCTCCAGGGAGCCGGGTGGCGAGTCCTCATCTTCCAATCCGCAGTGTTCTGCCCGCTCCCTCACGGTCGCGGTTCGGCCCTCCAAGTGTCCTGTCCGCTCCCTCACGGTTGCGGCTCGGCCCTCCAACTCAGCACTCCTCACTTGGCTTTGCACTGCGGACAAGGGCAGAGTTGTCGCAAGCGCCTCCAGGTGTAAATGCCCGTCGAGTGGCCGTCGGACCAGTCGATTCTGACGGCGTAGTGGCCGACCAGTTGCAATCCGTGGATCACGATGTCGTCGGGAATAGTCGAGCGATCGAGTCTCCGCCGGCCGGTGTGCTCGTCGACACAGCCGGCACAGAGGCACTCGCCGCGGAGCATCAAGAAGGGATAGAGTCCGACGTGGCCCTGCTCCCAGGTGATTTCGAGATAACCTTCCCGGGTGACGGCGCGGAGGTTTTGGGGCGGTTCGTCCATAGTGCGACTCCTTCCTGTGTCGCCTCAGGCTTCCCCAAGCGTACCCGATATCGGCCTCCGGTCTCAGAACGTCAGTCCTTGGGTACTTAGAGCCGCTCGGAGAGTCTGCCGCACGCGTGTGGCGACACTCACCGCATGCCGGGCCTCGCCTTCGCTCACGGGTTCGTCTTCGCCAGGATAGCGAGCCGTGACGGCGAAGGGGGTCAGCGCTTCAGCATCGTCAAGCCCGTCCGGCCATCCCGGTCGCTGGGCACGTCGTCAGACGGCGCTGTCATACAACACCTTGCCCTCTGCCCAGGCCGGCCGGGCCACGGTTCCGGGAATCGCGCGGTCGCGTTCGAACTCCTCGGGGGTGAGCACGACGATGTCGCGAGCAAGGTCCAGACCCTTGAGGGCGCGATCCATCGCCATCATCAGGTCGCGCTTCTTACCGCTGACCGGGCAGATGACCAGAAGATCGACGTCACTGCGGTCATCCGCCGTGCCACGTGCTTGTGAGCCGAAGAGGATGATTCGGGTGGGCCGGAATCGTTCGACTATTGACTTTCGCAAAAGTAATGTAAATGGGCTCTATTCCAACGGTGACGGCAGCTCGGATGCCAGAATGAGAGAGCGCAGCTTGTCCTGAGAACGTCGTACCCGGCGTTTGTTGGCATGAAGACTGTTCCGAATATCT
>JAZDKM010000247.1:0-83090 GCA_043803085.1 Planctomycetota bacterium
TTGCGGCCCCAGCGGACCAGTTGCGCTGTCCCTTCGACCAGCCGGTCCAGAATCACCCGGCTTATGAATTGACCTTTGGGCCGTCTCATCTGCGCACGCTCCCGCATCCGATGGTCGGCGGCTGGTTCGGCCGCAGGGCCAGGATCACGTAAGTCCCTTTTCTCGTCTTGGCCAGGGCCGTCGGGCCCGGCTCATCCGTCGCCGTCAGCGTGATATAGTGCACCCCGAGCCCCGGCCTGAAGCTCACGTGGATATCGTTGCCGTCCACGGTGAGCGCGTACTTCGCCGGCTCCTCGACCGTCACGGTCACCGGGTCGCCCTCCGGGTCGCAGTAGTTGGCGTCGTAGACGCAGGGGACCCCGGCGTCCACGATCTCCCAGCCCAGGCACAGTTGCCGGCCCGTCTCCGGGTCCAGCGCGATCCGGCCCGGGTCGATAGTGAACGGGGCCCCGATGGGGTCCTTGAACTGCTGCTCCGGACACACCGCCAGGCAGATCGATACGATAGCCGTCACGATTCGCATGAGAACTCCCCATGGCTAAAATCAACCATCAAAGATCAAACTTCACTACGGCAGCTCGTCTATCGGCGCCAGGAGCACGTCGAGGCTCAGGCCGGCGTCGAGGGCCGTGATCTCGGCCGTGATATAGGCTGCCCCATAGGTCTTCACGGCGATCAGCGCGACGTTGTTCGCCAGGACCCCGACCAGCTCCGGCGCCGCGATCCAGTATTGACTGACCTCCGTGATCGTATCCGCCCACTTCGCCGTCGCGTTGGCCGTGATCTTGCGGGGCTTCAGGACGACCGCCTGGCCGCCGATGACGATATCGTAGGTCCCGAGCACGTGGGCCGGCCCGCCCGAGCGGTAGATACTGAATTTGATCCGGGCCGTCAGGGCCGCCGGGTCCGCCGCGTGGTCCCCGATAAAGGCGAGCAGCAGGGCCTTCGCCCCGGGCCCGATCGCCTTGCCGCGGCCCTGCGTCTCCCGCTCGTCCCAGTTGCTGTTGGTCGTCGTCAGTAACCCGCTCGCATCGGCCGTCGCCACTTCCTGGCGGATATAGTCCCAAGGGGCCTGCTGTGCGTTCATCGGTCGGTCCTTTCAAGAATTTTCGCCGTCATCTCAGCGCCTCCAGTCCGGGCGGCAGCTCGTAGCCCGGCGTCATCCCTTCCAGTTGCACCCCGATCTCGGCCTCGGTCACCATCTGCTGAAAGAGCGGCTTATAGGCGCTGGGAAAGCCGCGAATGATCCGGTTCAGCCGGCCGACGGTCCGCCGCTGCTCCAGGGCGTTGATATCGCTCTTCTTGAACTCGAGCGGTCCGAGCTCCGGATACTGCCTTTGGAAGTCGCCCTGGACCCGCTCGGCCGCCACGGGATCGTTGGCGAGCTGGGCGTCGAGCCAGCGGCGGCGGTAGGTCCTGATCCGGTCCCGCTGGGCCACCAGCCACTTCGCCGCCCCGCGCTCCGCCGCGATATCCGTCGGCATCATCCCGAGGGCCCGGAGTCCGAGCTGCAGCGGCGAGTACGCCCCGATCAGCCCGCCCTCATCGTTATAGACCGGCACCCGCCCGTCCGGCAGCGGGTTCCCATAGTCCGCCCGCTTGCGCCCGAGGGTCCGGACCAGTCTCCGCGCCGCCAGGCCGCCGGGCACGAGCAGGGTCGCCGTATCGAGGATCGGCTTGCCCTCCCCCTTCATCACGCCCATCGCGACGTTGCCCGCCATCTGGGCCAAAGGCGGCACAAACGGGGCCGGGTAGAAGGGGGCGCTCTCATATTGCGGCAAAGGCAGGGCCCCGGCCAGGAGGCCCTGCGAGATGTCAGCCCCGAGCAGGCCCCGCGCGACGGTATAGGCGGCGGCACTGGCCCCCACCGTCCGGAAGATAGTCGAGGGATCGAACCGCAGCGGGTCCGCCCCCCACCGCACCGAATCGATCAGGAAGCCCGCCGTCCGGAGCGGAAACTGCGAGAACTGCCGCCACGGGCCCCACCAGCCGAGCGTGCCCGCCGGGATCCCCGTCGCCCCGCCCGTATAGTGGGCCAGGTCCACGATATTGCCCGCGACCTTGTTCGCCGTCTCGACCGTCGCGCCCGGCCAGCCGAGGGCCCGGGCCCGGGCCCCGTAGAACGCCACGAGGCGGTTGACGATCTCCGTCGCCTTGAAGGGCGCCATGGCGAGGGCCTCCGCCTTCTGGATCCCCGTCCGGGCCACCGTCCCCAGCCCGGTCCCGGCCGCGAACTGGCTGGCCCCGAACATCCGGCGGACGTCGAGCGATGGTCCCATCATCGCCACGAACTCGGGAAAGCTCTTGCGGAACGCCTGCTCCACCCCCAGCTTCGCGGCGTTGGCGAGATAAGGGCCGCTGCGGGTAAAGACCTCATAGGCCCCCAGGGCCAGACCGACCGCGCCCATACCGGGCATATTCATAAAGGTCAAGACGTTCTGTAGGACGTTCTTGGCCGGCGGCCCGATATTGGCCCCCATCGTGGACAGGTACAGGTAATGGCTGATCCCGTCCCCGACGCTCTCGGCGTCCCCGAAGCGATAGTCCTCAAGCTTGTCCAGCAGGAACGCCCGCGTCTTTTCCGGGACGAGCCGCTGGGCCAGCGGATGCCCCTTGAGCCAGGTCGCCTTCCGGAGCTTCCATTCGTTCCAGGCGACCGCCCGGCTCATCTGCTTCGCCGTCCGCTGCCCGGTCATATAGGGGATCAGCTCATGCTTCAGGTACTGGTAATCGTAGCCGCCCTTGCCCACGCTCATCGCGCGGGACGAGACGAACTTCGCCGCCGTCTCCGCGATCCGCTGCCCGTGCCCTTCGATGTGCCAGGCATAGGTCGGTGCCATCTTGGCGAGGTACTTCTCCATCGCCGGGGCATAGTCCAGGTCATAGATAGCCGGATGCTTGAGCGCTAAAGCGACCTCGCGGACCGCCTCCGGCTTGCCGCCCCCCGCCAATAGCCTGCGGGCCGCCGCCCAGGAGAGCTGAGCGCGGTCGTCCTCATCGGGAATCGCTTTTTCAATGGCCCCCGCCAGCCGCTTCTGGGCCTCCGGGCCCTGCCCGTAGCGGTTGACGAAATCGGTCAATCTCGACTCGAAAGTTGACACCCTCCGGTCGATGCTCGCCAGCATATCGTCCGTCGCCCCGACCCAGACCCCCTTGCCCTCCACCCGGCGGAGCTGGTCGGGGTTGGGGATCGAGTTATGGTGCCGGGGCCAGAGATTCTTCGAGATCGGCCCGCTGGCGAGCCAGTCTTCGGCGCTCCCGGCCGCGACCCCGCGCGGCGGCTGGCCGACCGGCGCAATCGGGATGTCCCGCATCAGGTCCTGCCGCCACTTCGTCGGCCGGGCGTGGAACGGGGCATAGTGCTCGATCTCCTTGCCGATATCGATCCCGCGGCCCTTGGCCTCCGCGACGAGCTTCTTCCACTCCACCGGGTTCTGCTGGAGCTCTTTCAAGATGCCTTTGAAGACGTTGCCCGTCTTATCGATGGCCCCGAGCTCCCCGAACTCGCCGGCGCTCAGGAAATCACGGGAATGGTCCAGCAGGGGCCGTTTCGCCGCCCCGTACTTGCCGTAGATCTTCTGCCAGTTGGCCTCCGGCTCCGTGAACCCCGCCTTCCGCAGGAACATGAGCCAGCCCTTCTCGCTGCCCTTGGCCGCCGCCGGGACCGAGCCATAGGCGGCCGCGAACTCCTCCGCGTGCCGGGCGCTGAACTGGGCGGCGGAGCGCTCCAGGCCCATGACCGCCTCATGCAGGCCGGGATAGGACCTGAGCCGGGCGAACGCCCCCGTCACGAACCGCCCGATCGCGCCGACCGGGGGCGCCTTGCGAAGGCCCTGGTAGAACTCCAATAGCGCCGGCCCCTCCATCTTCATCGTCGGGAAGGCCAGATACCCGCCGATCAGGCCGATGATGACCAGCGGGTTCGTCGCCACGTCGAGGACCGTCTTGACCAGCGGGTGCGGCTTCGGCCCGGCGATCCGCATCCTCATCGTCTGCAATTCCCGGGGCGACAGGGTCTCCGGTGTGAAGATCGCCCGCGTGGCCGCGTCGATATCGCCCCGCAGGAGCAGATTGCTCATCGCGAGCGTCGGCCGGTCGTAAGCCGTGACCGGGAACTCGGCGTCGTAAGATTGATGATCGATGATGGATAATGGATTATTTGCCATTTCGTCCGTGTCGGTCCGCTACGTCAGCACCTCGCCCCGGGCCAGTTTCGTCGGCATCCCCCGCCCGCCCGAGAGCTGCTGCATGAGCAGCTGCAGGGCGAAGTCCCGCTGGGAGCGGGTCACCGGCTGGAGGGCCTGCTCCCGGACGGCCTCGGGGGTCAGGGCCTCGCCCTGCGCCTCCAGCTCACTGCCGGCCAGCGCGGTCTGCGAGAGCTGCTGGCCGCCCTGGAGGAGCGTCCGCAGCAGTCCCTCGATCAGCATATAGCCGATGACCCCGGTCGCCCCGGCCTTCAAGGCCGACCCGCCGCCCTTGCCGCCGAGGATCTTCTTGAGCATGTCCATTCCGGCCGGCGCGCCCGCCGCTCCGCCGGCGGCCGCCGCAGCTTCCTGGCCGACAGCACCTCCGGCTGCTTCGGCCGCCGCCGCCCCTGTGCCTGCGGTCTGGGCCGGCGAGAGTTTTCGGCGCAGCTTTTCCAGCGCCTTGCGCATGGTTTCGTTCTGTTGTCGGATGCTTTTGCGCCGCTGTGCTGAATTCGCCATATCACATCCCTCTCATCAGGGTCGTCAGGGCCAGGGGCGGCATCTGCCGCTGACTGGCGGCCAGTGTCTGGCCCGCCTGCTGCCGGAAACCGCCGAGCCCGCCGAGCATCGCCATGACGAGCTCCATCTGCCGGTCCCGGCTGCTCTCGATCTCCTCGCGCCGGCGGGTCTCCGTCAGCATGGCGAGCGCCCGTTCCGTCGCCCGGCGGTTCTCTTCGTTCTCGACCTTGGCCGCGTCGATCCGCGCCTTGGCGATCATCTTCTCCAGACTGATTCGCTGGCTGCCCAGCTTGTGCTCCGTCCGCAGTCCCAGACCGCCCATGAGCAGGTCCTTCAAGAGCGACCCGGCCACGCCCCCGGCAATCAGTTTCGTCAGGAGCGGCGCCCCGGCAATCGCTGCTGGTATCAATGGCATTATGGTGTACCTCCCATCGCCCCGCCGGGCGTAGTGCCCGGCAGCCACTGGGGCCCGTAGACCACCGGCTGGCGGACCCCGGGCACGGCCGTCCCGAGCGAATCCCACAAAGCGTTGAACATCTCGACCGCCTCCGGCGACATGCTCGCCTTCAGTTTCTCCGGCAAGAGCGGATTGTCCAGCGTCAACGGCTGGCGGTACAGACCCTCCAGGGCCTGGGCGAAGCCCTGATTGTCGTCGGGAAAGAGTTGCTGGCCCAGGTGGGTCAGGGCCTCCGCCGTCAGGCCCTGGTGCGCCATCTTATAGGCGGTCATCTGCTGGCCCAGGGTCAAGGGACTGTCGGGCAGGGCCCTGGTCGAGCGGGTCAGGTCGGCGTCGAGGACCAGCAAGGCATCGTCCAGCTTCTTCGTCACTTCATTGATAGAGCCGACCATCGGCTCGGCGGGGGCCCACTTGAGTTTCCCGCCCAGCGTCTCGCGCCTCTTTTCGACCTCCGGCTTGAGGCCCGCGACTTTGTCCCGCAGCTTGGTAAGGCTCTGCCGGATGGCGTAGGTCTGGGCCACGTCCCACCCTGCCGCCTGCTGCTCCAGCTTGTCGCGATTGCGGGGCTCGAACAGGTCGAGCGAGATCGGGGTCTGCAGGGCCGTGGTCAAAGGCTGGAAGAGGGCGTTCGCCTGCTCATAGATCGACGGGATGCCGCCGGGCACGTCGTGAACGGGTATGAGTTTCGCCTGCGGGTCCGCCAGCCGGGCGTCGATCTGCTTGTCGATCCCGTCGAAGGTCAGCGTCTTCGACTGGAAGCCCCGTTCCATCCGGCTGCGGGCCGTCAGCAGGCCCTCGCGGGCCCGCTCCGTCCCGGCCAGCTTCTCGATCATCCCCATCGTCATCCGCAGGTTCATCGCCCCCAGCGAATAGTCCAGCAGCGACCGGACGGTGTTCAGGTCCTGCTCCTTCTTCGTCCACCCCTCCAGCCGCTTCATATCGTTCTCGGCAATCGCCTTCTGTTTCTCGAAGCGGGCGTTCTCGAAGTCCCGGTCGGTCTTGCGGAGCTCTTTCTGGAGGCCCGCGTTGAACTCGTCGCTCTCCCGCCGCGCCCGGATCTCGGCCGCCTGCTGGCTATCGGATTGCGCCATCTGCTCGCGGGTGAGCTGGGCCTGCTGCTGCTGGCCGGCCTTGGCCGTCTCGGCGCCGAGCTTCGCCCTTTGGGTCGCCCCCGCCTCCCCCGCCGCGGACCTGCCGGCGGCCCCGCGCTCCTGCATGGCCGCCGTGGCGAGCTGGGTCTGGCTGGCGATCTTGGCCCGTTCCGTCGCCCCCTGCTCCTGCATCGCCTGCATGATCCGGTTCGCCCGCTGGGCGGAAAACTGGATCGTGTCCGGGGAGAATTGCCCGATCACGTTCATCGCCGCCTGTTTTGCCATAAGAAAACCTCTGTATCACCTCTATAAAGGACCCTGGTAGAAGGTCGGATAGGGTCCCGTCTTCTTCGGCGGCCGCCCGCGGCTGATCGGGGGCGCCGTCTCGCTCAATTCGTTCAGGAGCGAGAACAGGGGCGTACTGTCGATGGCGGTCACCGGACTGTCGTTGATCCAGTTCGCCAGCTCCGCCCATTCGGCGTTCTCCGCCGCCGCCAGGTTCAAGAGAAACGCGCTCGTCTGCAAGCGGTACTGGTCCCCGGCCATCGCGGAGGCCTCATAGGCGTCGAGGGCGTTCTTCTGGGCCAGATTGACGTCGGTGGCCAGTTGGGTCTCGGCGGTCGCCAGGGCCCCGATCCCGGTATTGAGGATCTGCTGGGTCCGGTCCCACGCCTTCGCCGTCAGGTCGGAGACGAGCGACCCGATGGAGGCCCGCTTGGCGTCGAGGTAGTCGCGGTACTCGGGCGAGTCGCCGCCGTAGCGCTCCTTGATCCCCCGCTCCGTCCCCTTACTGGTCTGGAGCCAGGTATAGGAGGCCGACTGGATACTGTGCGCGAGGGCGGAATCGTTCGTCTGGGCGTACTTGTCGATTGTGCCCTTGATGTCCTGGGTCACCGCGGCCATCCGGGCGGCGGAGTCCCGCAGGTACTGGTCCGCCTGGCCGGTGTACTTGTTCCAGGCGGCCAGCGACTCCTCCGCCCCGGCGACGGCGACGGAGGCCAGCGACCGCAGGCCGCCGATATAGGCCTCGGAGCCCGCCGCCTTCGTCTTCAGGGACTCGGCGAAGAGCTGCCGCTGCCGCTCGGCGGCGTCCACCTGGCTCCGGAAACTCTCGATGGCCGATTCGGCCAGGTCCTTCTGCGGTCCCGTCAGGTTCCTCGGGACGGTCACCTCGCCGGTCTGCGGGGTCCCCGCCGTCGTCTGGATCGTCTCCGTCACCCGCTTGCCGATGTCCGACAGGGGCGGCTGGTTCTGCTGCTGCTCCGTCAGGTACTGGTTCAAATAGCTCTTCGGCGGCGTCGTGGTCGGCGCCGTGGTCGTCGTTGCCATCGCTACGGCTCCTGTTTGCTCTCGGTCGGTTCCTGGAGGACCGAGATGTCCGTGATCTCGAAGCTCGAACCGACGCCAATATACTCAAGGTACGGACAGATGTCAATTCCGGTCACCACATTGTCGAACGCCCCGCTCGCGTCGGCGACCGTCGCGGAGACCTCGATCTCGCACGTCTCGGACTCGATCGTAGTGCCCGCCTGGCGGTAGACGCCGATCCGCATCGTGTCCGTCACTCCGGTTTCCAGGCCGCTGATCGCGCGGAACTTGGCGCTCAGGCCCAGCATCTTGTGCCGGTCGCAGGCGACCAGCGGCTCCGGGGCGTCCATGGTCCGCAGCGGGGCCAGCCGGATATGGAGCGGCACCGGGGCGACGGCGAAACGGGCCCCATAGGCGACCGCACTGTCGAACGCCGAGGCGGCCGTGAAGGTCAGCGTCGCCGCGCCGACATCGACGCTTTCCACGATGGCGTAGTCGCCCGCGTTGTCGCCGTCGATCATATAGACCCGCGCCCCGATCAGGTCAGCATGGAAGGTCGCCCCGGCGGCCACCAGCATGGTAGTGGAGCCACCAGAGGCGGACCCAGCGCGCGTATAGGCGCTGCTGAGTCCGAGCATGGTGCCGCTGCCGGTCTCGGCCAGGTCCGGGGCCACGATCAGGCCCCGGGCCGTCACGAAGTACGCCCGGTGCCGGCCCCCCGTCGTGATATCCGGTCCGCTCGTCATCCATACGAAGTCCGCCCCTTCCAGCAGGGAGATCCCGCCCGTCCCGTGCCACAGGCACAGGACCTCCGCCCGTTGGGAATCGAGGAACATCGAGCAGTTCAGGCCGGCGTCGTAGCCGCCCGTCACGTAGTTGGCGATATCGTTTTTCCAGTCCTGGGCCAGCAGGCGGCCGACGCCGGGGATATCGATCACGTTGGCATCGTTGCCGCCCATCAGTCGCAGTTGCAGCGACGAGATCATCAGGATCGAATTGCCCAGGACCTGGGCCGACCATTTTCCGTCCAGGCCCGGTCCGTAATGCGTATCGACAAACTGGACCGGCCGCTCGGAGGACGATTTGTAGATGTGCACGAACCCACCCGGGTGCGGAGCGAGGCACGTGTCCCCCGCCACCATGAACCGCAGCGGCCGGCCCCGCTGGGCGTTCCCCTCGCGCTCATTGTAGGAAGTGAAGTATTCCGGCGAGGCGTGGGTCAGCGAGCTCGTCAAAATGTCATACGGATTGTCGTCGGAGAGGGCCTGGCCCATGAGCGTCATGCCCTGGTAGCGGGCGATAGTCCCGGACTGCGGCGGCGTCACGATCGCGTCCGTCGAAGGGTCGTACTGATCGAGGAGGACGAGCGCGGTGTCCGGGACCGTCCCGATGGCCGTCTGCAAGGTGTCCCAGGCCCCGCTCGTCGCCCAGTTGCCCGTCTTGGCGATACTGGATTCGTTGTAGAAGATTGCCCCTTCCTGGGCCGCCGGGACCTGGCCGAGATCGATGGTGCGAAACACGTCGACCGTATCGAACAGGGCATTGAAGTCGGCATAAGCCTTCGTCGCCACGACCGCCCCGTTGGCCGGGAAATCAAGCGTTGCCTTGCACTGGGCCAGGTACTCCGTCGTGGAGGCCCCGCCGCCCGTCAGGACCGAGCCGCTGACGGTGATATCGTCGGTGTTCGGGGCCGCCTCCGTGACGGCCAGCGTGATCGTATTGCCCGCCGCCCCCGCCGTCGCCGCCTCGATATAGACGGCGCTGGCCTCCGCCCGGGCCGTGCAGCCGCAGTTGGCGGAATCGCCGTTGATCGCGTCCGCCAGGGCCTGGGCGTGGGCCGTGATCGTGGCCGCGGCCGCCGCCGCGATCGTCACGTCGCCCCCGGCGGCGATGTACTTGAACGTCCGGGTATTCACGGTGAAGATGTCCCCCGAGACCATCAGCCCGGCGTCCCCGCCGCCGCCGGCGAAGTAGAGGGCCCCGTGCGCCTTCGTCAGTTTGGGCTGGTCCATATAGACCGTGACGGCGTTGCTCATCGCGGAATAGATCCCGCGCGTCGAGGAGTAGAACCGCCAGCGGACCTGGTACACGCCATTGCCGGACAGGTGGTAATCCGTGTCCTCCGCCTGGCTGGCCTCGGTCAGCGCCCCCAGGGCCACGCCGAAATCGCCGGGACCCGAGGAGACGGCGACGACCGCCGAGCCGGTCCAGTAGACGGTCTTGCACGCCTTGCCCTCGACGGCCACCATGAGATAGGCCCCCTGCGTCGCCGCCTCCAGCGCGGCCGTCGCCGTGATCGCCGTCGCGGCCCCCGTCCAGATCCCGAGGTACGTCCAGGTCGAGCCGTTGTCGCCGCTGTAGACGACGCCCACCTCCTCGTTGTCCGTATCGTCCACGGCGTCCCAGCGGATCACGAAGCCGCGATAGATGGTCGAAGTCCCTCGCTTCTGGAAGATCACCTCCTGGAGGAAAGAGACCCCGGCGTAGGCGTCCACGTCGCCCAGGCCGTTCACGTCATCGAGGTCCAGGACCTCCGCCATCCCGTAGAACTTCCGCAGGCAGCCGGCGAACCGCCCATCCACCCCGCTCAAGCGCCCCTGCTGCGCGACCCCGATCCGGGTCGGCGGGACGTCCATATTCAGGCGCGGACCGTTCAACTGGTACACGAGATAGTTGTCGAGTTGTTCGCGGGTCGCGGGCATCGTCGGACTCAGGAATTATGAATTATGATTTTCCATTCGCTCATTTCTTCATCAGCTCCACCGAGAGCTCGGCATTTTCGTAAGTCCCATCATCCAGGCTGCCGGCGACCCGCAGGCTGTAGGTATAAGTCGCCGCCGCCGGCTGGTCGAGATAGGTCAACTGGAAGACCGTATACCCGCCATTGGTGATGGCGAGCGTCTTGGCCTTGAGCTGCGTCACTCCCCGGCGGAACGAGACTGTCCCGTTTTGCAGCCCTGTCGCCACCGCCGACTGCACGCCGACCTCCGCCGTCAGCCGGACGAAGCCGGAAGGGACCACGACGTCGGCGACGCTCAGGATATTCGTGCCCGCCTGCACCCACGCCCCCGCGGCGGAGGTATCGGCTTCGAAGTTGCTCACGGCATTGTCCGCGACCTTGTCCGTCTCGATGGTCCCGGCCTTGATCCGGTCCCCCTGGATGAGCACCCCGGTCCCATCCTGACTGATGATGTTGAACCAATCGACGCCGGAATTGATGGAGCCTTGCAGGCCGTTGGGACTCAGACGCAGGCGGTAGACCGTGCCGAGGTTCAGCGTGATCGTGCCGGCCGTCATGGTCCCGAGGTCCGCTACGATGGCGGAGAGGACGTTCACGCTGATAAACCCGGCCGTGATCAGTTTGATGAATTGCGACTGCTCGAACGTCCCGCCGTTGTTGTAGCCGACGACGAACTGGCCCGCCGTCAGGCTCGGCTTGGCGGCCGCGCTGGACAGGACGGTCGGCGCGGCCACGTCCCAATAGAGCCAGGCGTTGGCGGTGTTCCCGGCCGCGACCACATGTTCCGTGCCCTGGTACTTGACCTTGAAAGAGATCCAGGCGACGGAGCCGGCGATGGGGCTGTTGTTCGTGAAGCCGCCCTCGAACCCGTCGTAAGGGATCGGGATATCGATGTCATCGAAGGCGTCCGCCCCCGCGGCGCCCGCCGGCCCGGCCGCCCCGAGTCCGGCCCCGCTGGTCACATAGCGGACGGTCGTCAGGCCAGGTGGGCCGGGTGGGCCCTGGGAGCCGTAGTAGTTGAAATTGATGCTCTGGGCCGCCGTCCCGCCCGCCTGGGCGGAGGCGACGATCAGGGCCTGGAGCTGGGCCTCGGTCAGGCCGCCCTTGTCCACACTGACGATATCGGCGAACCGCCGGGTCATCCGGCCCATCCCCAGCGTCGGCTGGCCGCCGAAACCGGGACCGGCCGGGACCAGCAGGCCCTGCAGGTAGGGGCCGGGTACGCCCGCGTTGGCGCCGAGACCGGGATAGTTGAGGACATCGGCCATTTCGGATTCAGGAGTTATGAATTATCATTTATGATTGTCCGGTTCCTCACCGCTCACAGGGCGTTGCCCTCGAAAGCGGCGTTCTGGATCGTGTCCGCGTCCGTCAGGCCCGCCCGCTGGAGCTGGGACACGAAGGCCGACAGGCGCAGGTGCCGCAGGTTCTGGGTATAGACGGCCAGGCACCCCTGGGCCTTCTTCGTCACGCCCTGGCTGTTCAGCATCTCCCAGGCGATCCGCGGGGCGATAATGGCGTCGAGCCCGATGGGGATCTGCGGGGCGATCTCGTAGAAGATATAGCCGCCCGCCCCGGCCGCCGGGACCGGGTTCAAGGCCGCCGCCAGGGTCGCGGCCCGCGTCTCGACGTTGTAGGCGGTGATCTTGCGCTGCTGGATGTAGTTGCCGGTCGGACTGGTCCCCGTCACCTTGATGATCCGCAGGATACTGCCGAGATAGGCGTTCACCTGGAGGTCGAGCGTCCCCTTGTAGGGCGTGGCCCCGAGCGTGGCGAGCGTCCCGGCCGCGTTCAGCGTGCAGGTCCCCGCGTGCAGGCGGGCCAGGCCGTTCGGCTGCGCCTCGACGGTGATCGTCTCGCCGTAGGCGATAGCGGAATCCTGCAATCTGAGCAGGTTCCCCTCGACCCAGACGCCCTTGCCCTTCATGTTGTAGCTGCTGCCCCGGTGGTAGAAGACCTTGCAGCCGTGCCCGACGTTGTAGTAGACGGCCTGGACCGGCCCGAAGCAGTCGGGCAGGACGTAATCGTTGGTCCCGCTGGCGACGCTGATCTCGATCGTGGCGACGATAGGGTCGCTCTCCTGCCGCTGCTTTTCCCCGAGGACCAGGGCGTAGACGTTCTCCGCTCGCTCGATGATCCAGTCGTCGCTGTAGAGGACGTTGATCGTCGGCTCGTTCGCCCACTTGCGGACCTGGCCGATCATCCGGATCAAAAAGGCGGTCGCATAGTCGCTCGCCGAGCCGGAGGCGGTGACGGCGGTCCCGATGTCCTTCGTGAAGGCGACGCTCCCGGCGGCGGCGGTGAAGCTGGCGGCGGCGAAGGTATGGCCGACGAGGTGGCAGTGGATATAATAGGTCGTGTAATCGCAGTAGAAGGTGACGACCCCGGCATCGTTGGTCACCTTGGCCCCGCTGACGGGGTTCTCCCGGTCCCCGTCCGTCGAGAGCCACACTCGCGTCCCCGGCAGGGGCGCGCCCGCCGTCGTGCGGATCGTCAGGGTCACCAGGTAATCCCCGGGCCCCGCCCCGTGCAGGCCGATGACGTCCGCCAGGCCGTAGACGCTCCCGTTGCGGACGAAGATCTCCTGCCGGCCGACCGCGGAGGTGGTGATCGTGGAGTCCCAGAACTGGACGTAATAGTCCGCGTTGGCGGCCAGGGCCGTGACGGCGGCCGGGAACGTGCCCCGGTAGGCCCCGTTGCCGCTGTCCGTCATCGCCACGTCGTAGCTGCCCGCGGCGTGCCCCCCGGCCCCGTACGTCTCGAACGCCCCGCCCGCGATGTGGAACGCCTGGCCGGCCGCGTTGCGGACCCGGGCCGTCACGGTCTGCCCGGCGGTATAGTCGAGTTTCAGTTCGTTCACGAAACACCCCCTTCTGTGCGTTCTGTTCTTGACGGGGGAATGTACGGCATGCTATACTGTACAAACAGCCAGCCGATTCGAGGTCGGGCTGGCTGGATTGACCACGACGATTGAAAGGAATCGCCATGTCGGACGAGATTGTAGCACCTGGGAAACGTGGAAGTCAATTCATAGACTTGGTGGGCCAGCGGTTCGGTTTGCTTACGGTCATCGCGGAGAGTCAGGTTCGCGCGAAGGACGGTCATGTCCTGTGGGATTGCGACTGCGATTGTGGGGGAAGGAAAACCATCAGTTCCCATGCTCTCAGGAGAGGCCATACAACAAGTTGCGGGTGCAAATCCTTGAAGCATGGTCTTGCACGCACCAAAGCCTATAACGCCTGGAAGGGCATGATGCACAGATGCTACAACGCCAAGTGCGCGGCCTATCAAGACTACGGGGCGCGTGGCATTCTGGTCTGTGACCGATGGCATTCTGTCGAGGCGTTCTGCGAGGACATGGCCGAGGGATGCAGGCCCGGTCTCAGCCTTGACCGCATCGACAATAATGGACCCTATTGCAAGTCCAATTGCCGCTGGGCCACACAAAAGCAGCAGTGCAATAACAGACGAAACAATGTGAGTCTCACACATCTCGGCAGAACAATGACTATAAGTGAATGGGCCAGAGAACTCGGGATGACCCCGCAGGCCCTCTGGTATAGAATTAGAGGTGGCATGTCCACGGGCGATGCGCTGACCTTGCCCCACCAGAACGTGCCGCCCAAGTAAATACGACATTCATTGTCCCTTTCTCTTCCTCGCGCCCTTGATCCTCTGAAACAGGCGCACGAGCGTCGCCCAGTGGCGGCGGCCCTTGCCGTAGCGGCCCCCGAGTTTCCGCTTGGCCTCGGACCAGGCCCGCTCGTCCGCCGGCGTCTTGACGAGGTTCGCCGGCATCAGGGCCGCTCCCGCAGCATCTGCTTGATCTCGCCCAACTGGTCCTTCATCCCCTCCGTCTGGGCCTCGATCCGGACGAGGGCCTGGTTGTACATCTCCACGATCTTGTCCTGCTCGCGGTCGAGCTGCTGCTGGCTGCTCCACTTCTGCTGCTGCTCTTTGCAGTGGACGGCGACGTCGGATTCCAGGCGCTTCACATTGCCCCATTCCAGCGCCCCCAGGGCAACCGCCCCGAGAATGGCCAACAGTCCCATGCCGTTGAGACTCTTGACGATCCAGTTGCCCGCCCCGTTGTGATTCGCGCTGGTCATCGTTCGTTCCCTCATCGATCCGTTACGGTTCCCACTTGAACATGTCGTCCGAGCAGTTCGGGTCGTAGCCGCTCACGATGTCCCAGACCCCCGTCGTCGCGCAGTCGATCTGGACCCGGCAGGCTGGGTCATCCAGCCGCAGGTACTTGCCCGAGAGCTTGAGGCGGAAGATCTCCGAGCCGTTCGGATCGATGATGATGTCGTTCGCATCGACATCCTGGAACTGATACCGCATCCCCGCCGCCGCCGGCAGCAGGGTGAAGGTGATCGTCCCGGTCGCCCCGCCGTTGGAAAAGGTCTTGCCGTTGTCGGCGGCGGTCAAGGTGTAGCTCGCGCTCTTGGAGACCCCGCCCGGTACGGTGGGCAGCGGCGTGAAGGTCGCCTTCGTCGTCTCGGTCGCGAAGTCGCCCGTCGTATAGCACAGCCAGCCCATCGGGTAGCCGCCGTCGACGGCGTCCCGCCAGACGATATCGCCGTCCTCGTAGTAGTAGCTGTCCGGCTGATTGTGGTCCCGGTAAGTCGCGATCCAGTCGGCCCCGGCGTCGCCGCTCTTCTGGTAGACGGGGTACGAGGGATAGCCCGCCCCCGCCAGTCCGATCGCCTGGAAGCCCGGGGCCTTCAGATTGCCCGTCCCGTCCGTGCCCCGGCCCAGCTCGATCACCTTGTCCGTCGAGCCGGTGAAGTCGCCGGCCGTGAACTGGGTCGCCAGCGAGACGACGGAGAGACAGGAGGCCCCGATCAGGACGTTGTTCTCGAACCGGCAGCCCCCGATCAGCAGGGGGACCGTCATATTGTAATCGACCACGGGATCGCCGGGCGACGCCTCATCCTGATGCCCGCCCCAGAGCATATTGGAGCCGAGCGTGGCATCCCCGGCCGCCGCGCCGGCGCCCGTGACGAGAAAGACATCGCTCTCCGAGGTCCAGCCGAAGAGCTTCACCCGGGCCAGCGTATTGGACAGGATGATGTCGGCGGTCGTATTGGCCCCGAAGGTCACATCGTAGCCGTTGAACTGCCCCTGATTGACGTCGACCCCGTAGGTAGTAGCGGTCCGCACGGAGCCGCCGTACCAGGAGACCTCCCGGCTGCCGCCGTCGATCCGCAGGCCGGTCCCGCTGGAATGGATATGGCACTGGATGAAGGTCGTGAAGTCCATCGTCGCGTCCGCGTGCTGGGCGAGCTGGATCCCGTAGGTCGCGCAGTCGCTCACCCACACGTTCAGGAAGGTATTGCCCTGGCTGGTGACCAGGGGGTCCGTCGTGGTGACCCGGATCCCCGTAACGCCCGCCAGATCGTTCCCGTCGAGCCGCAGCCCCTCGAACTGGCCGCCCGTCAGGGCCAGCAGGTCCAGCATGATGTCGGAGACCGCGCCGTCCCAGGCGATAGTCGGGGCGCCGAGGCCCATCAGGCGAAAGCCGTTGACCTCCGTCGCCCCCGTGCCCACGCTCAGGGTCGCCGTGATCCGGTAGGTCCCCGCCGGCACGAGAACGGCATAGCCGGAGGCGACGGCCGCGTCGAAGGCCGCCTGCAGGGCAACCGTATCGTCCGTGGTGGCGTCGCCCGTCGCCCCGTAGGGCGGCTGCGTGACATTGAGCCATTGGGGCGGCTTGGAGCCCATCGTGGTCGCCCCGTCGAAATACGGGATGTCCCCGGCGTTCGGGTCGAGGCCGGCCAGGGCGTCGAGCAGGGCATCATGCTGCTGGGCGTCGAGCGTCGTCCGGGCCGCCGCCGCCGTGGCGTCGTCCAGGACGGTCCGCATGTAGGAGGAGGTATAGGGCGGGATGGGTGTCCCCGAGCCCGCCCGGCAGTTAAGCGTCCAGGACAGCAGTAGGAGCAAAGACGCCGCCGTCCGGGCGGCGGAGCTTGATCCCCAGCTCGTCCCGGAGCAGCTTCGCCCGGTTCTCTTTACGCTTGGCATCGAAATTCTCCGCCTCATGGCGGGCATTGTAGGCAGCCTCGCGCAGGGCCGCACCCGCCGTCGTTTCAGGGTCCGGATGGAGGTACGAGAGGAACTTGGCGCAGGTCTCCGGTCCGACGTTCGGAAAACCCGGCCCGATCTCCAGGATGGGCAGGAAGACGCTGCGGTAGCACAGCCACCTGGCCAGCATGAAGACGCCCGTCCGGCCGTGGCGGTAGCAAAAGAGGGAGTCCCGCAGGACCTCGTCGGACCCGCAGCGGTTGCGGCACCAGCGGAGGAACTCCGGGACCCCCGGGATCAGCTCGATCAGTTTCGGATCGTATACGCCCGCCATAGAAGGTTCCTCACGCCAGGCGCATGATCAGCCAGCCGATGGTTACGCCGCTCACGACACAGACGATAGGCAGCCAGCGGATCATTGCGCCGTCACCGTCACCCCGGCCGCCAGGGGCCGCCAGACCATGTACCAGGTGATATGGTCGCCCACGGCCCCGCCGGGATCGGCGGACATCTCCTGCTCGATCATCCCGATAGGGCACCACCAGGTCTTGGCGAAGTTCGTGGACCCGCCCGCCGCCCCGCCCGTCAGCGGGGTCAGGACGGAGGGATTGGCGGCAGTGAAGACGTAGGTAGTACCTGCCGCATCATCCGTGATCGCCACGGCAGTCGAGTAATCCTTGTCGTAGGCCGCCCCGGCCGTGGCGTCGGACCATATCTTGCAGGTCGTGACGACGGCCCCGATCAGGACATCGACGTGCCCGGTCAGCGACAGGATCTCGATAGGTCCGCCCGCCACGGCGAACAGGTCCTGGGTCACCTCGTCCGCCGCGACGGTCGAGACCCGCGGCTGCCAGTAGAGAACGGAATTGACGTCCATATCCGCCTGGACCTTGTCACCGATCTGGGAGATCCCCGCGAGATCATCGGTGACGGCCTTCACCAGCGTCAGGTTGGCCTCGGTGGCGATCTCCAGATCGGCCCCCGCCAGCAAGGTCCGCAGCTCCGCCGCCGTGTCCATAGCGGAAGTATCCGCCAGGACGGCCGTCAGGTTGGCCTCGGTGGCGATCTCCAGGTCCGCTCCGGCGAGGAGCGTCCGCAGCTCGGCGGCCGTGTCCATGGCGGCGGTATCGGCCAGGACGGCCGTCAAGTTCGCCTCGGTCGCCAGCTCAAGATTGCTGCCGACGAGCAAGGTCCGCAATTCCGAAGCGCTATCCATGGCGGCGGTGTCGGTCAGGATGGCCGTCACATTGGAGGCGATGGTGGAGTTGGCGTCCATCGTCGCGTGCACGGTGTCGGCGATCTCGTCGGTGGCCCCGGCGGAGATCTCGCTGGCCGTGATGGCATTGGCCGCGATCTCGGCCGCTCCGATGGCGTCGGTCGCGATGGCGTCGGCGGCGATGGCCGCAGAGGCAAAGGTGGCGGCGTCGATGGCCCCATTGGCGATTTCGGTCGCCCCGATAGCATCGTTGGCAATCTCAGCGCTGGTGATGGCGTCGGCCGCGATAGCGCCGGCATCGATGGCGTCATCGGCAATCTCGCTGGCCGTGATCGCGTTGGCCGCAATCTCGGCTGCCCCGATGGCATCGGTAGCGATAGCCCCGGCGTCGATCGCGTCGTCCGCGACCTCCGCCGCCGCGATAGCGTTGGTGGCGATAGCCCCGGCGTCGATTGCCCCGTCGGCGATCTCGCTGCTGGTGATAGCATCCGCCGCAATGGCCCCGGCGTCGATCGCGTCGTCCGCGATCTCGCTGGCGCCGATGGCGTTGGCCGCGAGCTCCGCTGCCCCGATCGCATCCGTGGCGATGGCGGTGGCGTCGATGGCCGCTGACGCGAAGGTAGCGGCGTCGATGGCGGCGTCGGCGATCTCGGTGGCTGTAATGGCCCCGTTGGCGATCTCGGCGGTGGTAATCGCATCAGCGGCGATAGCGTCGGCGTCGATGGCGGCAGTCGCAATGGCCGCCGCATCAATGCTGCCGGCCCCAACTGTCGCCACTACGCTCTGGGATTCCGTATCGCCGTCCCCGATGGTCTTGTAGACGTTGCCCATCAGGCCCAGGCCGCCGGTGTCCACGTAGTTGCCACTCGTAATGAAGGTGCAGTCGCGGATCATGCCGAGGTTACCGGTCCCCTGGGCCTCGATCCCGAATTCGTCCGTATTGGCGTTGTAGAAATCGCAGCCCTTGACCAACACCTTCGTGAGGGCCTGGTCGGAAAAGACGCAGGCCGTGGCCCAGTCGCCGTAGAAGATGGACTCCTCGAACCGCAGGCCGACGACGGCGCCGTCGCCGATATCGACCGCCACGGTCGCCCCGGCCGCCGCGGCACTGGTCCAGCGGCAGCGGAGGAAGGCCAGGTCGTTCGCCTCGGTGACGACATCGACGGCCGTCAGGAACTCGTAGGCCGCCGTGGCGCTATCGAGCCACTCGCAGTCGATGAACGTGACGTTATCCGCCCCGTCCTCGATCTGGACACCGACGACCACCGCGCTGATCCCGGCCTCGAAGGTCAGGTTCTGGAGCGTGGCGCCGTCGCCCGTGCGGCCGACGACGAACGTGCCGTCCGTGTCCGTGAAGGTGAACTTCGGGCGGGCGGGCCCGTAGCCCAGGCCGATGATCGTGATCCCGGAGACGTCGACGTCGACGCCGCCGGCGGCGGCGAAACTCTCCGCGTGGTACGGGGCGACGACGATCACATTGTTGTTGCTCGCGGTGCAGCGGCCGACGGCGTAATCGAGCGTGGCGAACGGGCGCTGGAAGCCCTCCCCGTGCCAGCCGTCCGCGGCATCGCTGGCCTCCGCGGCGGTCGAGCTCACGAAGAACACGTTCGCATTGGACTTGAGGATCTCGGGCACCGCCGACAGGTCGTAGGGCCCGGTGAAGCGGTACTGGTTCAAGAGGTTGTGGGCCGTCTCCCCCAGCGCGGGCGGGAGCCGGAGCAGGGCGAGCAGGCAGGCGAATAGGAACACACGTTTCATGGTCGGATCTCCAATTTTCGATGGTTGCCCGTCGACGGGAAAATCAAACATCTTTCACCCATCAGACTTTCTTTACAAAGCCGGGAGCGCCGGCCAGGCCGGACGCCCCCGGTCGAGCTTCCAAAGCGTCACTCACACGAGCAGCGCGATGCCGGTCGTCTCCGTGATCCCGGAGACCTTGATCCCCTGCGGGTAGATGGGCACCAGCAGGGCGAACCGGATCCAGGGCGTGCCCGTGATCAGGTTGGGCGTCCCGTTCGAGTTCGGGTGCTCCGGCACCTCGATGCCCGGATAGCCGAGCAGCGGGCCGAGGAACTGGATGCCCTCGGCGAACCCGTTTTTCTGGCTCCCGACGATCATCGGGGTGTACATCTTGAGGTTCTCCGGCGAGATCGCCTGTCCGTACAACGTCTTCGCCAGGCAGTAGGGACTGGTCCACCACTGGTAGGTCCCCTCCGGCGTGACGTAATTCGAGAGCGTCCAGCCGCCCTTGACCTCGAAGGGCAGGTTCGTGCGGTTCCAGGTACTGGTCGCCGTCGAGGACCGCATCTCCGCCTTCATCGCGCCGATCACCCCGCCCGTCGTGATCAGGGCGTTGATCTTGACGCGGGGCGAGCGCTCCGCCGCCAGCCGGAGCAGCTCATCGAGCGTGTCCTCGGTCAGCGGCCCGGCCAGGTTGTTGATTATGAGCGATTTGAACTGGGGGAACTCCGCCAGGTCGAGGCCCTCGGATCCCGCCGCCCCGCCCAGGATCACGCCGCTGTCCGCCATCCAGTCGTTCAGGCCGTTGGTCAGCCAGGGCCGCGTCGCGGCGATATACGTGCTGGCCGCCCGGGGGCAGATCCAGTCATAGTTGGCCACGCCGTTGGTCCCCTGCCAGCCGGTGATGTCGTCGAAGGCCGTGATCGCCTCGGTCGTACCCGTCCCGCGGGCCACGCCGTTCACGCTGATCGTGTTCGTCAGCCGGTCCACCTTTGCGACCGTCAGCTGGACGTGCAGGCCGGCCGCGGTGTAATTGCGGACGTCCGTGCCGTCCGTCGCGACCCCGTCCTGGAGGGTGCCCGCGACGGTCGCCGAGCCGCCGGAGTTGGCGACGATATCGAGCTCCATGCCCTCGATGAAGTTGTTGATCGCCCCGTACTTCTCATCGATCACGATGTCCACGAAGTTGGCGTTCGTGGTCCCGGCCGCGATATAGTGCGTCGCCTTGGCGAACGAGGTGATCCGGGACAGGACGGTCACCTTGTAGCTGCTGGCCCCGGTCGCCCGGTGGGCGAAGTAGGAGATCGCATCCTGCCGGCGGGTCATCTCGGCGCAACCCTGCATGTCCTCGTAGAGGACCTTGAACTGCATGGCGCTGAGGTTCTCGGCGAGCTTCCACTGGAGGGGAATGCCCATATTGCCGATGTTCGCGTGGATCTGCAGCTCCCGCGTGAACCAGCCGACGTGCGGCGCTTCCGCCGCCGAGGGGATGGGCGAGAGCAGGCCGTCGGCGTTCGAGGCGTCGGTGAACCGGCCCTGCGTGCCGATGTCCACGACGGCCGCGCCCAGCGGACTGGTCGGCCGCGTCATGCCGGCGATCCCCTGCCGCCAGCCGTGTTTGACCTTGAAGAGCCGGCCGATGTCGCGCTGGTTGCCGTCGGTCATCGTGATGCCGCTCTTGGTGCGCTGGGCGTACTTGAGGATCGGCATCTGCTCCTCCTCCGCCTGCATCAGCGCCTGGGGAAAAGGTTCCTTGATGAGGGTGTTCAAAGTGGAAGTCAAATCTGCCATGGCAGTATCCCTTCGTTGTCGTGGTTCTCTGTGCTCGACCACAAACGTCAGGACACCGTCGGTGCGCCCGGCAAGTGCTGGTCCTTAGCCCGTTGCCGCCATCTGCTCGCGGGCCAGCTTCTGGGCCGCCCGCTTGGCCATCTCTTCCGGCCAGGTGGCGTCGAACTTGGGGATTGCAGTCAAATCTTCGTCGGATAGAACCTTCAGCGGCGCATCATCAGGCGACCTCCCGCCCAGCAAAATGGGTTGGGGAAGAGCCTTGTCCAGGATGGTCTGCGGATTCATGGTTTCCACGAACCGCGCGGCGATAGCGGGGATTTCCCCCAGGATATCGCCGCCCTCTCCGGAACCGCGCAGCTCTACGATTCGTCCACGTGCCTGCTGATCTACAGTGCCTATCGCAATCTTGTCATACGCCGCCATGATCGCTTTCTTGTTGGCGTCGCTGCCAAGCTTGGCTTCTACGGCCTTGCGTTTCGGATCGTTGGCAAGGGCCTTCGTGATATTTTCCTTGAGGATTTTTTCGCCCTCCGCGTCGAGCAGCTCGCCCACGAAGGCCCTGTGATGCTTCGTGGGCAGCAAGAGCTCCCGGACTTCGGGGTCCAGCTCCACCAGCTTGACTTGCCGCGGCTGGTCGGTCGCCGCGGCCCGCGGGGCGGGCTTTTTGTCCTTGCCGTTTTTCCCGTCGTCGGCGGCGGCCAGGAGGGCCTCGGGGTCCGAGACCAGTCGGCTCGCCACGAGCATGATGTCGGCGGGGTCGGCGTCCTCGCCGTTGTCCTGGGCGGCCTTGATCCGGTCCGCCGCGTCCACGACCTTCAGGGCATCCTTCGCCTTTTTGACCGCCTCGTCCGCCCCGCCCGCCTTCGCCTTGCCCTGGACGGCGTCCCAAACGCTGAATTCCTGCTCCCGGCCGGCGATCTGGTGCTTGACCTTCAGTTGCTCCATCGCCGTGCGGGAAAGCGGCTCTTTCGTATCGAAGGCAATCGTCCCCGTGGCCGCCTCGACGTGCTCGAGGTTGGCCTTGAGGTACTCTTTCTGCTCGTCCGTCAAGGGTTTGGTGAAGTCGATGTCCATTCAACTCCCTTATCAAAGCCCGACCAATCAGGATTGGCAATTACTTAGTAGCCAATCCTATTTCGGTGCAATTCCTACCTACAGCCCCCCCCGGTTGTCAAGAAAAAAAATACGGACCGTCAAAATTTTGGTTGACGGGATGGGCGACACAGTGTTAAGCTGGGTACTATGGTTTCAGCCACGTCCCACAAACCGTCAGTGCCAAGCAGGGCCCGCGTACCTTCCGTGGCTGGAACCGCGCGGGCCTTGTTCCTGCGCGCCCCCGATCCGTCCGGGGCGCGCAGTTTTCCATTCCGGAAGGGAGGATGATCCGTGGAAGCATTTTCCATCAGTTGCAGCGGCGACGCGGAGAGCGTGAGCCAGGCCTTGGTCGAGCTCGCGGACCGGATGTTTGCAGCCGACAAGCGAACCGGCCGGTTCGCGCATATCCCCTATGCGGACTCCGAAGAGTTCGAGCGGGGCTATAGCATCGGGGTGGCGGCCGTGCTCACGAAGATGGTGCACGGCCAATTGTCGTTCTCGGTGGGAGATAAGAGCGGGAAAAGATAGATGCCACAGAAAAAGACCATCAAGGTATCGCCTAAAGCCTACGCATTGTTCCAGGCCGAGTTTGAACGCTGGCAAGCGGTCTTCGGTCTGTCCCACTACCGAGTGATCTTTCGCTTCGAGCCCCTGGGAAAGTCCTATACGATGGTCGGCACGAGTGAGATGGATAAATACGCCATCGTCACTCTGACCAGCGAGCTCAAGCCGGAAGAGGTAGAAGGCTTCGACCCCGTCCGGAGCGCCAAGCACGAGGGAATCCACCTGCTCTTGCGTCGGTTCGCCTGGCTCGCCTCTTGCCGCTATCTGATGGCGGAAGACCTCGAAGAGGAGGAGCACGCGATCGTGCGCCGTCTGGAGGCCGTCCTCTGACAAATCATCAATCATCCCTCATCAATCATCCCTGTAATGCCCCCGGCAGGGGCATCATCAGCGTCTGCTCCGCCGCCTCTTCGAGCGGCGGCATCCCCTCCGGCGCCCGGCCCATCCCGTCCGTCTTGTGGCGGTCGATATGGTCGAGGATTCGCTGCCGGACGACCGGGGCGGCCATCGAGAACTTGACCGTCGCCACGAGCTCCATGTGCACCAGGATATGGACCGGGTGCAGGTCGCCTTCGGCGGAGAACAGGACGCCCACCTGGTCCTCCGGGCCTTCCGGGACGCTCTGGCCATCGTGATAGAGCAGGATGTTCTCCAGGCGGGCCTTTTTGTAGCTCTCCCATTCCTGCTCATTCGAGACGGGCAGATCAAGGTTCATGATCCGGGCCTTGATCCGATACTGCATCGGCGTGATCAGGCCCGCCCTGAGGTGGTCTTTCAGTTCCAGGATCTGCTGGCTCTTGGAGATCGGCATCATGCTCTGGACCGTCACGTCCACCTCGTCCGGGTGGGCGATCGGGTTGTCGGCGAGCGCGATCGTGCCCTGCTTGGGGTCATAGACGATCCCGGCCAGCGAATCGTCCAGCATGGTTACGGCGACGACGTCCTGATCGCTCCAGGTCGTCAGGTCCTTGGAGAGGGCGGCGCGGTAGATATCGCTGAAGCCCTCGGCGATGGCCGCGGCGTCGGGCGACAAGGGCACGTTCGAGGTCTCGATCAGGGTCCCCAGTCCGGCGGCGGAGTCCATCCGGCCCGGGGCGTCCCCGCGCATCATGGCCTGCGGCTGGTTCGCCAGCCGGTCCGAGAGCTCCGTCCCGATCTTGACCATCTGGACGGGAAAGCCGCCGGAGTTGAACGGCTGGAGCTGGATCACGTTCTGGTTGGCCGGCGTGAGCTGGTCCCATTCATAGGGCTGGAACTTGCGGCCGTCCTTGGCGGTCACGAGGGCGTTGCGGGTGAGGCCGAAGTTGGTCGGGACCAGCGTGGTCCCGTAGAGGTCGAGCTCCCGGACGTTCTGGAACGACCGGCCGATCGCCCCTTCCAGCTCGGAGTTCAACGGGATCTGCAATTCCATCCAGGACCGGCCGTAGAAGCCGCCCACGTCGATACTGTGGATCGTTGTGACCGGCCGGCAGCGGCGGGCCAGGGTGAAGCCCTCGCGGAAATAGAGCTTGTCGCCCACGAAGACGATTTGCTCGGTCAGATAGTCCTTTTCGTCCCAGAGGAAGCAGTTGCCCAGCCACAGGACGTCCATCTGGTCCGTCTTGCCGGCGTCGGAGCCGTTGGCCCTCTGCCGGCCGGTCCCCGGGAAGTCGCCGTCCTCGAGGAAGGCGTCGATGGAGTGGCCCACGAGCGCGACCTCCGCGATATCGCCCGGCAGGTCGCCGCGGGCGACTGTCGTCCGCTGGGCCTCGCCCAGCGCCCCGCGCTTCGGGGCCGCCCCGCGGAACATCCGCTTGACCTCCTCGACCGGGACGCGGCGCCGGATGAGCAGGCCGTGGATCTGCGACGGGGTCGCCACCTGGGTGGGGATCGGGGTGAGCTGCCAGGGCAGGGTCACGCGGAAGTCCTGCTGCTGGCTGTCGTCTGGATTCTCCCAGAGCGATAGGCCCACCGTCCCGTAGCACAAAAAGGGCGGCAGCAGGGCCCGCTGCGCCTTTTTGACGCGGGAGGGCGGGAAGGAATGCCCCAGGACCGCCTGGTCGATGGCCGCCGCCCGCTGGCCGTCCAGGGATTCGTTGCGGCGGACGACGCGGGGCGACAGGTCCATCCCGAGCAGCCGGCCGAGCTGGGTCTGGTACTTGGCCAGCAGCTCCTCGTAGACGAATTTCAGCCGCCCGGCCTTGTCGGTATAGGTCGCGGAGACCGTGCCGCGCGCGAAGTTCAGCGTGAGCTGGCGGATCCCCTGGATATAGGCGTAGGTCCGGCTCCAGTGGGTCTTCCGGTACAGCCGGGCCTCCCGGCCCCGCGCCACGAGCTGCTTGTACGTGGTCTCGGCGTCCTTCGTCTCGGCCGGAAAGATCGATTCTGCTGCCATCGGCGGCCTCTCATTTCCGAAGCTCGACCGCCTTTGGATTTACGATTTATGAATTATGAATTTCCATTTTGTCCATGATCCGGGTCTCGGCCCTGTTCGCCGTTGATCGCCGCGAGCATCTCATCGAGATGCTTGTTCACGATTGCCTTGGCCTTCTCCGTGAAACGGGCGCATTTTCGCGCGTCTCGCCAGTCGGCGCCCTCTTCACGAATCAAATGCGCCAACAGGCCGGACCGGCCCCCTTTCATCAGGATGCCCACAAAACCCTGCATGTTTTCCAGTCTGTACCTGACCATCGGTTTTCCCGTTTGGGCACGGTGCGTTTCATGTTTCCTCCGGCCTCGGCAGGTCGACGTCCTCGTCCACGCCGATCTCGACGGCGGCGTTCCCCGGGTGCGCCTGGAGGTCCGCGCGGGCCGGCTCCGGGGTCCAGACGACCGGGACCTCCGTGCGGGCCCCGTGGGCGTTCGAGTGGGCCAGGATCTGCGCGGCGATGGCCTGGTTGCCCGTCTCCGCGAGCGTGCGGTGGGCCAGGAGCTCCGAGACGATGACGCTCTGGTCCCGCTGGGCCTTCTCGAGGCCCGCCAGGAGCCGGGAAGAGAAGCGGTAAACGAGCCAGGCCGCCAAGCCGGCCAAACACCAGTACATCACCGTGATCAACAATAGGACCAGCGACATCTTCCAATACGTTTGACTGTCCATCATGTCCCTTCTTCGTCGTAATCGGATTTCGGCCAGGGCGGAAAATGCAGATCGAAGCTCCGGTGGCGGACGAGACGCCGGCGGTAGCGAGCCAACCAGTCCGTTTCGCCAAGCTCCGTATGCATACGTTCGAGTTTCAGAGTCAGGCCCAGAATGGTCAGGCCGACAGCTACGCCGCAGCACTGGCTATAATACCATAGTTTGTTCTGACGCCAGTCGAATCCCCAGTAGGGACCGTAACTGACCAATACGAGAAGCAGCCGTTTGTGCCTCCCGGTCCCCGTGAGCGGGATCGATATTGCCCGGTACAGCCCCATCAGGCAATCTCCTCCGGGGATAGCGGGCGTGTGAGGCAGCGGCGGCTCGTCCCCAATCTGCGATACTCCAACTTGCCTTCCGGCGTTATCCCGGTGAGAATACCTACCTCGTAATGATGGATGACCTTATATCCAATCCCCGGGGCCGGAACTTCGGCATTCTGCTCAGGCGGTAGTGTCGGTGCCTTTTCCATTCCTGTCACTCCTTCACGCGAACACGACGCTGATTCCAATCCAGATATTCATTTTCCATCACTGCGGGAATCTATTGGCGTAGATAAGAGATATTCCTTGATGGCTTCAAGTTCATCAATGGTCAGGGTTTTGACAACGGCGGTACCTTCTTCCATGCTGTCATGTGCCTTGCGAAGGGCAGCCGCCAAATCGGGGTCAGTTCTAATGTCGAGGGGCGGCTCTCCCCTTTGCTGTCTGCCCTCGGTCGTAAGGATCACAACGTGGGCCCCAATTTCCATTCCTGTCACTCCTTCGGGTCTTCGATCACAATGCTTTTCCAGGTAATCGGCTCATCCAGATTGATTGGCTCTTTAGGACGCCGCGGCCAGCGCATCCAAACACGTAAAGCGGCCGAAACGCTGCCGTATCCCTTTTGACGCAAAAGCAAATAATCAATGCGCCACCCGACTTCGTGGATTTTGTATCGCACGAAAAAGACCAACTTCAGAGCGATCAAGAGAATCACGAGCCAGGCGATATACGGTCCAATTTCCATTTCACTCCTTCACCCGATCACCTGCGGCTGATCCCAGACATTGACGAAATCCTCTTTTTCATGTTCCTCGTTATCATACGCCTGTTTCACGAGCAGGGCAAGGTGCTCCTCCCGGATTTCCGCCAGGGGCAGGCCGACGAGCCCCTCGCCGCCCGGCAGGAACGGCTTGCCCTGGCGGATCAGGCTGCACAGGTCCGCCGCCGGGTCGCGGGGTTGGGAGGGCCCCGCCGTCCCCCGTCCGTGCGGGACCCATTTCGTCATCGCGAGCGTGTCGATGATATCGTCGTAGCGGAGCTCCCGGAGGTCCTTCGTGAAGTATTGGACCTGGCGCCACATCTCATTGAAGGGCCACTTGTGCTTGTAGGAGATCGGGAACTTCACCATGCCGCGCGGCAGGGGGTACTCGCCCCAGAGCTTGATCCGGCCGCCCTTATCCAGCTCGTCCGCCCCTTTCGGATAGGTCAGCGGGATGATCGCCGGCCGCCAGTCGAGCGGGATCAGGCCCTCCGCTTCCCCCTCGTAGATCCGCCGCGTGATCGCGTCCACGAGCAGTTGCTGGAGCGAGACCGCCTCCGGGGCGATGATCTGGACCCGCCAGGCGCAGCAGAACCTCAGGACGTGGTCCAGGAACGGGGTATCGGGCATCCGGCCCGCCCAGCAGTCGAGGACCCACTGCACGTTGCGGGCGTCGAAGCCCGAGATCACGATGCACTTCATGTCCGAGACGCTGGTCCGCGTCTTGGCGTAGTCGATCGTCGCGACCCGCAGCAGGGCGTCGAAGTACTCCTTCGCCGGCGCGCGGGCCACCTGCCAGGTCTTGCGGCCGTCCCGGCCGTAGCCGGTGAAGTAGTGATAATCGACCGCCGCCTCCGGGTGCGGCAGGTGGGCCGCCAGCCGGTCATCGAGATTGTCCGGCAGCTTGCTGAGCCGGTACTCGTTGGCGACCGGATCGATAGTGAGCAGCCGCGCCCCCTCCGCCTGCGGCTGGTTCATGAACTCGGCGTCGAAATGCTCGGCCATCGTGGTCCGCAGCAGCTCCAGGTGGGCCACGCTGAACCGCTCCGGCCAGGTGGAGGCGATCACCTTGCCCGTCTCGGGGTCCTTGATCGCCCCGGACTGGACCCGCCGCATCCAGTTCTTGTAGCGCGGGTCCTTCGAGAAGCACACGTGGTACAGGTAACTGCGGGCCCCGAGCATGGTCCCCGGCCAGAAGAGCTTCATGTACTGGGGGTTGAGCATCGGCAGGATCACCCGCGTGATATGCTCCTGGAGCCGGCGCGACAGCTCCGTCAGCCGCTCCTGGACGTTCGATTCCGGGTCGTATTCGGGATCGTCCAGGATGTACCAGGAGGTCCGCGTCCCGCGCTGGCGGCTGCCGACCGTGAGCTGCTCCAGCAGGGAGCCGTTGTTGAGCCGCATGTGCTGCTTGTTGTAGACCCGGCCGGAGCCGCGGGCCGGGACCAGCTTGCCGAAATCGGCCGTGATCCGCTCGTTCTCCTCGAGCTGGGTCATTACGGATTCCGCCTTGATCGCCGCCAGTTTCTCCGAGGCGCTGGAGACGACCACCTCGCGGTAAGGGAAGCAGACGATCCCGCGCAGCGGTGTCTCGCGGGCGAAGATCGTGCTCTTGCCGCCGCCCCGGGTATAGGCCTCCGCGCAGAAGGGGTACAGGGCGAAGTCGTTCAGCATGTCGATATGGCCGGGGGCCGGGGGCAGCAGGCCGCTCTCCCCGTAGAACTTCGGGCCCTCCGGGGCCAGGTAGTAGTTGCGAAAGAACAAGTGGCCCGCGATGAAGCCGAGCGCGAACCGCTCCGGTTGGCCGTCCCGGCCGGGGCGCCTCACGACGGTTTCGTCCCGGCAGACGGCGACCCGCGCCTGCCGCCGGCCCTCGGCGCTCAGGTCCTCATAGTCCGGCGGCAAAGGCCAGAACGGATTATTCAGCTTGGGGAACATCGTTGCATTGATGAGGGAGCAGCTTGACAATGACAGGAGCGAGATTCCGTTTACTCCCGAACCAGGGCGCCAGCGCCTTGACCTTCATCTCCGGCAAGCCGCCAGGGCCGTCGTCGCGTCGCTCGTCGCTCGTCGCTCGTCGCTCGTCAGGCATCATCCTTCGTGTCCTTCGTGGTGAAAATTTTTTTGCTTGAATTCCCTCGGGGTTACTCCAGAATCTCAAAACGCGGGAAAAATATTCACGATTTTATTCCTGATTTTATGCGCCCCCTTCGTGTCCTTCGTGGTTCACATTCTTTTGCCCGTCCTCGAACGACGGACAGGAGGGATGGATGGCGGCGAAGGCATGGCCGTAATTGTCGCTCCGTTTGTTGCCGCAGGTCCCGACCAGGCAGGCAACGCGGAGCGTCGCCTTGCCGTAGTGGCGGCAGTCGGAGCACGACTTGCCCGTCCGGCTGGCGAAGATCACCTTCGTCATGGGGCCTCCGCCCGCAGCTCGCGGACGACGTCCAGGATCGCCCAGGCGCCGGCGAGCAGGGCGTCCGCGCGCGGATTGCCGAGCATCCGGCCGCGGAGGAAGCAGACCATCGGCCAATAGCCGGCCAGTTGCTCCGGGTCCTGGAGCTTGGCCAGGGCCCGTGGCGCCGTCTGCCAGGGGTTCACCGTCTCCCAGAGCCTCTTTTCCGTGAGGATCCCGGCGTTCACCATCCGCCCGAGCAGACCCTCCAGCGAGGGCAGGGTCAAGTCGTGGGCGACGAACGCCTGCAGGGCTTTGAACTTGTCGGGCTCGCGGAGGGGCCGGACGTCGCTCGGCACTTGCGCTGCGGCAAGCTGCTCGGCGGGCGTCGGCTCGGCCTCCTCCCCGACCGGCGGCTCGGTCGCCGGGACGTTGTCGAAGCCGCTCTCCGAGTCGCCGGCCAGGCCGTCGGCCCGGGCCGGTTCCTCAGTTTCCGCTGGGCGGGCGGGCGATGTTGCAGCGCTCGTCCCGGTCGTCGGGGAAGTATTCGGGGTCCTCTTCGGTTGCTGTTTCGCTGTCATGGCTGTTCTCCGGTAAAGGTCTCGGGGGGGGCGGGCCGAAGGCCGGCGGCTCCTCGGAGTCGCCGAGGACCATGCGGACCCGCTTACTCGTCATTTCCACGCTCTCCACGCGCCGGACCGGGGCCGGCAGGCCCAGCGGCGTCATTCCGCCCGGCAAGGGCAGGGCTGTGCCGCCGCCCAGCATCCCGCGCCGGACCAGGGCCTGCTCCCAGATCTCATCGAGCATCTTCATGGCCCGCATCTTCTCGGTGTGCGTGCCCTTGTCGATGATGTCGAGCAGGGTCGCGATCTTCTTCGCCGCGTTGTAACCGCGCTCCTTGAACATCCTGGTCAGGACGCCCACGTCCAGGAACTGGGCGATCACGGCGGCGTCGTCCGGGTTCGTCCGCATCTCCTCGAGGAGCTGCGCCAAAGGATCGCGGAGATCGGGGCTATTTCGCCGCTCGTCGCTCGTCACTGGTCGCTCGCTCCTTGGCGGCACTCGGCGCAGACGGGCTCGACCCGGAGGTCCTGACCGGGCCCGAAGCGCCGGGCGGACAGGATGCCCAGGCAGCGACTGCACACGAGCTTCGTTCCCAGCCAGACGGGCCGGCCGAACTCGGCGCCGGCCAGGATCTGGAGCGGCGTCGGCATCCTGGTCTTGGGCTTTCTCATTACGGGTGGCTCCGGGCCTTCTCGACGGCGGCCATCGCCAGGCGGCGGGCGTGCGGATCGAGGTCGCCCCGCCGGACGGCCTCACCAGGCGGGGTCTTGAAATCGAACTGGATCCGCCAGGAGTCGGCCCGCATATCGTCCTTTTTGCTCAGGCTGGTGAGGGCCTTCTGATGGTATGCCCACCAGCGCTCGCGATTCGCGAAGCGGATCCGGGCGGCCCGCTCGGGGTCGAAGACCCAGTCGTGGCCGCGCCAGAGGCAGAGCCACAGGGCGTCCCACAGCAGGTTGGCAAGCCATGCCTTCATATCTCGAACTCCTTTTTTGGATTGATTATGGTTGATGGTTGATTTTCGATATCCGACTGCGCGTCGCTCGTGGCGGTAAAAACGGCCCGGTTCTCACCTGCGCCGCTTTCTGGCAACTCAAGCGCCAGGGCCCGAATCCTGTCTTCGCAGCGGCGGACCTTCTGGCCCAGATGAGCCTCGATCATCTCCGTCAAGACCAGCTTGAGATCGTCGTCAGGGGTAATGGCATAAATGTCGCCATAACTGATGAATCCCATGCTCATGCTCCTGGCCAGTTCAAGTTCTTTCGCCGTGCGCTGGCATGCCGCCGCTAAACTTTCGACCGTCTTCATATCCATCATTTGCCCTTTTGATAATAGCGCCCGGGGCGGGTCGGCCCGCCCCGGGGCTCTGGTTGGCGACCCGCGCTGGGTGGGCGCGGAGTGCCGGTTGGTTCACATTTCAACGGAAGCGGTAGACGACGCCGAAGGTCGTCAGCAGGTCATCCTCGAGGGCGCTGCTGTTCTCCGGGGTCAGCCATTCCGTCCGCAGGTAGGGCTGGATGGCGCTGCCCGGCCGGAACCGCAACTCCGTGCCGGGCAGGAAGAGGAAATCTTCACCGTCCGGCTCGTAGAGCAAAGCGAGCGTCCCGTAGGCCTCGACCGGGGCGTCCACCGGGGGCAGCCATTCGCCCGGCAGGACCCGGTCCAGGGCCCCCGCGACGAGGTCGCCGATCCGGAACTGGACGATCAGGCCCGCAGCCACGTTTTCAGCGGTCGTCTCGGGAATAGCCGAATCGCTCATCACCATAAGGCCCAGTCCCCCGTTCGGGTCGGGACTGTAGAGCGCTGCGAGCTCGCTGACCTCGTAGTTCGAGCCGGCCGCGACGGACCATTCGCCGCCCTGGCAGCCCGCCAGGAGCAGGACCGCCGCCCCTACCATCATCACCCACGACCTCCACTTCGTCACTTGCGTCCACATGATAGAACCCTTTCAAGAATTGATGATCGATGATTTACAATTTACGACTGGCCCCTGCGAGACCGGGCAGGGATCATCGTCTTCGGAATAGTCCCGGCAGGCCTGGGGCTTCGATTCCTTGCCCAGGTATTTGTGGATCAGGCAGGTCGCCTCCGCGCCGTCCCTCACCAGCATATCGCACGGTCCATCATCCCGGCAGAAGGGGCCGAGGGCCCCTTGCCGCAACAAGGCATGGCCAATCGCCGCGATCACCGGATGGGGACTGTTCAGCCACATCGAGCCCATCGAGCAGCATTGCCCGCAGCGCCGGCATTGGAGTCTCGCGTTATCCATCAGTCCCCCGTCCTTTGCCGGGCCGGCCGGCCGTGGCAGGCGATCCCGGAGGGATCCGGGTGCGGATTGAAGCGCGGCTTGTCCCCTACGTACCTGATCCCGATTATCTGGCCGCAGTCCGGGCACTTGCCGATCTTCATGCGGCCGGGAGCGCCCGGGGCCGGCGGCTCCGTATCACGGGACTTCCTTCGCGCCGGCGCCGTCTCCAGGATCTTGGTGAGGTCCGCATCGATATAGACCGATTCCCCCTCCGCCGCAGCGTGGAACTCGGCGGCGTAGAAAGTCGCCTGCTCCAGCTTGAGACCCCAGTTGCGGAGGGCCGCGGCGGCCGCTAGCCGGGCCACCTTACTGTCCTGGTGGAACCAGCGATAGGCCCCCGCCGTGATCTCGCTCTGCGGCCGGACCCGCAAAACTTTGCGGATCTCGGAATACCAAACCTTCGCGTACGGCTGCTGAACGTCCAGTTTGGCGGTCAGCTCCGCACTGATCAGGATCGTCCCGCAGGGCGAGATACTCAGGAAGCATCCCTTACGCCGCCTGGTGTTGCCCCCCCCGCCCGTCCAGACCTGCCAGTCATCCTCCCGTTGCTGCGGTTGCCGCTCCTTCGTCTTGGCCATGATTTTCAGACCCCTTTCGACCACAACCACCAGCCGGCGGCGCTGAGGACGAAGAACATTCCATCCCTCACCGCCAGCGACCACATCCTCTGCCGCAGGTGCAGACCGCACGTCACGCCGTTGGACAGCAGCCACAGCGGAAAGCACCAGATCACCCGGGCGTTATTGCACAGGACCCCCGCCACGGAGACCGCCGTCACGCCCCAGCCGAGCAGGTCCGCCCGCCGGGTCCAGGGCCGGCGGCGGGCCAATTGCCGTTTCAGTTCGTCGTTCACCAGCTCCGCGATCGCCTGGTACTCGTGCCCTTCGTGCCGCAGCCGGCGGATCTCCCGGCCCCGGATCCCGATCACGTCGTTCGCGTGCCGGAGCTGCTCCGTCAGCTCATCGATCCGGTCCTCAAGCTCCTGGACGTTCATCGTCATGCCAGCGCCTCCTCAAACTGCCGCTCCCGGGCCTCCGCGACCATCGAGCCGGGCAGCGCCCGCACGGGCCGCCGCGCCAGGGCGGTCCCGCCGCATTTCGGGCAGCGCCGCTCCCCGCGACCGAGATCGTAGCCGCAGGCGAGGCACTCGGTCTCGTACCGCCGCGTCTGGAATCCGGCCGCCCGCAGCAAGCGGCGTTGCCGGTGCCTGGCCTTCAGGGCGGCGCTGCATTTGGCCTGGCGCTTGCGCTCGACCTCCGGCCGCCGCCGCAGCCGCCGCGCGTGCTCAGCGCGGTCCACGAGGATCAGGTTCTCCGGCCCATCGTTCAGCAGGTTATGGTCCGCGTGCACCACGAAGAACCCCGGCGGGACCGGGCCCTGCCGCTGCTCCCAGAGCCACTGCGCCAGCCGGACCCAGCGCCGGCTCGGCCGGCCCTCGTCGCGGACCTTGATCCAGCGCTCCGACCGGCGCCGCCGGGCGTTGACGTACCGCGAGATTTTCTTGCCCCGCCGGACGGTAATAGCGCCGACGGCCCGGTACTTCCGCGCTGACTCGCCGCGCAAGCCGCCTTTCTTGAACTGGGTCGCGATGGACCCCGGCCGGGAGCCGATCTTCCTGCCCGTACTCCACGGCACGTGCCCGGGCCGGAAGCGGTTGGCAATGCCCGTCGCCGCTACCCTTTGCCGGGCCAGGGCCCGCCACTCCTGACGGGTCATCTGCGAGAGGATCGCCCGCAGCAGCGTCGAATAGGCGCAGTGGTACTCCCGCTGGAGCCCCATCACCGTCGCCCGCCAGGCCCGCAGCCGCGCGGCGATCTCGGCCGCCGCCGCCATTACCTGATCCTGATTGCCCCGAAACGTGCCCATCAAGAGTCACCTGCCGATTCCATGATGCTTCTAACGAACTCCGCCGCTACCTGCGGCACTATGGCGTTCCCGAGCGCCTTGAGCAGCTGCGCCCGGTTCTCGACCCCGACCGCGAGCGGCCAGCCGGCCTCGGGGCGCAGGCCAGCCACTCCTTCGGAAGACCCATCATCCAGCAGACGAACCACGGATTCAGGGACCCGGCGCGGGACGAACCCTTTGCCGGCGGCCCGCTCGTCACACCAGGCGACGGCGTAGCGAGACCAAGGACCTGCCGGTATAACGGCCTGCCTTTCCTCCCGTAAAGCTCCGCGTCCGTCTTCCGCGACCTGTCCGAGCGGAAGTCCCGGCGCAGCGGCGTCGGCCAGCCCACCAGCTTGGCGGCAATCCCCCCGATCAGCAATTCGTCTTTCCGGTCCCCGCTGCGACTGGTCGAGCCCGCCTGAGCCGAACCCGGTGTCGGCCAGCCCGCCAGCTCGGCGGCCAATCCGAGTGATTGAACCGTGAGCCGCTGGGCTATCCGACCGTTCTCCCGTCTCTTCGACATGTTGGGCATTTCCGGATTTGCATTCGGTGTCGGCCAGCCGCTCAGCGCACCACCACAATCTTTGCCGAGGGTGCGGGGCTGCCACGCTCGCAGCAGGCACATCGGCCCGCCGAAAATCATAGCTGAGGACTTCCATTGAAGCCTGTACTCCGGCGAGCCATATCTCGCCATCCTTGCCCGCAACCTGCTCTCCCAGGACGACTGCCGGGCGGCGCGCCTCGATGAGTCGGCGGAACTCCGGCCACAGATGACGGCCATCGGCGTCCCATTCGTGTCCGCAGTCACAGCAAGCGAATACCCCCGTTCGGAAAACATGCGGCATAAGGTTTCGGCTTGCGCACGCCGGACAGCGTTTCTTCTTTCCCGCGCAAGAGAACGGCGGGCAGGGACAACTGCCTGTCCAAACGGCCCGGTCTCCCCAGTCGGCGAGCTGCAAGGCCCTGGCCCAGCCGCCGATCCCGGCGAACAGGTGGACCTGCCCGTATCCGGCGAGCTCGGCGGCTTTGACTTCCCGAATATCGCGGTCATCGACAACCCCTTGCGGTATCAGGCCCGCCGCCATCAGACCCTTGAGCCAGTCGCAGCAGAACGGGTCGATCTCGTTGTACCAAACCCCGCCCAATAACCCCCTCCTTCCTGGAATGAAACCAACCAACATCCTGTCCTGTCCTGCCAACCATACCCAATCCCTCTACCATCTCATCCAACATCCTGTCAACCAAAATTCATACCAATCCTCACTTTTTTTGGTAAAATGGGCAACCTGAATTCTGGACAAACTCGTAGTAGAAAAAAGCCTTTGCGGGAACCGAACGCGGGCGACCAGGGGGCCGGGCCGGGGTCCCCGCAAGCCCGACCCAGCCCTCGGTCCCGCCCCGCCGGCCGCCAGCCCGCACCAGGTTTGGACGCTGTTTGCCCTCACTTTCGACCATGCCCGCGGAGACATACGCCACAGGTTGTATGTCGTTTGGGTAAGCCTTTGACCCGCCTTGGATACCCTCTGGATGCCCCCATAAACGACATAGAAGTGCCCTTCTCTGCTATATCACACATTCAACTCCCCCTGGCTGCCTCCGATCCCCCACCCTGGCGATTCCACACAATCCGTAGCGACTACTACTTAGGAGTTACTCCTATGTAGTGGAATCCCATCATTAGCCCATCTACCCCTTTTTGTATACACCTTTATGTATACACCTGAAGTGGTAGGGATACGCGTGTATTAGCGTTTGTGTCGGGTGCGTGGTCGGTAGTTGATTCCGCCGTCGACGTATGGTCGTTGGGCTGCCCACTGGAACCACTTAGCTGGTGTGTCTTTGGTAGTGGCTTGGTCGATGAGTTCTGCGAGTCGTTCGAGGGTGGCTTGTCGGACTTGGTCGTTATAGCGTGGGAGTGCTACGTTTCCGAGCCAAGCGATAATGGCGGCTGTGCCCCGATCTGACCTGAAAACTGACCGAACCCGTTCCCGGAGCGCGAGCCAAGCTGACCCGATCGGATCAGTATCGGTCTTCTCTTTCAGATCTTCTCGGTCAGATCGGATCGTTTCTATCAGATCAGATCGGTCAGGCGCCGTTGACGGACGTTTTGTCAACGTCTCGGACTGTCCCAGACATTGACGGGACTGTCCTGGACTGTCCGGGACGTTGACGGGACAAGATAATACCTTAGATTGCCGCCAGTCGCGTTTGCGTTGTGCTTCGGTCCAGGATGACATCCAGTCTTGCCAGTCATGGACTTGCGCGCCGTCTGCGGTGACGTCGATAAGGTGTCTATTGACGGCCGCGGCGTACCACTTGCCGGATTCGCCCGTCCAGCCGACGACCGCTTCGATGTCATCGGCGTCGAAGCTGCGCAGGTCACCGTCCTGCGCGTGCTCGATGCACCATAGCCATAGACTGACGAGCTGGCCGACGACGTCTTGGACTTTGCAGCCGGTATCTCGGGCGAGCTTGAGCACTTTCGGATGGTCACGCAAGCCGGATTCGACGCGCACCCAGGCCATAGTCAACCTCAGAAAAAGCCCTCCCGTCCGATGTCGGCGCAGCCTGAGCGCACTGGTGAGGGATCACCCGGACGGGAGGGTATAATGCCATCGTGATGACCAGGCTGTATGACATAGTGGCTACCATTGTGGTGTCCCGCAAGTGTCCCTGGCAAGCCCAAAAATCTTTACTTTTTTTCCTATTTTTCCGATTTTGTTGTTGACAGAAACGGCAGAATAGCGTAGATTATATACATGCTTAAAACGATAGACCATCTCGACAATCCTCACGCCCTGGACCCCCGCAGCGGCAACGCCCGGGCGGCTCGCTATCGTGCTGAAGCAGGTCCAGGGCGCCTTTTTTGGGAGCCTTGCGAAATGGAAACGACAGAGAATCTCACCTCCATCGTGCAGGTATTGGAGTACCTGCGCACTCAGAATCTGGCGGAATATGCCCAGATCGTCGGCCGCTGGGTCTGGTTGGAATTTCCAGACAAGCCGTCCGCCGAGGTCCGGGCCGGCCTCACCGCCGTCGGTTTCCGTTGGAACCGGAAACGTAGCTGTTGGCAGCATTCATGCGGACATCACTGTGTCTCCAGTCCCGCGGATAGCTGGTACTTGAAGAGCAAATACGGCACTGTGCTAGTGAGCGGAATTGAGATCGACACGCAGGCGGCATAGGCCCTGTCCCCGCCCCACTGCCGCGATGGAGCGCGGCAGACCGGCGGCGATAGTGCCGAATTAGGAGCCTTGCGATGAAAAGATACAATGTTCTGCCCTGGTGGTGCCGGCTGCTGGTCGCGGCCGCGCGCCAAAAGGTCAAAGCCCCCGCGGTGCATACCCTCGACCTGCGGGCGCACCCCTGCCTCGCCTGCCCGCATAGTCCGGCGGCCTGCGCCACCTGCCCGGTGAGCCTGCGGGCGTCTGGAGGTGCGGCATGAGCAAACAACAGCTCTATGAGAAAGTGCGACCGCGCCTGCGCGACCTTGAGCATCCGTTCGCCGACGTCATCGGCCAGGACAAGGCCGTCCGCACCGTCGAGCGCATCCTGGGGCGCGAGGGATGGGGCGGCCAGGCCTTTTTCTTTACCGGCCCGTCCGGGACCGGCAAGACGACCATGGCCCGGATCGTCGGGGCCCTCGGGGCGGATGAGCTGTGCATCGAGGAATACGACAGCGCCGACAAGCTCGACGTGGAGGCCCTGGACAAGCTCGAAAGCGAGATCGGCTTCTATGGCTGGGGTCGCGGCGGCCGCTGTATTATCGTGAATGAGGCCCATGCCCTCCGCGGCATGATTATCCGCCGGCTCTTGGGCCTCCTGGAGCGGATCCCGTCGCACGTGGTGTGGTGCTTCACCACGACCCGCGAGGGCTCCGACAAGCTGTTCGAGGACCAGATGGACGCCAGCCCGCTGTTGTCCCGCTGTCACGAAATCGCCCTGACCGGGCAAGGGCTGTGCAAACCGTTCGCGAAGCTGGCCCAAACGATCGCCCAGGCCGAGGGCCTGGACGGCAAGCCCCTGGCCGCCTATGAGGCCCTGGCCAAAAAGCACCATAACAACCTCCGACGCATGCTCCAGGCCATAGCCGATTTTCGCATGGCGGCCGACTGATTTTTCTCCCGCCGCAAGGAGGTTCGTAAGGGCAGGGAGGCCCTGCTTTGTGCCGCGTGACACTACCGGGACAGACCGGGACAAGTTAAGAGTTGAGCCTTGCCGAATAGGTGATACAATAGCGACGGCCCGCCGCTGTTGCCGCTGCTCGCAAGGCTCCCGACTCAGTGAGCGGGCCGTTTTTTTGAAAGGGGTGAAAAGATGCACACGAATGACTCAAAATACCGTACGTATCAGCTTTTCCGGAAAGTGTACTCCCGGCACGGTCTCAGCCGAAGTATCGCGGACGTGCTGGCAAGACAAGTCACAATAGGAATACAGCCCGTTTCCGGCAAGCACTACCCGTACCTTGTGGACAGCCTATTCTTCATTCACTACTGACCCTCGTTCCGGGTGTCCGCAGTCAGGGACGGCTGCGGTATCCCGGCCGCCGTGGCGCACGGCGGGAAACGAAACAATTCTTGAAGGGGTGAAACGATGACCAGGAACAGACTCGCGGTGATAGCTGCTTTGAAATCAGAAATGGCGGATTTTCGCTGTGCCGTTTTTTGCAGCACCCACGGCGGTTACATTGAGGCCACGGATCGTAACCTCACCACACCATTCGAGACGATCCCTCACGACAGGGACTGGTGGACTGCCGCCGCCATTAAAATCCATGATAAAATCATTCCACTGCAAGACTGACCCTCACTCCGGGTGTCCGCCGCAAAGGACTGCGGCGGTATCCCGGCCGCCGTGAGCGCCACGGCGGGAACGAAACGACCGTTGAAAGGGTGAAAAAATGAGCGACGAGAAAACACAATCCGAAGTTGTCCACCTAATGGCGAACCGTTTTCCGTGTTCGCTTTGCGGAACCGAAACGGTCTATCGCAGTCCGGAGGCCGAAGCGACGCACGATCAGCGCTGTTTGTGCTGCGTTGAATGGGGAGCGCCAACGCAGCACACAGCGAGATCGTGGAAAGCAGAGTGTGAATTGGTGTTGGACAGCGCTGGCAAAGAGGTGGCCCGCACTAACTACAAAGTCCGGATTGAGGCTTATGCCAACGCCTTGCTGATTGCGGCCGCGCCGGAATTGCTGGCCGTGTGCAAAGAGATCATGCGGCAATTTGATGAAGTCTGTCCGCCAAACATGGAACAAGCAGCGTGGGACATGCTGGAGGCCGCCCTCCGCAAGGCCGAAGGAGGACTGAACCATGAAGCATAAGCCCCATCGCGGGGCCCTGGACCCCGAGAAGTACCTGTCCGCCGAGCAGCTCGCCCAGCTGCGCGAATACGCCCGCGCCGAGTGCCGCCGGCTCGGGAGCCGCCGCGCGGCCACCGACCTGCTGCTCGTGGAGGTCCTGTGCCTGTCCGGCCTGCGGGCCGGCGAATGCTGCAACCTGGCGCTCCGGGACCTGCCCTGCACGCATAAGAAGCTCATGCTCGAAGTCCGGGACGGCAAGGGCAAGGTTTCTCGGGCCGTCCATATCTCCCAGGCCCTCGCCGACCAGCTCGCCGAATACGTGAGCGCCTACCGCCCGGGCGCTGGACCGGAGGAGCCTCTATTCCTCGGGTGTCATGAGGCCGCGCTGCGGTATCGCACGCTCTTCGAGAAGATCAAACGCCTGGGCCGAGCCTGCGGCCTCAAGCTGCACCCCCATATGCTGCGGCACTCCTACGGGACCTGGCTGTATGGGATCGAGCACGACCTGGTCTTCGTCCGGGACCAATTAGGACACGCGAACGTCCGGACCACCGAGAAGTACGCGCGGACCACCAGCGCCGCCTGCCTCCGCCAGGCGGAGCAGATCCGCTGAGATTGAAGGAGTCTAATTGATGTCCGGTTTCCAAAACGCCCCCCATATCACCGAATGGAAAGCGGGAATGTTGGTCGAACGAAACGAGACAAGTTACCGCGTGCTCAGTGTCAGAGCGGACGGAGTAGCCTTGCTGCTCGCCATTGACTGTATATGCCGACCGCTGGAGCTGCGCCCCTCTGATTTACACGGCGCCATGCGGGCGGATATTTCCAACTACCACCTCTTGGAATAACTGAAGGAGATAACGATGAAAAACTACACCGCTTCCCCCCGACTAGTCCTCGCGCTGCTCTTGGCAGCCCTCTTATGGACGGTCGCCCGCGGCGAGGTCCAGAACCGCTGCGCTAATATCGCGGCTATGCCCATTAAATCCGTGATGAGCGTCGCCTGCAGTGCGGATGGGGCCACGCTCTACGTGACCGCCGACAATAGCGTCTGGCGTTCCCGTGACTATGGTGATAACTGGGACGTCATTCTCCGGTCCCGGTAGCCTCGAATAATCTCGCCGATTGGCAAGCGGCTGGCGGTTGAGGCAGGCCGAGCTTCTGCCGCCGCTCGATCTCGACCCGGAACGCGGTCCGCCACGCCCCCGAGCCGAAGTTCTCCGCCGCCCAGCGGAGATAGCCCAGCGGGACCTCCCCGAGCTTGATGCCCTTATGCTTGCCGAACGTGATCTCCAGCTCCGCGTTCGCCTGGGCCTCCGGCGGCAGGGGCACGCTCTCGACGTTGACCTTCGTCGTGATATCGACCCCCGTCAGCGGCCCGGCGTCCGAGCGCAGCCGCCATAGCCCCCGCCCCGGCTTCTGGTCGATCAGCTCGAACGTCTCGATCCGGCCGAACCGCCGGACGTTGTCGCACAGGTCGATCACCAGGCAACTCTCCTTGCCCGCCGCCGGCCGGATCCCCCGCCCGATCATCTGGTAATAGAGGGCCACGCTCTTCGTCGGCCGGCCCAGGACGATCGCGTCGAGCTCGGGGAAATCGAAGCCGACCGTCAGGACCCCGACGTTGACCACGGCCCGAATCCGGCCCAGCCGAAAGCCGCTCAGGACCGCCTCCCTGATCCGCTTGGGCGTCTCGGCGTCCACGATCGCCGCGTCGACGTCGAAGCTCTTCAATAGGCTCAAAACCCGCTCCGATTCCGCGCGAAACTGGCAGAAAACCAAGACGTGCCGCGCCGGTGCCGCCCGGACGGCCGCCGCGATCTTGTGCGTGATCCCGAGCTTCTCGTTATACGACGCCAGGGCCCGCTCGTCATAGCCCTGGCCCGTCGAGTTGACCGCCACCTCACCCTCGCGATAGTCCGCGTCCCGCTCATAGGAGCACGGGGCCAGCCAGCCGCCCGCCAGGAGCTCAGCCACCTGCGTCACGTGGGCGATCCGGTCGAAGACCCGCGGCCTGGTCCTCGTCAGGATGCGGCTCTCCGCCACGTGCTCCCCCGTCTCGTGGTGGTTATAGTGCCGCAAGCGGTACGGCGTCGCCGTCAGGCCCAGGGCCGGCACGCCGAGATGGCCGATGAAGTGCTCGTACATCCCGCCCTTGGAATTAACCAGATGGCAGTTGTGCACGAGGATTCCATCGGCGAAATAGTTGTGATTGTCCGCCACTTCTAAATTGTAGACAATACTACCTTGCTCACTGCCTTCACATCCTGCAGAATCTCGGCGTTCCAGAACCGCAGCACTTTCCAGCCGAGAGATTCCAGTAGTGCATCCTGTTTCCTGTCCTCGGCCTGCCGTTTCAACGGGTGATGTGAATTCCCATCTACTTCGACGGCGATCCGCCTCTTCGGATTCGCCAGATCCACCTTGTAGCATGTCGGATAGCCGGAATCCCTCGCCTTTTTTGTGGGAATGGCAAACTCTGCGACCCAACCAGTACCCAGCGCAGTCAAGAGCATCTCTTGTGGCACTGTCAAGCCCATCCCGTTGCCGCCGCGCACAGGCGGCTTGTGTCCTGTTCGCTTGAGCGTATCCGACACCTTCTTCCGTGTCTTCTCGCTTTCCATCGGATTCTTGGCTTTCATCCGGGCAGAATGACGCGACGCATAGAATCGCTGGGTGCACGCGGGACTGCAAAAAACGCGGCCCCTGCGCCTCATTCTCCACTGGATGTGGCTCCACTTCACATTTGAGAATCTCTCTCGCTGCAATTCCTTCCCGCACTGAGGACAGACCACCTTTTGTTGCGTAAACATATACAGAGTCTCCAAGATGCAGTTCGGAGGCAGGCATATAGCCCCTCCCTGAAATGAATACTGGATGATTCGGGGTGCTCTTTAGGCAGCTATCCTTCGTGCGCAAAACTGAAAACGCCCCATGATAGATACGCTTCGACACGCCCAATACCGACTTACTCTCCATCCTCTGGAGGATATGGTTGTAGCTTGTGACTATATCTCCTGGCCGGATCTTCTCGATAGGTCTGCCGTCTACCTCAGTCCCCGCCGGAAAGCATTCATCCACGAGCACGCACCCGCAGCCGGCGAAGAGCTCCTGGTGCCGGATCACCGACCCGATCGTCGCGAACGTGATCCGCCCGCGGTACTTGCGGTTGCAGGAGGCGGACCAGATCCCGATGTCCCGCTCGCCCGTCGCCCGCACTTTGGCATAGTTCTGCTCCAGAATCTCTTTCGACGGCTGCAGGACGATCATCGGACCCGCCAGGGCCCCGGCCACCGCCGCGATCACATGGCTCTTGCCGCTCCCCGTCGGCAGGACCAGGATGCCGTTACGCCCGGCCCGCAAGGCACCCAGGGCCGCCTCGGCCGCCGTCTTCTGATAGGGTCGCAGGTCGCTCATGCCCGATAGTGTGAAACCTTTGGTTCGGTGTGCTCGGCGACCTCAACCACCGCCGGGCACACTCTTTGCCCGTTCCCGTTCGGCCAAGTCCGCCGCCCGCAACCAGTTGGCGATCCTCACCGCGCTGTCGAGGTCCAATTCCATAATCTCATTCCCGTCCGTCATCCGGACCTCAAACCCGCCCGAGACCATCTCGGTCAGCAGGATCCCGCCGCCCCGCTCTTCGGGAGTCTCCGGGCTGTTCGTGACGTGCAGGTAGTTGCCGCCGTACTCGATGTTCCGTTTCATGGTAAACCTCCTTGTCAGGGTTTCTGCTCCAGCCAGGGCAGTTTCCTCAGTTTCCACCGCCGCCGCAGGGATTCCAAAAGCTGGACGGCGTCGTGGCAATGCGTACCCTGGTGATAGCCCCGCTGAAAGACGAGCTTGGCGCTCGCCGGCCACCATTCGGCGACCTTCGGGCCCAGCGCGAACCGCCAGTGATGGCCGCCGTTGCTGACGTTCAGCCGGATCCCATGCAGGTCACACCAGTTGTGGACCTCGGCCGCCCTGAGCATCGCCGACGCCAGCCGCCGCGTATGACGCTCGTGCCACGTCTCCGCCGGACGATAAGGGACGACGTCCGACTTGCCGCAGCCGCTCGTGTCATTGTACTTGGCCATAACACCTATCCGAAGATCAAATCCAGCCGGCGGCCCCGCCGCTGCGGCCTTGCCTGCGCCTTCGGGGGCCTCCCTGCCGCGCCCTTGTATCTGGCCGGCCGCCGGCGACAACAATTCCGCTACTTCTGCGTCAGCTTGGCCTCGAGGCCCTCCGCCTTGAGCCGGTAGTGAATTACGAGCAGGCATTGAATCAGGTCTTTGATCACCGGATCATCGATGTAGAATATGCCGCCCTGGGGTAATAGCTGAATGTTGATGTCACCCTTATTGCGAACATCAGCGCTTGCTGCCGTGTCCGCGCAGGCCCGGAGCCAGAGGGCGTCTTTCGCCCACCTCGCCCGCTCATTCGCCTGCTTGGAAATCTCTTCCAACTCTTCCCTTATCATTGCCGGTCTCCTTGTATCAAGTCAAAAACCATCCTAAGCTATCGTCACGCCGAGCTTTACGGCGATTTTTCGCGCTTGCCGGCCCGCGCAGGCGGGCCGATCCCTACCCCCGACCCTACTGCCCAGTCGAATCAGGCCGCTTCCCTGAGCCAGGCGGGGCGTCCGGGGCCGGCGGCGCCCTTGTGGCCGGCGGCGCACACCGTTTTGTCCGCCGGATTGTGATACTCGGCGGCGCCTCGATCCCGACCCGAACGTCCGAATGCCCGTGCAGGTTCGGCGCCAGGGTGATCCGCGCCGCGCCGATCTCGATCCACTCCGTTGGCTTCAATCCCAGAACCAGCATAAGACTTGCCTCTCACGATTTGAGTTGCATCCCATAGTCAGCAATCAACAGCGCATCGGCGGTCGCCAGGGTCACTTTCATGCCAGGAAACCGCTCACTGGCCAGCCGCTTGAGCCGGTTCTTGCGCTCCGTCCTGGCTCGGCTACGCGCCTGGGCCCAACTCTTTTTGCGGGTCTTGAAGGCCGACTCCTCTTCCCCCTCAGCCCGTTGCGGTCGCTTGCCGATGTCCGCGGCCGCCAGCGACAGATCCTGTTGCCATTTCCGGGGCTTGACCCGCTCCATCCGAATCCCCAGGCAGCACAGGCACATCTCGAGGTGTCCGACGTTCCGTAGGAAAGAACCTGCCGCCTTGGCCGCATCGTCCGGCATGGAATGAACGTCCTCGACAAAGGCAATCGCCGCCCCGTCCGCCAACCGCAGGATCTCGTCCCTGAGATCCTGACACGTAAGCGGCATCTTGATTGCCTCGACGCTCGCGCCGTTGATCGCCGCAATGCCGCCCGACACCCCCGGATCGATCCCGAGAATAACCATCAATGCCCCTTTCTCTTGGCCCTGGTCAGGGCTTCCCCGGCCCCTCGTATTCGATCTTCACCGTCCGCACCGCCAGGTCCGGCGCCATCGAGAGCGGCAGCGACTCGCACAGGTCGTCGTAGGCGATCTCCGCCATCTCGGACGTTGGGAACAGGGCCGCCGTCCCCAGGCCCTCGAACTGCAGGCACCCGTCCCGCGCGGAATCGCCCGCCCAGAACTCATCGAGGCCGCTCGCCGGATCATGCCAGACGACGACCCACGCCCGCCGGATCATCGCGGGCCCCCCGCCCGGACGACCTGGACGGCCCCGCGCTTCAGCGGGCAGCGGCGCGGGAACGAACGGCCCGCCTCCGGATTGCACAGGCAGTATTTGGCCCTGGCCGTGCAGCTCGCCGCACTCTTGAAAGGCAAGTAGCGGAACGGGCAATCCACGTACGATTCGATTTTCTTGACCAAACTCATCGCCTGACTCCTTGGAATTTATGTTTCTTTCGGAAATAGGCTGCACAAGTCATGCCCGCCTCGAACGCTTCTTCGGCTGTCCAAACATGGTCGGAAGCTGGACCTAAGAAGGGGTGCACGCAGCGAAAGAGCCGCTCGACGCGCAACCGTGTCTCGTGCGGATAATAGCCCGCGTAATAGCCCAGGTTTGTCCGCTCTATGGCCTCCACCTTTTCTCTTGTCCGGCGGGGATTCAACCGCATACACCGGCGCACCAGCGCGGCGAAGTAATCGTCCGCCGTCTGCTGCTCGGTGATCTCCATTGCCGGCCCGTAGCACTCCTCATACGTCATTTTGTCAGGCAGCTCCATAATCACTCCATGACCCGGCTCACCTGGCCCGGGCACTTGGTTCCCTGCTCGTTCACGTGGCTACACTTGCCGCCCGCGGGTTTGACCTTATAGCGGGTCAGGCATTGGTCGCACTCGTAGTTGCCCCCGCCGGTCTCCGTCCCCAACAATGGTCCCGCTTCCTCGCCCGCCGGCCCAGGCGGCCCGGTCAGAATGCTGAGCGTCCCATCCTTGCCCACCCCCACCTCCGGTCGGCCGATATACTCCACGCACGCCGCCATCTCCGTGAAGCCGCACCCCGCCCCCGCCGCCGCCAGCAGCTTGCGGAGGACCGCGTTCGGCAAGTTCTCTTCCCCCGTCTTCTCCAGGCACTTGGCCCGAAACGCCTCCCGCGCCTGGCGCTCCTCGGCGTCCGCGTTCAGCAGCGCCCCCGCCTGCGGCTTCGGCGGCTCGGTCCCCTGCTCGGCGTCCCGCAAGTGCCGGTCGTCCTCCTTGGTGACCAGACCCAGGACCATGAAGAGCGTCTTGCGCTGCAAGGACGTGATCGTCCCCATCCGCTTCTGGACCGCCGTCTGCCCGCTACTGCCTTCCGGCGGGGCCCCGAACGGCAGCGAGGATTCCTTGTGGCCCAGGATATGCGTGACGACGCACTCCAATTCGACCCAGCCGGGATCGTTCTTGACCATCCGCCAGGTCGGTATCAGCCCGCACTGGTCCAGGGCCGGCCGGATCTGCTCAATGGTCGTGGTCAGCTCGGCATAGTCATATCTGACGCTCCCGAACGCCCCGTCGCGCTTGCGGGTCTTCGTATCGTCCCGGTGGCCGGTCATGATGACCGGCCTGACCAGCGCCTGGAATTGGACGAGGGCGTTCGCGAACGCCTCGCGGGCCTGGTCCGCCCGCTCCTCCCGCCGGATATTCAGCAATTCGTGCATCACCGCGACGTCGGCCTTGTTCAGCACGGCGTCCTTGATGATCGATAGGATGCTCTCCCCCTGGGCCGGCTGCCGGGCCAGGCTATGCGCCTCCTCGATGATCTTCTCGTCGCCCGGGACTGCCGTCGTCTCTACTTGTTCCGCGTTCTCTGCCATAAGGTCCTCACTGAATCTCGAACGCCCCGACCCCTTCTCTGGCCAGGGCCCAGTCTCTCATCTCGATCAAATGCGGCCCCCCGTAGGCGGGCCAGTCGTTCTTCGCCACGCACTCGGCGTACTTGTCCAGGGCCGCCCGCCAGGCGAGGTCCCCCGCCCGGCAGGTCCGCGGCTTGCGCTCGTGGACCTCCGTGATCCACGGTGGGTCCTTCTCGACGGCCAGCCAGCACCAGACGCTGTCCTCGCCCGTCAATACCCGCCAGCCCTCGCAGTAGTACGCCGCCTGCAGGAAGTAGCCATAGTGCTCGACCGCGTAGGTGAATGCCTCCGGTCCCGCGTGCTCGCAGCTCTTGAGGTCCGTGAGGTAATGCGTGAAGCCGTCGCTCCGCTCATAGTCCAGCCTGGCCTTGCACAGCAGGCCCGTCTTCTCGTCCCGCCAGAGGAGCACGACCTCCGCCCGGCCCGCGCACAGGAGCTCCCGGCACTGCTGGGCCCGCACCCGCCCGGCGATCGCGGTGATCGTCTCATACTCGTCGGTCTTGATCTCCTCCCGGCCGCCCCGGTCCAGCAGGAACCGCTCATAGATGGCCGCGCCTTGTTTCGTGTTCCGCTTGCACGGCGGCCGAATCGCGTAGCGCTGCGCAAACGTCGCCGGCTCCAGGATCAGGGTGTGCAGGGCCTGCCCCAGGGCCAGGGCCGGCGTCGGCGGCTTGGGATGCTCGCGCTCGTACCGGGCGTGCAGGGGCGAGCGGGTCTTGAGCGTCCAGAGCAGCGTCGCGTTCACCGCGTCGATGGCCTGGTACTCGCGGAACGACAGGCCGGGGTAGATCCCGGGGACCGGGGATTGATGAGGGATGATCGATGATTGATGATTCTCAGCGTCCCTGCCGTCCATGTCACTCCTTCGCTTCATTCCCCTTCCAGCGCCTTGATCCGCTCCATATAGAGCTGCTCGGCGTCCGCGGCGTACTTCTTCGCCTGCCCGATCAGCTCCCGATAGCAGGCGATCTGGCAGTCCTTCTCGCAGTAGTGCCCGCCGTCGGCGTCGAAGGCCTGGCAGCGGACACAGCCGGGCTTGCGGCAATAGTCGCAGGTCAGCCGCTCGGATTCGCTCACCCGAGCCCCGCAGCGCGAGCAGGCGAACAGGCCCAGGGCCCGCTCCGCGTCGGCCTTGCGGTCGGCCTCCCGCTCCTCCATCCGCCGCTCCTCGGCGCGGGTGGGACCGATGGCGTCGCCCGTCGCTGGTCGCTCGTCGCTCGGCATGGTCAGCCTTCCTGCTCGATCAGCGTCTCGATTTCTTCAATCTCAAGGTCAGATCTGGTATGGATGCCGGCCAATTCGATCCGGCGCCTATGGGCTTCGTCCTGGGCCTCGAATTCTTCGTGAATCTCGACGCCGCCGGTGATCTTGCCGGCAAGCCGCCACTTGGTGACTTTCTGCGGCGGGGCCTTCAAAAGGACCTGCATCTTGGAAGAGTACTCGCCCGAGCAGGCCACAACCATGACATGGCCCGCCCCATCCTCCAGCCGGATCGACTGCAGATACTGCGCATCGTGAATGCGGACTTCCGTCACCGTGATCCCGTCCAGGGGACAGAGCTTGGCGATATCGTTCTTGTCTATCTGAGTGAGTAGCATAAAGACCTCGTTTGGATTTGCGATTTACGAGTTACGACTTTCCCGGGTCAGCCGACCCGGTAGCGGGCCGGGCCTTCGGCTTTTTGGCCGGGGCCGGGTTCGCGGCCAGCAAGAGCCGCATGGTCTGCTCCTCATCGCGGAGGAGGTCGACCCGCCGGTTCAGTCCAGTCTTCTCGGCCACGATCTCGGCCAGTCGACCTTCGATCTTCGCGATCACCGGATTCTTGCGTCCCATAGAAACTCCTTTCGATTGATGATTAATGATTGATGATTCAAACAAACGCCGGCGTCGCCCTCCTGGCGTCCGTGAGGCCCGGCCCTGGCCCCCCGCCGGCGGCTTGGATTTATGGTTGTTGATTTGCGACCTGTCTGCACAGGATTCCGTCGGGCACCTCGAACAGTCCCTGCCGCCCCTTGTAGGGGATAGGCTCGGGCAGCGGCGTCTCGATCTGCTTGGCCCCGACCGCGATGGCCGACGCCCACGGCTGCCATAACGAGAACGAGAGTGCCTTCATGGTCAATCGTCTTTCTGCTCTTTCTCTTCGCCGTCGAATGGGAGCGAGCTTTGCTTCTCCTCTTCCAAGAGTTTGCGGTCCACGATCAGCTCGGCGGTATCGTCGCGGGTGACGTAACACTTGAGGTCTGTATAGTCCAGGACCACGGTGCACTGCACCTTGCGGATCTCGTACTTGTCCTGGACCAAGGAGCGGGCGACCTCCAGCGTCGCCTGGGCCTCGGCGAGCCGGCCCTGATACTGCTTCTTGATCCGGTCGGCCTCGGCGTCGAGGGATTCGATCATCCGCATCTGGTCGGCCATCTTCTGCCCGGCCTCAAGCAGTTCTTCCTGCGTCAACTGGACGCGGAGCATCCGGGTCTCGTGCGTGGTCTTGACTCGATGCGTCGCGTTGGCGTTCTTTCCCATACTCTTTTCCTTTCTAGACCGAAATTGTTTGGATTTCCGAGGGATGATGGCAACTGGCGGGCCTGGTTGACCCGGCGGCTCCACCGTGCGGGTTTGGCGGGGGTTCAGGTGCCCCGTCATGCCGCCGCCAGCATTCTTGGTAAAGCCGGGGGAGGCCCCGGCTTCGGAGGAGGGTGATGAAAAGCCCAGATGATAAGGGGGGACGGCCGGCGTCCCGGCCGTCCCCGCGGAGCGAGTGTATATGGCTTGCAGGGCCGACGCCTAAGCTGTCGGATAAGTTTGAAAAGCAGTCACTTAAGTCGTCGCATAACACACCTTATGGGACGTGCGTAGTATAAGTCGCAGGGGGAGGCTATGACGCTTTGCTCACGTATCCGCCCGCCGCGACCTGGGCCGCCTCGGTGACCAGCGACAACCATTTGTGTCTATCGTACTGGCGCGTCTGCTGGACGCTCGCATGGCCCGCCAGCTGGGCCACTCGGATACTGTCGATCCCGGCGTCCAGCATCATCGTGATGAAGGCGCTCCTCAATTCGTGGAACCGGCGCGGTTCCCTGATCCCCGCCCGCCGTTGCAGCGCCCGGAAGCTCCGCGGATGGTTCCCTTGCAGGTCCCGCAGGGCGCCCCAGTGGCGTGGCCCCGCGAGCCGCTTGCGAATGAACCGCTCCTCGACGCACAGATAGCCTTCCGGCTCTCCGTGCAGCTCCTTGATCCGGGCGGCGACCAGTTCCTGCAGGGCGACGATCCGCCCGTCGAAGGCCATCGCCGCCGGCAGTCCAATCAGCCGGGCCTTGTGGCCCTTAGCGCCCCAGGGCAAGGTCTTGTCCCCGCCCTTTTTGTGCTTCAACAGGACGTGGGCCCCGTCCGGGTCGCCGAGCCGGACGTCGCAGACCTGGATCGCCTGCATCTCCCCGCGCCGGCAACTGAGCAGTCCGAAGCAGAGCTGGAGCTGCTCCACCGCGCTCGCCACGGCCATCAGCCGGGCCAATTCCCGCGCGGTGAACGTCTCCCGGGGCGGCTCCTCATCGACTTTCACAGGGCCGATGAAGCCGAACGGATCGACCGTGATATCCCCGCGCTTGCGCAGCCAGGCCCAGAAGGGCCGAAAATTGTTCAAGTAGCCGTTCACGGACACAGCGCTGCGGTCCTGGCCGAGCTTCTCGCGATAGTCGTCCGCCAGGGCACTGGTCACACAGCGAAGCGGCAGGTCGAATCCGACCTCGCCGTCGGGCGACCGCACCGGCTGTCCGAACCATTCGAGAAAAAAGCGGCAGGCCCGCCGTTTCATGTCCACGGACGCGGGCCGCAAGCGATTGCGGGACAGGTAAAGCTCGAACATGGCTTGTACCGACTGTTCCATATACACTCCTTTCCGTCGGCCCGTGCAAGCCGACCCCAGTGTATCCTGCGGACAGTCGCCGGACAAGCTATGTCATGTCTCACTCGTACTGGTTATTGAGTTGTCAAAGAGCGCCCGCCCTTCGCTCAGAGTAGAGCGAACGCCGCCAGCGTGAGATCGAGGTACCTCTCGGCCTCGGGCTGCTCGTTCATTTGGCGCCAGACCTCCTCGATCTGGACGATCTCGGCATGGATCTTCGCCTCCTCCCTCAGCAATCGCTCCCGTTTGGCGGCTAACCTGCCCCGGAAGGCTCCGACCGGCTTGGGCCTTGGGGCGGCTGCCGTACCCTTTATCTGGCCCCCCATTCCCACGGACTCCTCTTGCGGGTGTGCTGCTTCCTGTGCTTGTGCTGCTTCCTGCTCGGCCATGTCCGTGTCTCCTGTCTGTGATCCTCTATCATCGTTCTGCCCGGCCACAGATGGGCTTGGCGGCTGTCTGCACCGGAGCCGACTCGATGCAGGTGGGCTTTTTACGGCTACCCATGTGCCACTGTCCAAGCCCATCGACGGCCGGGCCTCATACGCAAGCCCCGGTCCGGCGGGTCATCCTGGGAGATTCGCTGCCGGCCCGGGTGAGCGGCGCGGGCTGGGCGTTGGCCTGTGGTGGCCCGGTCTGCGTCGCGTGATCCATACCCTTGATCTCCATTTCCAGCCAGTTTGTCGGACGGAATGTAGACGGCAAGTGTCCCGCTGTCAACGATTTTGTTGGACTTTCCGGGACACTTTCGGGACACCAGGTCGTCTCACGTTTCGTAAATCGCTTTGTCTACGCCGCTTGCGCGTGACGCGCCCCGGAAAATAATTTTTCGCGTCCCGGGCTGCCTGTCCCGGAAAGTGTCCCGCCGAAGTGATTTTTTTCTTGCCGCCGGGGGTCTCTCCTCCATCGGGTGCTCCTTTCGCGGAATCGAGTTGCGCGCTGAAAACCGGATTTCCACAAGCCTCATACCTATATTATAGGCGAACCGCCCGCCGGATCGTTGATAATAATTCCGGCGCTCAGAGAGATTTTTCCGGCTCCTCCTGATCCGCTCCCTCCGGCGGCTCCGTCCGCCAGCCCGCCGTCTGCCAGAAATCGCCCCGGACGGTCTTGGACCGCAGGCGGCCCGGCTTCCACGGGCGCCGCCGCCGGACGATGACGATCTGGTCCAGGTGCAGGAGGACCGCCCGCGTCAGGGCCGGGATCTCAAGCAGCCAATAGGGCCGGTCCGTGACGATTCCCGTCACGCAGGAGATCACGGCGGCGACGTTCAGCCGGAGCTGCCCGGCCAGGATCTCGTCCACGTCCCGGATGAACAACGGGTGAATCCGATACCAGAGGTCCCCTTGCCACGGCTGGCAGGCGACCCCGCCCACCCAGTAGATCCGCTGCCCGTCCGGCGTCGCCGGGCAGTCCGCCTGGAAGGCGAGCAGGCCCGGCAGGTAGCGGTCCTCCGTCACGGTCAGGACCATGTGCTCCCCGATCCCGAGGTACTGGCCCTTGCCGAGTTCCGGGGAGGGGCCCAGGGGGAGCGGCCCGGGCGTGCACCGCAGGCGGATCTTCAAGGCGGTCGCCGCCCGGATCAGCTCCACTACGGCCCCGATGTTGCGTGTTTGCATAACCTCAGAAGCTCTCCACCAGCGCCTGGAACGGCCAGATATTGACGACGTCGCCCGCCTCCGGGGCCGCCGGCAGACTCTCATAGAGCGTGACGACCCGCCCGGCCGTATAGAGCCTGATCCTGCCCCAATAAGTCTGCCCCGTCGTGGCGTCCGTAAACGTGAGGATCGTCCCCCGCGGATAGGCGTTCGCCACCGCCGGGAACCCGCTCGACAATGTGAAGCTCCGGGCGGTGCTCGCCGTCGCGACCGTCCCGGCCTTCAGGGCCAGGCTGCCCGTGACGACGGTCCCGATCTCCGTGTGAATGGCGGAGAGGCCATAGGTCGCGTGCGTCAGCAGGTCGTACAGGTCGTTCACGTCCCGCGCCAGGTAATCGAGATAGCCCGCCCGCACGGCCGTCAGCCGCCCTTCCAGCGAATCGACCATCCCTTCCAGGACGGCCAGGTCCGCCGCCAGGGTATCGCCGGCGTTCGGGTCGCCGATCCTGGCCTCGATAGCGTCCACCATCCCTTCCAGCACGGCTAAGTCCGCCGCGATGGACGCGGCGTTCGGGTCCCCAACGCGGTCGTAGATGTCGTTCACGTCCCGCGTGATCCGGGTGTTCGTAGTGCCGATATTCGTGGCGAGCGTCGTGGTATAGCCCTGGGCCGTCATCGCGCTCTGCACGTCCTCGACGGACAAGCTCGGCGTCGGCGTGGAGGCGTCGGAGACCTGACCGCCCGCCGGGGTGAACTTGTAGTAGGTGGTCGTGTCCGGCGTGATCGCGCCCGCCCAGACGCCGCTGATGACGATGGTATCGTTGGCGTCGTAACTGTCCGTGACGGCGTAAACGGTCGAGCCCGCGCCGGTCCCGCTGACCAATTGCACCAGGCCCGTCAGGTTGTCCGCCCCCACGTCCCCGGAGGCCAACTGGATCGTATTGGTCGTACCAGCCTGGGCCACGCCCTCGGCCGCCAGGGCCGACGTCGGGGCGTACTCGATCTTGTAGGTGGTCGTGGCATTGGGCGCTGAACCCGGCCAGGTGTCCAGGATCGTCAGGGCCTTCGTCGTGGAATTGTAGGCCACGCCCGTCCGAATCGCCCAGGCGCCCGTGCCGGTGAGCAGAGTAACGGCGCAGGGCGTGAAGGCGTCATCGGCCCCCGGCGTGTCGGCGGCCAGGACGATCGTATTGGTGGTCCCGCCCGCTTGGGCCGTCCCGGTGATCGCCAACGGGTCCCCGCCCCCGCCCCTTTGCACATACCACGCCCCGGAGTGTTTCTTCTTATTGTTCGTAAGACTGTCGTCCCACCACTCATCGATGAAGCTGGTGGCCAGCTCGTCGCTCGTGAAGGCGTTCGAGGCGATGGTAGTGGCCGTGATCCCGCCCGCCGCGAGAGATACCGTAGCGCTGCTCTGGTCGAATACGTGGTAGGCGCTGGCGTTTCCGAACGTCGGGATGTAGAACACGGCGTCGCCGAACAAGGGAGTTGCTGTGTCGTCATTGACATCGACCGTTACGACGGCGGCGGTCATCTCGGTATTCGTGAGTACGAGCGAGAAGGTCCGGCCGAGGTCCGTCACGGCGTTCGTGGCCCGCGCCCCGCTCACCCCGTCCTGAAAGACCCACACGTCCGCCGCCGCCGGGGCGGTCTCGTAGACCCGCCAAGGCGAGTTGGAGTCGTAGATAGTGAAGTAGAGCGTGTATTGGGTCGCGTACTTCGCGGGCGGCAGCCAGGTCGCCGGGTAGGCCCCAGAAGCGATAATCCCCAGGACAATTCCAACACCAAGTATCCGTTTCATAATTAGGTTCTCCTGTGAAACCACCAGTTTTTTATCTTCTGGTTGCTGCTTGGAATCATGATCTGATCCATTAAACCCAGCGAATCATTGATGGTTCGTGTGATTGACCCGCCACCCGGAACGAAATCGTATGACATGAGATCGCTCAGCCCCAAGTCGGCCGCCACAGTCTTAAGGCCTAGATAGACAGGGTCTATTGAGTCTGTGACGCCGAGAACTTCGCCCCTCGTCTTTTCGAGAACTTGGATTGTCGCCGCGTCGTCTGTTAGGCCCAACTCCTCCGATAGAGTTCTTATCATTGCCGAAAGCGCAGAGGAATCATCGCTTAGCGCCAGCCCTTCTTCCAAAGTCCGCAAAATTCCTCTCAGGGCGGTTTGCTCGTCGGCAATCCCCAATGATTCAGCCTGCGTCCTTGACGCTTCGCTCATCTTGGTGCGGGCCTCGGAAATGCCTACGGACTCGTCAAAATTTCTGGATACAGTCTGAAGCAAGGTTCGACTGTCTGTAACACCAAGAGCATCATTGATCGTGCGTACGATAGGGCTAGCGACTTCCTGGAAGGCTACGGCGATGGCCCCATAATCATCACTGGTAGCTTCCGTCCACGACATTGACTGGGCGCCCGTCCCGGATTTGACATAGTACTGCCCGGCACCGCCATAGGCGGCAATGTCCTCTTCGTACAAGGAGGTGCCCGTTCTCGCAGTCGGAGCAAAACCGTTGTCGCCAGTTGCCACGACGGCGAAGATCAAGCAGCCGGCTGCTACTGTCGTTACGGAGACGTTCGGATTCGCGCCTGTGGTCGCGTTGACGCCGGACGAATCAAGCGCACAAGTCGAGTCCGCGCCTGCATTGCCGGTGGCTACATAGACCCACATTGTTCTGCCGTTGTCATTGGGAACATTAACCGTCAAAGACTGGCTGGTTGGCGGGGCCAGCAGGTACCACATCTCTACCGACGTTTCCGTGACCCCTTGTCGAGATTGTGCTTGGGTCAGATCAACGCTGTTGTAGGTAGGCGCGCCGCCGGTGCGGGCCGTGACGCCGGCATAGAGGACCATGACCACGAGGACCTCGGCGTCCGCTCCGCAAGTATAGGATGCGGACGCGGCTGAGGTCGTGGTCGTCTGCGCCGTAGCCGGGATGCGAGCCTTAGTGTCATAGGTGAGCGCACCTTCTGCCAGCCGGGGCCAGAGCGCCAGCAAACCTACCAGAGCGCAGAACATAACTCGCTTGTTCACTAGGAACCCAGATAGGTCACATTCCAGGTGACAGTTAGGGTATCGGCGGCCCCTTTGTTGATGGCGCCGGAGAATACGGCAATTGAGAACGTCTGCGTCGCGTCCGCCTCACCTGCGTCGGTCGTATTGGCACAGATCGAAACGCGGTTGATATTCGAGTTCGTTGCTTCGCCCGCGCCCCATTGGTTGCGGAATTGGCAGATGTTCGCTGCCGCTCCTTGTTTGGGCGTGGTATCGTCCAGGGCCTGGGCCGATCCTGAAACATAATCGCCGACGGCAATGTAACTGCCGGCCCCGCTCTTGGTGGCCGTCGTGGTCGCCGTGCCCAGTTTCATACCCCAAGTCGTATAGGCGGCTGTGTAGATCGCGGACTTGGCAAAGTCATCGCCCTTGTCAGTGACAATGTTGCGAAAGACCTGGCGCTCGATGAGATTGCCATACTGATCGTGCCTTTCAACGACGACCTCGCCCTTCAAAGAGGTCTTATCGGTCTTACCTGAAATGGGGACCGCTTTTTGGCTCACGCCATAGGTCAGCGACAGGGCGCTAAGCGCGTATACGGCCGTCAAAAATATTCCACGTTTCATTTTTTCCCTTTCGATTCTCTATGGAACTATTACTCTTTTCCGGCTAATTTCGCCTGCGCCACCACCAGTTGTTGACGTTGGAGGAGCCGAACTTCCCCTCCCGGATTTGCATGATCTCGGCGCTGGTCAGAACCCGATTAAAGACGACCAACTCATCGATCTGGCCGTCGAAGTGCCGCCAAGCGAAACTGTCGACGGGTTCTCGGCCTATCGTGAACGGATTGGCGTCACACAGCGGGTCCAAGCCTGTACTCGACGTGTCCGCTGCCTGCTCAGCGGTTTCGTCCCATAAGCGTATGCCGTAAGTACGGGCCGAACCGTTGATCCACCAAGCGACGTGGTACCACTGGTCCATGACGAGAGTAATCGTGCCCAGAGTCAGCGACACAACAGTCCCGCCATCGACCGCGACGGTCATGCCGATTTTGGGGCTGGCACCCACCGCGATTTCTCCGATGGTTTCCATGCTGATGCCGTTGGCGGCCTTGCCCCAGATGGCATAATTGTAGCTCGCGCTGTATTCGTCGGGCTTGATCCAGCAGCAGATAGTCAAGGTCTTGTTCGCCGTCCCGCCCTTCAGTGGGAAACCGGCGTCCAGGTCCGCGTCGGGGCAATTGAAAAACTGGCTGCTGGTCCGTACGAAATCGGCGCTCGCCGCCCCTTCATGGTAGTTGTCGGTATCCGCCGTCGGCGGCGACACGGAAGCGGTCAGGGTGTTCGTGCCCTTGCTGTCGGTGGTCAGCGCGCCGTTCTCGAAGCGCCAGACCGCCTTGCAGTTCGGGTCCGAAATGAAATCGTTCGCCGCCCACCCCGGCAGCGCCAGCAGCAGAATGAAAAGCAGTATCGCTCGTTTCATCGTTTCGCTCCTATCCAGCGGGCCCGCACGTAGTTGCGGCCCCAGCGGACCAGTTGCGCTGTCCCTTCGACCAGCCGGTCCAGAATCACCCGGCTTATGAATTGACCTTTGGGCCGTCTCATCTGCGCACGCTCCCGCATCCGATGGTCGGCGGCTGGTTCGGCCGCAAGGCCAGGATGACGTAAGTCCCTTTTCTCGTTTTGGCCAGGGCCGTCGGGCCGGGCTCATCCGTCGCCGTCAGCGTGATATAGTGCACGCCGACCGCCGGCGTGAACGTCACGTGGATATCGTTGCCGTCCACGGCGAGCGCGTACTTCGCCGGCTCAAGGACCGTCACCGTCACCGGGTCGCCCTCCGGGTCGCAGTAGTTGGCGTCATAGAGGCACGGGACCCCGGCGTCCACGATCTCCCAGCCCAGGCACAGTTGCCGGCCCGTCTCCGGGTCCGTCGCGATCCGCGCTGGATCGATAGTGAAAGGCGCCCCGATGGGGTCCTTGAACTGCTGTTCCGGACACACCCGCCCGAATACCAGCGGCGTCAGGACCAGGCCCGCCAAGAGCAAAAAGCGTTTCATCGCACACGTCCCTTTCCAAGAGCGGGGACCGCCGGGGAGGAGGACTTGTCCGCCGGAGGGAGGGCGGACTTAAAGGGCCGGCGGCCCCCAAGACCAGGAAAGAACCTCCTTTTACTGGCTCGCCTGGAGTCCGACGCGGTACTTCCAGCGCACCCCGTATAAATCGAAGTTGTCGTCGTCCGTATTGGCCGTCACTTCCACGTAGAGCACGTCGTCGGCGTCCAGGTCGAGGTCGTTGCCGATGCCCGTAGCGTTTGTGACCAGGTTGCACCAGGCCCGGGCCGCCCCGTTGGCGACCAGGATCGTGTCCGTCAGGATCGGCGCCGTATTGCCGTACTCGAAGACCCGCACGTCGATGTCCACCTGGGCCGCCTCCTGCTCCAGGATGTCGAATTGCAGGACGAGGTCGGCTTGCGTGCCGGTATCGATCCAGGTAGCCGGGAGCGGCAGGGTGAAGCGGAGCATATCCGCCCCTTCTGCCACGCTGACATAGCCCTCCGTAGCGCCGAGGCCATCGACGCCCGCCAGTCCGACGCCCAGATTGCCCATCCCGCCGCCGACGCGGATTTCCGTAGTGCTGACGCAGGAAACGGGGAATACCTGGTAGCGATGGGTCTTGCTGTTCGTACTGACGGTGATTCCGGTGGCCGTCGTGGTGCTCAAGGTGATATTGCCCGTGCCCGCTTTCAGGGCGAGCGAGGAGGCGGTCGTCTCATTGCCAAGTGTGACCGTCTGCTCGACGGCGTTGGAGAACAGGGCGACAGCCCCGGAAGCGGTCATCGTGAGATCGTCGGTGGACGTGATACTCATATCCCCCGTCCCGGACTGTACGACCGTGGCGGAGGCGTCCGTAGTGGAGCCGAGAGTAACAGTCTTGACGCCCGCCCCGTTGCCGACCCCGATGGCCTGGGCCCCCGCACCGCCAATCGTCACAGTCCCGGTCGTCGTGCCCGTCCCGATATTGGTCACGGCCCCGCCGGCCGTGGCGTTCAGGGAGAGCACCCCAGCCGTTGTGCCGGAAAGTATGGTGGTTGCAGAGGTTGTCGTATTGGAGCCCAGGGCCACAGTCTGCGCCCCGCCCCCATTGCCGATATTGATGGTATGGGCCCCTGTGCCCGTGCCGAGGTCCAGCTGCATACCGGCGCTGGATTCGCCCACTTTGACCGTGCCGGCCTGCGCAGCGTCCCCGATAGTGATCGTAGTGGCCGCCACACCGTCGATGGCGATGTTCCCGGTCCCGGCGTGCAGAGCAAGTGAGGTGGCGCCGGTCTCGTTGCCGAGGGTGATACCCTGAGCGACAGCCCGTGCCCCCAGGAGGAGAGCGTCGGTGGAGGCGACGTTCACATCGCCCGTACCACCGTAAAGAACGATGGACCCGGCGGCTGCACCATCGCCGATGGCAATGGTCTTGGCCCCCGTGCCGCCCGTGCCGATGTTCACCGTACGGGCCCCGGTCCCGGTCCCTAAATCCACTTGACCGGTAGCGCTCGATTCGCCGAATTTCATCGTGCCCGTCTGGTCGGTTTTGCCGACGGTGATGGTAGTCGCGGCCACGCCTTCCATTGCGATATTCCCAGTGCCCGCCTTCAAGGTGAGCGAGGAAGCGCCGGTCGCGTTCCCCACGTAGACATCCTGGGCCTGCGCTTTGGCCCCGACGAAGAGGTCGTCCGCAGAGACGATATTCACATCGCCCGTACCGCTGTAAAGGAAGGTAGCCCCGGCGCCGGCCTGGTCGCCAATCGTGATCGTCTTGGCCCCCGTCCCGCCGGTAGCGATATTGACGGTTCGAGCGCCGGTCCCGGTCCCCAGATCGACCTGGCCGGTCGCGCTGGACTCGCCAAACTTCACAGTTCCGGTCTGGTCGCTCTTACCAACTGTGATCGTAGTGGCGGCGACGCCCTGCATATCGATATTGCCGGTCCCGGCGAACAAGCTCAAAGAGCTGGCCGCACTGATACTGCCGATATCGATGACCTGGGCGGCCGTGCCGCCGTTGCCGATATTGATGGTGTGGGCGCCCGTGCCCGTGCCAAGATCGAGTTGCATGGCAGCACTGGACTCGCCCACCTTGATCGTGCCGGTTTGGGCGGCGTCGCCGACCGTAATCGTAGTAGCAACCACGCCATCCATCGTGATATTGCCCGTGCCGGCGTAGAGCTTCAGGGAGCTTGCCCCGGTTTCGTTACCTACCGTGATGTCCTGGGCGGCGGAATTGGCCCCAACTTTGAGATCGTCGGTCGAGGTCAAGTTCAGGTCGCCCGTGCCGGACTGGATCAGGATGGACCCGGCCGCGGCGGCGTCGCCGATTGTGATGGCCTTGGCCCCGGTCCCGCCCTGGCCGATATTGATCGTCATGGCCCCGCTCCCGCCGATAGTGACGGTCCCGGTGGACGTACCGCCGTTGATGCTCGTATCGAAGTTGCTGCTGTCGTTGAGCGAGAGCGCCGCCCCGGAGACCGTCGCGCCGAGCGTCCCGGTGAGCAGGCCGTCCATGCCGATAGAGCCGATGTTCGTCATATTCCCGCCGGTCGAGATGTCCCAATCGGAGGAGTTGATGGCGACCGTGCCGGACCCGCCGCCGATAGCGGTGGCCCCGCTGCTCGTGCCGGTATTGATATTGGTCGGCTGGTTGTTGTTGACGTTGATGAGCACGCCGTTGGACCCGGAATTGATCGTGGTCGTACTCGTGGTGTTCGTCGAGCCGAGCGTCACGCTCTTGGCCCCGGCCCCGCCGGCGATAGTCACCGTCTGGGCAGTGTCACCGTTGGCGATCCCGACCGTGCCGGTGGAAGTGCCGTTGGCGATATTGACGGGCTGGGCGGCGTTCGAGGCGTTGATATTGACGCCCCCGGAACCGGAATAGAGCGTCGTGGTTGAGGTCGTATTCGTGGAGCCAAGATTGACGGTCTTGGCCCCGGCCCCATTGCCGATGTTCAAAATTTGGGTCCCGGTCCCGCCGATCCCCACGGCCCCGGTCGTCGTCCCGCCGCCGATACTCGTGGTGTTCGTCGTGGCCGAATCGTTCAGACTGATCGTGCCGGCGGCCGTCAGGTCGGTAACACCGGAGACGGCCCCGGCCGCAATGTCGATCGTCGTACTGTTGAGGGCGAACGTACTGGTATCCGAACCCATTGCGATATCGGGAACGGTCCCGTTGGTCCACGACAGGACGTTCGTATAGGAGGCCACGGCCGTCAGATCGTAGACCTTGATGGAAGCCGACTGCGCCGTCGTCGTCGTGGACATGATGTCCACTCCGTTGTTCAGAGTGACATCACTCGTGATCGTCCCGCCGGCGAACGTCCCGCCGTTGGCGACCCAGGAGAGCACGCCCGCATCGGTGGAACTGAGGACCTTGCCGGTCACATCGGCATAGGCGGTCGGCAGGGTCAAGATCAGGTCCGCCGACTGGTCCCCGCCCTGGATTTTGGTGTAATAGGTCGCCCCCGTGCTCTCCAGGATCGAGACAGCGTCAAAGGGGGAAGTGCCTTCATAGAGTCCCTCCAGCGTGCCCCACAGGTTGTAGAGCGGGTCGCTGGAAGTGGCGGAGCCGAGGTAGGCCCGGTTGTTCCGGTAGTAGTTCTGGTCGTAGGTCAGCGCCCCGAGGACCGGGGCGCTGCTCAGAACGGCCAGCAACAGCATGAACAGAATGCGTTTCATCGTAAAATCTCCCATAGGAGTTGCTCTTGCTTGTTCGTTCGTCACGCGGTGTACCCGCTGGCCATCTTCTGGAGCCGCCCGGTCGGGCACAAAGGCCGCATCCCAAACCAGACATCGACCGTCAAGCCGGTCGCCGCCTCGCTGATAACGTCCCAGTGCACTTCCAGATACTTGTGCAGGCCCCAGCGGGGGAACGCGAGTGAGAACCGGGCTTTGGCCGTCAGCATGGCCGCCGTCAGCGGGGCGAGCACGGAACCCAGGGCGCCGAGGCAGATCAGCCCGCTGGAAAAGTCCACTGCATCGCTCGTAATCACACTCAGAATGGCGCCGGAAGCCATGCCGCCGGCCGGCGTACCGACTTGGACATTGAACCAAATCTCACCGAGGCCCTCATCGGTTACTCCGCCCTCTTCCATATCGAAGAAGTTGTCGGCGGTGAAACTGTGCTTGTCGGTAGTCAGGGCCTCGTTGTCCCAGACTTCCCAATTTTTGTCGATCAGACTCATCGTCATATCCTTTCAGACATCATTTGTCGGTTTCTCGTTATCAGGCCCCCCATCAGGTGATGGGGCCCTCGCTGGTCGAGATGGCGTCGCAGCGGAAAATCGGCGCGCCCATGAACGTCAGGACCGGCACGCCGCTCAGGCCCTGCCCCACGTCGAAGTTGACGTTGTTCTTGTCCTTGAGCCGGACCTGCATCTGCGTCCTGATCTCTTTCGTACACAGGATGGTCGTGCCGCGCCGGAACTTGCCGAGGTTCAGCAATTCGATCAGGTCATTCTCGTCGAACGTGTTGGGGCCGCCGAGCGTGGCGTTGATATTGGCGATCCGGCCGATCCGCAGCTCGTCCCGAACGACGAGACCGAGATACCACTGGAAGAGGGTGCGGTAGACGAGCAGCCCCTTCGTGCTGTCGTCTTTCTCGGTGGTCCAGACTTTGCCGTTGCCGCCGTCCGCATTGGTGTCTATCACGAGTCCGTACTGCCCGCGCTCGACGCCGTCCGGGTAAATGAAGAAACAGGCGTCGGTATCGAAATCAATGACATAGATGGAAGTGCCGCCGGAATTGCCGCCGTCGATCACCATCGTCTGACTGAGCGTGGTGAGGTACTGCTGGAAGCCGTCGAACCGTTCCGGGTAACTCGTGGTCGTTCCGGTGATCAGGCTGCTCCAGACCTGCTCCGTCAGGCCCTGGACGAACGCCATGTCCTCCTGGCGCCGGGCCTGCTCACGTTTGGCGGACCCGCCGATGGAGTCGATCAGGTCGGCGTTCACTTCGGAGAGCGCCTTGAGCAGGGCGCAGTTGAAGGTCACGACCTGAGTCGTGGAGGCTTGCGAAGCGACGCCTTCGCCGAACTTGATCCAACTGCCGGTCGGCAGACTGGTACGCCGGTTGACGATGTGCTGGTACAGGGGCTTGTTGCAGGGTACGGCCGGAATCCGGCTGATTTCCGGCAGTACCTGGTCCATGGCCTCGAAGATGGGCAGGAAATCGCCCTTCGGATCGAGGCGCTTGGCGAGTTCGCCGAAGCCGAGTTGGGATGCTACGTTGATTTCCGCCATTGCGGTACTCCTTACTCAACGAATCAAGTTGTCACTTGGGTCGGAGTAAGGAATCCGCACGCGGCGGGCTTGACTCCTGGCGCTTACGTGGGCGGCTTATCGCCCGCCCGTTTCTCTAAACGGGCCGAAGCATCAGGCCCTCTAGGTGAGGGGAATCTGAATTACGAATGGCCCTCTGGGCGAGGGGGTACTGCTTATCTCGGTAGTACGATCCTCCGGGGCCCTATCACTGCGGGCCCGCAGGCCGGCAGGGCCGTGAACAGGAAGTCGCCGCTCGCCGCGTCTTTCACGATCCGTACCGCGCAGTCGCGCGGGTATTGGCCCAGCACCTCTTTCGGGACGTGCAGGGCCGTCGTGCCTGTCATGCCCTGTAGTTGCGTCAGGGCCAGGTGCGCGATCGTGCGATAACGAATCACTTCCAGCCGCAGGGCCTTGACCTGCGGGTCCAGGCAGCAGCGCTTGTACTTCAAACCGCTCCCGCAGGGGCAGGGCCCGTTGCGGCCGACCGGACTGTTGTTCGGGGCGATCATAAACACCTCAGCAGGTCGATGACTATTGGTACTGCCACCAGGAGGACCGGCCCTGATACGAACGTGAGGGCCATACCGACAATCAGAACGGCATCCAGGGGCGTCACGCCAACAATCACGCCGCGCTCGTTGCGCGGTCCTCTGTTCATGCGCCACCACCACCATTCCCGCGCAAAGTACCACCGGACCTTGAGACTCGTCACAAACTCAGACAGTTTGTTCCTTTGGAGTTGGTCGTTCGGGGCGCTCATTATTTCCTCATCTTCGGAATTTCCCTATATGGCGGCGGGCGATATAATTCTTCGTCGAACTTCTTTTTCGCATGGTCCAGTGTATGCCGCAACCCCAGCAGACAACCGATGAATGTGCCGAGAAACACCAGCAACACCGTAATCCAGTCTTCCATCATTTCCGGCCCCTTGGCTTTGTGACTTGAGGGTGGATGCGTGCGCTTTCGCGAGCGTCCTGTGCGAGGACCGCCTCGGCCTCGGTATACCGCCGGGCCGCCGCGATGATCTCTCGCAGGGCTTGGGTTGCCTGTCGTTTTGCGGTTGCAGTATTCATTTCTTCTCCCTCATCTCCGCATAGAGATTGCCGCCGCCCAACACCGGCCCACCGGACGGGCCCGGCGCGCCGCCCGTGCCCATCTTCATAAGCGCGGCCTCGTACAACGCCCGCAGCAGCGGCAACTCGATCAGCCGGTCGCCGTGCATGATCCGGGCCGCGAACTTCTCCCAGCCGGCCGTATCGATCTTGCCGTCCTTCGTGAACTGGCCCTGGAGGTACTGCTTAACCAGCGTGAGCCGACTGGCCGCCAGGTCCTTATCGCCGCCGCAGTCTTCGTTGAGAAAGGTCTTGTAATTGTTGTCCGTCATGCCCTGAATGACCTTCTCGCGATGCGCATTCAGACGCCGGACGAGGCCCACCTGAACGTTCAGCAGGTCCTGCACCGTCTTCGGATCGACGCCCCGCTCGTGGGCCAGCTTGCGGAACTCGGTCATGCCCTCTTCGTCCACGAGCACGTCCTCGGGCACTTCGATCTCGTAGCCCTCGGGCGTCTCCGGGACACCCCGGCGCTTGCGGTCCCAAGTCTCGATCTCGGCGGTCTGCTCCTTAGTCAACTTGCCGGGACCGTCCGGCAGGTGATAGGGCTTGCCCAGCCGCTGCATCAGGTGATGATGGTCCTTGAAGGAGGCGTCCTCGTCCTTGAACTTGGCGAAGCTCTTGACCGCCTCCGGGTTCGCCCGGAAGTATTCGTGCTGCGCGTGCCAGGTCTCGCCGGTTTGACCGTCGGCGGCGGTATCCGCAACGGTTGTGGCAGCGGTATCAGTCATGGTTGTCCTCCTTGCTCTTGTTGCCCACCAGGCCCTTCCTGAACGCATTCTTCGACGGGCGGCGGCGGGGCGTACTTATCGACTATCGCCTGGGCCGTCCGCTGCTCCTCGGGCGTCAGGCCACTGCGAATCCGGCCCTTACGATTGATGTACCTCCGCACGGCCGGGCACTTATCGCCCAGGGTTACGAGAGGTTGGTCGGCCGGCAGGTCCTGCGGCGACGGCAGTACCGCCGCATCCGGCGGGGGCGCCGCAACCGGGGCGGCCCGGGCCCGCTGGAGCGCGAAGAACTCGTCCGGGTTGACCCAGCGACCCTGGAAGTCCAGTTTGACCGTCATAGTCCGTACTTCCGTAGGGCCTCTTCGCCCAGCGCCCGATGCTTCGGACCCAGGCCGCCGCGCAACCGGCCCTTACGGGTCGTTACCTTGCGGATATCGCCGTCGTTCTTGTCCCAGGCCGCCTGGAACGAGAGCAACTCGTTCGCGTCGGGCGCCTGCTCCTCAGGGGTGCGGCTCGTTTGCTTCGCCATCGGTGGTTACTCCTTGAAAAGAGGTTCCGGTAATCGTGTCGATAATGGCCCGCGCCACGTTGCGCAGGAGCACTTCCCGCGCCGGGCAGGCCACCAGTATCCGTTGCATGATATAGTTGTGAATGACAACCTCCTCGGCAGTCTTGGGCTGGTGGAACACATAAGCCAGTTCCCCGACCAGCAGGTCCGGGCAACGCACGTAGACGCCGGACCACAACTGCCCGGTCTGCTCCAGTTGCCGCTGCCACTGCCGGTCGCGCTGGGCCCGGAACGTCATCGCTTCCTCCTGCTCATCGCCCGGTGCGCCCGCCTGGCCTTCGCCACGCTCGAATAGGTCCGAATCTTCTTGCCCTTGCGGCGGCCGTGGCAGTGCAGAACAACTCTTCCTCTACGCATCGTCAGTTTCCTTTATCCGCAACGACATCAAACCAGTCCTGGCAGACCGTGCAATGGTAGATATGGCAGGTCCCGCCCAGCCGGTCCTGCGCCCAGGCATGGCCCCCGAGCCGCTCGCAAATCCGGCCCTCCTCGATCAACTTGTCGATCAACTCGTTCGGTACGTCCCAGAGGGCAAAGCCCTTCACATTCGGAAAAAGACAAGTGCCGTAAGGGGTAGGCAACTCCACGTCGTTGTAAGTCAAGAAAGAAGAAACAGTGGCCGGTGTGGCCGCGGAGACAGAGACAAGGTCATTCGTTTCGTCGTCAATGTCCGTGTCATTGCCGTTAGGCCCGTCCGAGTCAATGTCAATGTCCATACTGAACGCGCCCGTAGTGTTGCCGAGCGACACTTGTCGAGATCGGTACGGAATAAAGGGGTTAGGGCCAAAGAACAATAGCCACCCAACGGCAAATACCACCCCAACAATCGCAATCTTACGTTTCGTCATCGTTTACCTCCCGCCAGGGCCGCCAAGGGCGAGTCCTTCTCAACCGAACTTTCCAGGTTCTTCACCGCCTTCGTCATCTTCGGGGCCGCCTCCGCAATCTCCTGCTGGATGGCCCGCTGCTGCAAGCCCTGAAGGATCGCCTGGTAGTCGTCCTCGGACACGATATGGTCCTGCTTGAAGTTCTGGGCCTCCGCAAGCTGCTCCAGGATCTGCGACCAGCGGAACTTGTGCACCGTCTCGGGGGCAACCTCGAACACCGCCCGCGCGGGCCCCATGACCCGATAGAACCGGTCGATGGCCACGTCGTTGATCTCCGTCAGCGAAAGCGGGCCGACGAACTCCACACTGACCTCAGCGTCCTGACTGTACTCCAACAGGATGTCCGGCGGCTTCGGCAGCTCGCCCCAGTCGTAGGCCGGCTGCGCCCGCCGGCGGGCATCGAAGAAGACATCGTGAATAACGCCCAGGACCTGCTGCTCGTACGATTCCACCTGCTCGATCAACTGGATCCCGTTCTCCGCCTGTACCCGACTGAGCGCGTAGGCGGTCTCCGGCTGCGTCTTCTGCATCACGATCTGGTTCATCGACATGAAGAACGAGTAATGGAAGTGCCGCTGCACCCCCTGAATCAGCCGCTCGGTGAAGTCGATGCCCGGCTGATAGCGGGTATGCCGGTCCAGGTATTGGGGCGGCATATTGTACTCGCTCTCGTTCCGCGCCCAGTTCTGGCCGCCGGGGGCCAGGTCCAGCATACCTCTCAACGCATCCATCGCCCAGGTCACCGGCCGAATACTCAACTCGGCCTCCGCAAACAGGCTTTCCCACATACCGTTCAGGCCGCGAATATCGTAAATCGCCCACCACGCCATCGTCCGGCCGTAGACCTCGTGTTCGTTCCGATGGTAGTGCCAGGAAGCGAATGGCCGGGTGAAATAGCCGGGACCGTAACGCTTCGGCTTCAACAACTTCTTCGCGTCCGCGCCCGTCGTCTGATACACGATGAAATGCTCCAGCCACGGCCGCGCCTTAGCCAACTCGACCCCGTCGTAAATCGGATCGCCCGACCCATAGATGGCCTGAAGGTACTTCGTCTTCTCGTAGTGCCGCCCGCTGCGCAACTGCAGCCGGACCGCGTCGGGCAACTGCTCAGGCCCGAAGAACTCCGCCGCCTGCAACGCCGTCAACTCGTGCAGGACGTGCAGGCAGTTGTCGTGCCCGAACACGTCCTTGTCCAGCCAGACCGAGGCGTAGTCCGGTACACGGCAGATCAAACGGTCCCGCGCCAGGTCCTGCTGAAAGGTCATTACCGGCGAACCTACGGACCCACCGTCCAGCAGGACGGCCCCGATGACGTCGTACAGGTTCGACCGCCGCATGTCCGCCTGCAACACCTCCGCCAGGTCCTGGCAGTACCGGTTCACCTCGTCGTTGCCCGTGAACTGCACCCCCGTCCACCGCGGCGGGTCCCGTACCACCTCCCGAAACCACTCCCGGCCCGGCCGCCGCGACATCATGCCCACCCGGAAACCACGCGCCCAGATCTGCAAGGCATGGACCGCCGTCCCCTCCACGATCTCCGAGCCCTCGAACGCGCCCTCTGTCTTCGGGCCCACGAGACCCGCTACCAGATCCGGCCGACAGACCTCCACAATGGCGTCCCGCTGCGCATCCGTCAAATTCCGGCGGCCTTCGTACTCACTCTGCCGCCCGCGAACCCGCTCCGCCAGCGATTGCGACTCGTAACTGTTCGTGCTGATCGTCGATAACGTCATCCGTCTATCCGCAAAACTTCAAGCGGGCGCAAAACAAAAGCGGCCGCCAAAGTGTCAGGCCCCTGACGGCCGCTTATCGTTCTGACTTCAGATATTCCCCGTCAGGCCGGCCGGCCCTCAGAGAAACCCGCACCTATTCAGTTGTCAGTCGTTCCAGACGACGGCGGTCGTTGGGTCCGCTATCGGTCCCAGCGCCTCGCTTCACGCCATGCACAATGCCTTGTTCGCCCTCGCGAACCGCAGCGGACCGAGTGGTCTCAAGTATGTCATCTATCAGCCGGCCGAGCGCCTCGCTAAAGTCAAGACCTTCCGCCATCAGCCTGTCAATCTCGGCCCGCACCGCCGCACCGTCGTACAACGACTGATTGATGTTCATTCCCACAGCCCCCCCACAGCCCCCCCCCCCACAGCCCCTTCCTCCTTACGCCATTCCCGCCGACCATCGCTCCATACCAGCAGCCGCGCGTAATCCCCACGACCGGGACCGAACGGGTCGTAACCCTTGGCCTCGCCCGGCACTGAGGCGATAAGGGCGCCGCCCCGAAAAATGAGGGTCTCGACCACGTGCGGCTCCGCCTCCCGCGTCAGCCGCAACCGGGGCGGCCCGGGCCGGCTTATCGCGAAACAAATCAGCGCAAGCATCAGCGCAAGCATCAAAAACACGTTCCCCCACAGAAATGTAACCATCTTTACCCGCCTTATAGTCCCAGCCTCCCCGCACTCCCCAAACGCAACTCCTCGTCCCCGAACATCTGCGTCGCCGACCGGTACTGCCGCCGCTTCTTCTGGGCCCCAGCCGTCGCATCCACCGCCGTCGGCGGCGCACCCGCCGTCTTCGGCTTCGGCGGCTTGTTCTGAGAAGCGGCGTAAGCCCCGTAGCTGCTCGCCGCCGCCATGATGATTGCCGCTATGTCAGCCATGTCCTCAAACCCTCGCCTTCCGCAAGTGCCTGAACCGGCCCCAGCGCCGGTAAGGATCGGCCTTCCTACCTGCCAGATCCGCCCGACCAATCTCCTTGTACGTCGGGGCCGGATGCATGTTCCTCACCGCCCAGACCCCCATCACATAACAGTCCGCCTTGTCCGGCGAATAGCCCAGCCGGCCCTTGATGTCCTCCTTGCTCTCTATCAGTATCCGCCCGTTCCGATGCTCGTACCGCGGCACGCCCAACTGCTTCCGCAGCTCCGTACCCATCCGCATACAGCCCAACTCACCCTTCGCAAAACCCTCCGCACACTCCCACCACGCCTGAGCCCGCTTGTTGTGGTACTTCAACTCGTTACCCGCCTTCTCGGCACTGTTGAAACTTATCACGTGCCGGCCTAAGGCATAAAGCTCGTCCACCACACCCCCGCCCACCCCTACCACGTCCACGACAATCGGACAGTTGCCATGCTCCCGGCTCAAGGCCGTCAACCGGCCCGAAACCTCCGTCGTCCTCGTCTGGCCGTGCGTCTCCTCGTGCACAATCTGACTGCCCTCCAACAGCATGATCTCCGTCTTATCGTCCCCAAACCGCGCCACATCACACGCCAGTATCCGGCCCTGGTATATCCCCTCATGCTTCATGGCCGCCAGTAACCACCTGTCCAAAATCACCTGCGCCGGGTCCTCAATACCACTCCAGTCACCGTGCAAATACGCCGCCACCAGCTCCGGCCGGTACCCGAAGGCGTCAATCAACGTCCGCTCGTAGTCCGGCGGCAAGTGCGGATTGTCCGTCGGCAGGGCCGGTACAAACACGTTACCTGCCCGGCAGTCCGTAATGAACTCGTCCTTCAGCCAACAAGCTCGCGGATTCGCCGTGTATAACTCCTTGTACGGTAAGGGCCTGCCGCAAAGGACCTTACGCAACGAGCCCCGCAGGACCGCTACGTCGTCCCGATCCGTCTCCTCAGCCTGATCCACACACACAAAGGCATACTCCGCACTGTTGAACTTGGAAATCGACTCCTGCTTGTCCAAACCCCCGTAGTCTATCGCTACCCGGCCCATAATCAAAATGTGCCTGGCCGCCTTCTCCGTACCCGTCCTCAACTCATAGTATCCCGAAGGTATTACCTGCGTCCACGTCTGCAACGTCGTAGCCGTGAAGTCCGTCGCCTGCTTCCGCCCTATCCAACCAATATGAGGCGGATGATCACTTACCGGTAACTTGTACTCCGACATCACCTGCCATGCATAAGTAAAAGACCAAACACATAAAAAGAAACTCTTGCCACCACCCTTGGCACCACCATACAAAACCCGACGAACCCCCGAATCAGCCAACGCCTCCCACGCCTCACGCTGCCGACCAGTCCTCTCCACCTTCAACTGAATTACCTGACCACCCTCCCCTCCAATCCCACCACCAGCGGGGCGTCCAGCGGGGCGTCGAAAAGCATTCTTTCCTACCGCTACCATATGCCCTCAACTACCACAAGAAAAAATACCAAAGACCAGAAAAATAGTAGGACACACAATCGTATTCCGCGCGCATCGAACCCCGGCCCCACCCCCTGTCTGCCGGAAAAGCATTCTTTTCTGCCCAGGCCTGTACCAAGTTTGACTCGGCCTTGGCCCGTCTTTACGCCCTTAGCTATCACTTCCATACTATCGCCCTATGAATAGCTTATTAGGACTCATTACTACCTGCGTATCGCTATGATCTGCGCTCATATATGATCTGCGCTCATATCTACTGTAAGTGCTTATCTATGCCATACTTGTATCATACTTGTACCATAATCACACTGTGTACCCGATACTATTTGCTTAGCAGGCACTCGGTAAATCACTCGGTAAATCACTCGGTAAATCACTTGATTAGAGGCGGCGCAATACTCACCTCGTGTCGTATGTCCTGCTTATCTGATAGATCCGTCATATTGACCGCCGCGAACTTCGACATCATCGGATCTGTTAATTTCATCATGCCAGCTGCCAATATATGCTCGGCCTGGAGTTGCCGCGCGCGCGAGTAGGCCTCAGAAAACTCAGGCTTTTCTTTCGCCCATTGCAGGAGTGTTTCGTGAGAAATGCCCATATTTTGTGCCCAGCGGCCTATGAACCGGAGGGGTTTAGCGCGTAGTTTGCTCATTTTGGTGACTTGGCCGGTACGATTCACGTATGTTTCTTCGTACTCCTCCCAGGGTTCTGGTCCCTGGTCGATATAGTCGAGGAGCATTTGGCCAAATTCGGCTTTGTATTTAGTGGGTCTGCCACCTGGGTGTTTGGGTTTATCTTTTGTTTCGGTCATGTTTGGCTCTTACTTTGGCGTATGCGCTTTTCTCATAATCGTATGCGCTCGGGTGCATCAGCCGCCCCTGGAATCCCTCTGCGGTTTTTCGGCACGGCGAATACTGATACGGGTCTATCGCAGATCAGCCCCAGGAGATTAGCCTGGCCTGCGGGCGGGGTTTTGGTTAGCAGGGCCTGGGAGTTCCTGCAGGGCTTGGTTATCCGTGCTTTGACGCTTGTACGGGGGCCTGCCCGGCATCAATCGCGTCCGGTGTGGGCCGCAGCCCTGGACTCCGCCGGCAGAGCCGAATCGGGTTATCTGGGTGCAGTATCACTGTTCTATGGGTAGTGTGTCAAGCCTGCGCATTAACCTTTATGCCGCTATTACTTGTAAGTGCTTTATTTGTCGGGGCTTAGGTATCACGATTTTTAATACTGTCACTGTGATTTTGTGAAAGATTTTTTTATCTCTTTATGGGATAAGGATTTACGTGTGGTATAAGTGACATCGATAGTGTCCCTGGGATTGTTGTAAGTGCTGATTTACAAGGGGTTTACGTGGGGTTAAATGTTTTGGTTAACTTTTTGATGGGGCGTACTACGGAAGGACAAATTTTTTTATGAGTCCGGCAACGACGCAATCCGACAACTACATCGCCCGCTTGGGACAAACCCTGTCTTGCCGGACTCGCCTGAGCGGGCGATCTCAATCCCATGCTCGTTTCAAGGGGTGGCGCCACTGGCGCCACTGGCGCCACTGGCGTTACCGGCGTTATGCGGCGCTCAACGCCAGGGTCGCACAACAGGATGTCCCGATTCCTGAAATTTACGCCGTGCCCGTCCCGCAGGACTGGCGGGGCATACCCGAATCTCTTTCTTAACCCTCTCTCCGCCTCGCCGCCGGGTATGGACGCGCGGCGGCTTGGCGGCGATAGTGCCGAGAAAAGAGGTGAAAAGATGAGGACCACCAAGAGACCTTATTTGGGCGGATCATCGCGGGCCTGGGGGCTGATTGCAGTCACGGACTTTCCGACAACTCCTCCGACAAGTCCTCCGACAACTCCTCCGACAACTCCTCCGACAACTCCTCCGATGATGACGCCGTAACCGGCTGTCTGTGCTGTAAGTAGCATTTTTTCACCCGGCCCTCGTGCACCTGCGCCGGGGGCCGGGGATTTTGAGTCGTACCCGAAACCGGAAACCAGAACAGGAGGCAACAATTATGGAACGTATGATCATCCAAATTGACACCACAGGCCCAGCCTTCGAGGCCGACCCCGGCAGGGAGGTAGGCCGTATCCTCCAGTGCCTGGCGAAGGAGTTCCAGCGATGTGACATCAATACCCTGCGCGACAGCGACCTTGACGGCTACGACGGCGTTTCCGTGCAGATCGACTGAAAACAGACAACTGACGCCCGCCCGGGCAGAAAGAAGGTGAGAAGATGGAAACAACAGCGAAGCATGAATGGACCGTTACTGGTCCCACTGTAATCGGCGAACGCATGTCTTACCGAGTCTGGGACGGTGTGCACGAACGAGCGGTCATTCCTGTCGTGGCCGACAGCAACGGCGAAAGAGAACTCGCCTATGCGCGTAAATGTGCCTCCGTGCTTGACCTGTACGACGCCCTGAAAGACTGTGTGGGGGCCCTGGGCAAGTACCTCCGGAGCGTCGAGTCCGGCAAAGACGACGACGCCGAGAGCGCCTATCAATACGGCTGGGAGATTCTGGCCAAGATCGACGCGAAGAAAGAAGTTGACTGTCTGATCTGCATGAGGTTTATATCCTTTCAAAGGTGAATGACCGATGAAACCGAACGGCTATTTTGTTACGAAACGGGAGACCCGCAAGACCTGCGGCGGTGAGTGCCTGATCCAACACGGCGCCTGGCGGGAGTATTGGCGGGGCCATGGACCGGCCGGCACTTCCTCTGCTGAAAGTGACTGCTGGTTTATCGAATGCCCGAACTGCGACGGCAATGGCTACATCGAATCCGAGGCCTTACTTACCGACATCCTGCCCGAGATGCTCGCCGGCCCGGTCGATGCTATGGGCCTCGTCCGCAGGTCCTGAAAAAACGTGCCTCTGCCGCCACGATACCGCTTTTTCGCTACCCGCATTGCGCAGGGGCCGCGATCCCCACTCGACCCGACCCATTCTACCCTCCCTCATTCTTCTCAGGCCCGTTTTTGCGCTGATTCTGCAGGTCACCCGCGTTTTCAGGCCCAGGAACGCCATCCTCGCGCCATGGCCCCCCGAGACTCGCCGGGCCCGTTGCCGGCCCCGGCCGATTCAGGAACTTTTCCGCCTGCTTGACCGTCATGCCCCGCTCCATTTTTGGCCCGGAGGGAACACCGCAGCGCTTCCGCATCAACTCCCGCATCATCGTCCTGGCACAATCCCCGCACAAGCCCTTGTGATACAGGTCCCGCTCCACCAACTCAAACGACCGTTTACACGTCCGACACGCTGTGCTCTTCGGCTTACCCATACTCACCCTTGCTCCCACGGCCCCCGCTCCGCTCGTTCGCTTTCGTCCATCTGTAGGGCCGGATCGCCCTCGAAATCGGCCTTGAGAGGCCCCCCCGTCGGCTTCACGGCGGGTGCGCCGCCGACGGCGACGGACGTCTTCATTTTGTTCACAAGATCCAGCTTATTGAGATTCACCTGCCGCCGAGCCTCAAACACCCGCTGCGAATAACCGATGCCCGTCGCCTTGAGCTTCTCCGCCAACTTCTCATAGTGAAGTGCAATCGCCCGCCGCTGCTCAAGTGTGGCAACCTCAACCACCTCTTTCGGCCGCTGCTCCGCAATCGTCTTCGGGGCCAACATCAGCCGAGCCCAGCCCTCCCGCACCGCCCGCCGGGCCGCCGCCTTCCAGTCCTTCATCCCCGCGCTACCCACCTTCCAGCCCTTCGACTCGTAGAAATCGAAGAATACCTCCACCGCCAACGCCAAACCGATGCTCTTGGCGTATGCCTCCAAATCCTCGCGCGTCGGCGGTGTGAAATGCGGGCCCCGCCGCTTGTGCTGCTCGTACACGTGCACCTTCAAAGCGTCGTCCACCAGCTTTTTTACTTCTTCACGCGATATAGCCGAATGATCCATATATCACTTCCTTCCCTGCAAATCCTAAAATTCGAGCCGTAAGGCCAACTGCTGCCCGCGCAGCTACTCGTCCAAATCGATTTTCGCGTCCGTTTTTTCGTCTTTTTCCATTTTCAATCCTTTCTATTACTATTGCTGTCTACTCACCTCCCAGAGGGAGAGAGTGAGCGCAGAGACCCCTGCAGTTGCGGAAGCCTCTGAACGAAAACACCTCCCGTCGGTCGGTCGTTTCGCTGGAGTCCCGGTTCATTACACCCATTTCCGTGCGGGCCGCACAAGCCGCTGAGCCGGCAATGGAGCTCGTCCCAAAGGACGGCGCCGGGTAGGGGTCGATTCCCGGCGTCTTTATCGTTGCCCTGGCTGTCTACCAAGCCGCAGCCGCCGGCTGGACGGGTCCGCAGACTTCTTTGGCGTCCGTGCCTTCGCCCAAAATGTTTTTGTCTACCACTCCGTATGCACGCCGGCGTTGATACCGCGCCGGCGCAGCCTCATTTCGAGCTCGGTGCAGAACTTGGGGCATTCACCCGGAGATGCCTCATCGATGATCACGTGCCAGGAGCCGTCTTTGAACTCGCGGGCCTCGCCGCAGCCGAGGTCGCCCCAGTTGAGGGGCTCATGCTTGAATTCCTCCCAATGGTCCCGATAGAGTTCGATAATGAGGTCGTTCACGGCGTCTTGGACTTCGTTGGCGGTCATGGCTTTCTCCATTTCTTCCAGGCGGCCTTCAGGTCCGGCAGGCAGTCGGCCGGAAAGTCTCCTACCCGGCCGCACGTCTCGCCGAATTGCGTATGCGTGAGCACGAACAGATACGCTCCGTTGTCGTGGGCGATATCCGGGGATGGATGGTAGCGGACCCACAATTTCATGGCTACGAACTCAGTCGCTTCATGCAGAAGGCAAGTGACGATTTCGCCCCAGGTATCCGCGTCCGCGCCAATTTTGAAACGGGGATAATGGAGGTCGCCGGGCTGGACGTATAAGTCTGCGCCGCTTCCTTCGCGCAGGACAAGCCGCACCATCTCATTGCCGAGATTGTAGCTTCCAACCATGGTCATCTTCGTTTTCATGGCTTCTCGACCTCCCGGAACTCGCCCTTCTCGTAGCGGATATAGTGTATGGGCAGTTTCAAAGCGACGGCTTCGCAAAATTCGCCCTGGACGCCTTTGGACCCCTGCCAGCCGTCGAGCAGCAGCACCCAGAGCTCGCTCGCATGGCGCAGCATGGTGAGCGCAGCTACGTACCAGAATGGGTCCAACGGATCGAGGAAACTGTGCATCGCAATGGCGTGGGAGTGAGAGATGGGTGAGTAAACGGGCAAGCCGTAATACTGCCACAGCCAAGCGACGGCGCGGCACGCCAGCCTGAATCGATGTTCGCGCAGAAGCGCGTCGCCCGTCGAGTACGGGGAGGCCAGAAACGCGAATTGGTCCAGGTCCTTTTTCATGGTCTTCCTTTCCCGTCGATGAGGTCCTGGGCCTGCCGGAGCATGGTTTCAGCGGTCTCCCTGTCTATGGACGGGCCTTTCTCGAAGGCCCGTCGGACATACGGATACCGGATTTCGAGGGGCCGCAGCATTCTCCTGAACGAAATGTCAGGAAGGTTTTCCGGACCCGAATATTTGTTGTACCACGCCCTTTCCCTTTTCAGCCGTTCTTCAAACGTCATGCTTTTGCTCCTGCATCTTCGCGACGACCTTGTTCCAGGTCTCGCGGTCGAGGTCAATGCTCTCGTTGCCGTCCGTCATGCCGATGCTGATTCCGCCTCCGGCCAGGCGCGCGAATACGATCCCGGACGAGCGCTCGTCCTCCTGGCCCACGTGGAGATAATCAGCCCCCATTTCGAGGTACTGTTTCATGGTGTGCCTCCTGCACTTTTGTTTTGACGGTCTCTTCCTTGACGGCCTGCCACAAATCGAAAATGATGAAGCCGAGAAAACTGGCCGGCAGCCGTTCGCGGTCGCTGAGCAACTGGTCCAGATGCCGGTATTTCTTGTAGGTTTCTTCGATGGTCATTGCTGTTTCTCCTTTGCTATTCCGTCCGCCGCCGTCACGGCGACGGCAAGCGCGGACCATATATCCTTCTTGATTCCGTACAAGGGGCCGGGACTTTTCTTCGTGCCGACGGCTTTTTCCTTGCCGGGCCCGAAGCGGTCGATCAACACCTGCCGGACGTTGCTGTCTTTGGCCTGCATGGAATGACAGAGGTGCATTTTGACGGCGCGGCGGGAGAGGTGACACACACTGGATTCCGCGAACCCCTTATCGCACCATTTTTGGATGAAGCGCCCCGTCCAGAGTACGGTATCAAATGTTTCCCGGCCAACCGGCATTCCGAACGATTCGATGATTTCAATAGCGAGCATATCGGCAATTCCTGTAATCTCTCTGAGGACCTGCTCGTTAGAGACAATTTTGCACCGCCAGGGAACGGCCGTTTCCACGGTATAGATGAGCATGGCGCTTTTTTCCGTGCCGGGATCGATAGCGATAATTCTCACAACTCCTCCGATGGCTCGTCTTCCTTCGTCTTATGCGTCACGTTGATTTGCACCAGGGGTTTGCCGCCGAGTCCCAGGTCCACCTTCGATGTTCCGGAGCGGTCGTCACGCCAGATAAATTCACTCGGCCACGTGATGGTCATCTTTGGCGGCGGCAGTTTTCCCGGATGGGCGGCGGTCCGGAGCAATTCCAGAGATTCTCGCGTAACAATCATGATCGTGGCCAGCTCTTTTAGACACCGCTCGACCATCTCGTCCGTCGGCAGGTGGTAGATGTCGTCGAAACCGCGAATCACGTACCGTTTCGGTTTCCTGGCCGTCATGGCTGGACCTCCGCTGCCTTACCGTGCACGTAGCACGCGATGCACTCGTAGGTCCAGACGTGTGGGTACTGCTCGACCAGTTTGGCCTTCTCGGTCTCGCTGACCGTGTAGAAATGGCACTCGTGGACCGGCGACCAGAAGCGGTACAGCGGGACGAGCTCGTACAAAGAGAGAAGTTGAGTGGCCCTGACTGAGGCCGGTCTGAAGGACCACAATAGACATGCCCCGCAAGCCGAAAATCCGACAGCAAACCAGATAACGGCCCAATCCATTCGATCAGGTCTCATTCCTGCACCTCGTCATCTTGACTGTTTTGCCATTCCTGCGCCCACGGATGCTTGTTCTTTCCCTGGCCCGTTCGGCGTTCCTTGAGGACCTTCGCCCAGGCCCGCTTGTCGAACTTGAAGGGCCGGTGCGTGTCCCGCGCCCGGCGGTACTGCTCATTCAGGCCGTGCAAATCAGCAACGATTTTCATTTCCGCACCGGCATTTGCAGGTAGGTGAATTCCACGCCGGCCGCCAACTCACCCTTGAGCATGAGGGGCATCTCGCCGCTATTTTTCTTATTGGCGTAGACGCTCACGGGCATAAGGAATGCCGCCAGCGCACTCATGACCGGCAGCAAGAGATCGAGTCTGACCGCCGCATCGGCGCCCTTGTTGATGCGACAGACCAAACTTGCAACCGACTCGGGCGCGGCAATGTCTGTGAACTCGCCCAATTCCTGCACCGTGTCCATATCGGGAATGATGACCTTCCAATCGGGGAACTTGACATCTTCCCCGGCGGGCAGCAGATAGTTGTCCTGGGTGAGTTTGTGACAGCCGGGTCCGATCTGGTGCGCCCCCTGGACAACGAGCAGCCGCCGTCCGTCCGTCGTGACCAGCCATTCTTCGCGGATTCCGACCAAGTTGAGCGAATAACGAGTCATTCCCTCTCCCAAGCACGTCCGCAGCGCCGCCGCAATCCTCGTCTCCAGTTTCCACGCCCCGTATTCCTGTTCAGCGATTTTCATTTGTTTCTTTCCCTTGCACCGGGCGGCCCCGGCGCGGGAACGGCCCGCGCCGGAGGTGTTGGCTGAGACCCAATTCCGGCCGCCCGAAAGTCGGTCACGGATGGTTCCGCCCGTTGCCCAGTCCCGTACGGGCCATCATATCCTTGTGCAGCTTCTCCAACGGGCTGTCATGGAAATTGAAGCGGGCCCGGAGATACCCGGCGATCAAATTATCGGCCGGGGTTTCCGTCCCCTCGGCCTTGACCTTGAAGCGCCACCAGAGCTCCCGATCGCGGGCGCGGGCTTCGAGTCCGCGTTGCTCCGTACACCACCAGGCCACCATCCGCTCGCCCGCCAGTCGCAAGGCGCCCAGCATCAAAGTGGCAAGCCATTGTTTCATATTGGGGACCTTTCAATCGTCCATGCCGGATGACTACCCGGCAGCGTTCTTTCAAAGGCTTTTTTTGCTCTTCGCAATGACAACCAAAGCTGGTACTCATATTACTGCCTTATCTTTCTTTTCGCTGTTCCGAGCAGAACGGGTCGATCTCGTTGTAGTAGACCGTCACGGCTTCCCTAACCAGACGGTCACGCCGGCCAGGACTTTTACTTCCATATCCAAGTTCGAAGAGCCTTCGGGCCGGAGGTACTCCGTCCAGATCGTCGGCCGGATCGTCCGGCCCGGCAAGAAGCGCCAGCCGGCGGCCACTATCCCCACCCAGCCGCCGCCGTCCTCCGTTTCGTGCAGGATAGCCAGCTTGCCGAACGCCTCGGCGAGATTCGCATCGCTCGGCTTCCAGTCGCCCGGCAGAATGGTATCCCACAGCGTATCCGTCAGGCCCGTCAGCGAAAACTCGACGCACGGCCCGACAGCGAAGTTCTCGGAAGTGGTTTCAGCGATCAGCGAGTCGGTCATCATCATTACGCCCGCCCCGCCGTTCGGGTCCGGCCACCAGAGGGCGTCGAGCTGGGCCGTCTCGTAGTCGAACGCCCCGCCGATAGTGAAGAGGGCGCCGTAGGCAGGCAGGTCGTCGCCGATGGGCATGACGACGGTGAGAAAGACAAAAATAGAGGTGAACAGTCCGTGTTTCATGTGGCACTCCTTTGCAAACCGAGGCCCTTGAGATGTCGCCGGCTCTTTTTCAACCCCAGCCGGGACGCTTTTTTCTTCACCGCCTCCATGGCGCGATTCAGTTCGTACGCAACTTCCCAGGTGGTGTTGTGGGGGAACATGCGCTTAAGCGTCCTCAACTCCTCTTTCGTCCACAATCCTCGAATCAGATTGTCCTTTGTCATGTTTCGTTCACTCCTTAATAAGTTTTGGATATTCCCGAATCTGCAAGTGCTTCGGGAACCGTAAAATGTCCCGGACGCACTTGCCGTCGATTTGAAGCTGTTTAATCCAGACAGCTACCTCTGCCGCCTGGCATTGCTCGACCGCGCTCTCGACCCATTCGATCCGGCAGGGCCGAGCGCCGGGACCGCTCTCACGGCCGACAACGACCCAATCCACGTCGGCCCAGCACCATCCGCGCGCCATACCGGGATCGCCTGGAAAGAGCGCGTTGCTGTGATCGTGGACGGGCCCCAGCAGCGGCTCCAGACTGAGCCAGCGAATCTTCGCCTGTATCTTGAGAAGCTCCGGCACTCGTTCGTCCAGCCGCCGCTGGTCCTCACAGGTCGCCCCCAGCCACCAGTTGTCCGGCATGGGACCCGTAAGGTTTTCCGGTCGTTTGGTAAGTAGTAGATAGGTATGCTGAGGCGATTCGCGCATCATTTCTCTGATCTCGGTACGGGCGCAAGGGGATACTCCCGGATGGCCGATGTCGCTCATATCGCAGACGAAAATCTTGCGGGCTTTCTTCCAGTGCCGCAACTTGCCGAGGACTTCCGGTTTGTAGTATGGTCCGTGGCCGTCGAAGTGTTGGCCGCCGTGGAAGCGTTTGTCCAGCATCCGCGCCCAGCAATGCTCGCAGCCCTCGGAGACCGGGGCGCAGCCAACCAAAGGGTTAAAGGACACGTCCCAATACTGTTCGGGCTTCCTCATTCGACCTCCACGAACCAACACCATTTTTTCTCTTGCTGCCGGCAGCCCACGGCCTTGCAGACCACATGGCAGAACACCGTTCGTCTATCGTATACGGGGTGCTTGACTGCGATCCGGTCGCCGGGCGCGTAGGGGGCTTTCCAGGTGAAGGCAGGGCCGGTATGATGCACGCAAACGATCTCGTCCCCTTCCTGGGGCGGCCAATAGACTTTGCACCAACTGGGCGGCTGCTCGGTGAAGGGTATCACAATCACTTTTTGCGTCCCGTCGTGCAGGGCCACGGCCTCGGCGTCACACTTGGCAAGGTAGGTCTTCATCGAATCTTCTCCTTCTCGTTCATCAGGGCCACCGCCTGGTCGAGCCACTGATTGACCATGATCTCCTGCTCGCCGCCGAGCGTGTAGCAGCTCGTGCGCAGGAAGGGCCGGCCTTTGCCGTCGGCGACGAAGTGCTGGATCTGGCGGCCGTCATTGAAGGGGGTGCGCTGGTGCTTATACATGCGGTATCCTTTGCTTGCGTCGTTCAGTTGCGTAACGCGCTGCCGGCCAACCGGACATGCCATCTTCGGTGTGACAGGGACATTCGCTGATATACACTCCACAATTGAGACAATGCGTTTCGCTCCAACCCGGACAAAGCGGTGTCCGGCAACGGCCTTGAGCAAGATAATTCGGCACGATATTTTGGTGTTTGCAGTTGCCGACTTTTTCCCAGAATCGACTCATCGTTTCATTCTCCAGTTCGGGTCGGGGTCGGGTATCCGGATATTCCAGGCTGCGGCGATGTAGTTGCGGCATTTGTCAAAGAACCGGCCGCCCTCGATCGTGTTCATTTTCGATAGCCGTTTGCGCTCGCCGGCGTCGCCCACATCGTTGCAGGTGGCGTAGAGAATGGCCTGGATCACCTCGGCGGGCACGGGCAGGCCCGGCGGTATTTTCTGCGACGGCACGATCAGGGCAAGGTCCCAGCCCCGCTCCTCGAAGGTCCGGCGAACCGTCTCAATCACCAGTCCGAAATGGGTCGCCAGTTGCTTCGCTGTTTTCGGGTGCGTGACCCGCCGGAGGCTTTCGCTGACGGCAGTGCCTTCCGGCAAGGAAGTGAGCCATTGCTGCCGCAATAGGCGCTGCGCGTCCGTCAGGGTGAACTTGCCGCGAATAATATGACCGTGAAATTCCATGCTGCCCGTTCCCATCAAAAGGGGAGATCTGCATCCTCCGGGGTCGGCTCGGGCCCCATACCGTCATCGTTCGGCGACGTTTCGTCGGCCGGCGGCTCGCCGGTGCCGGTGAACATGGCCTGCCACTCTTCCGAGGACTTGATCTGCTCGACGATCCAGTCGGGCAGACTGGCCGGAATGTCCTCATCGTTCTCCTCAATGCCGTAATAGACCAGCGGATTCTGCGGCTTGAGCCGCTTCCCTTTGAGGTTCAGGACCATATTCACTTCGGCCTTTTCGGTGCCGTCTTGTTTGGGCTTGTGAATGATGCTCAGGAAGCAACTGGCACCTAAGACGTTTTTCATTTCAAACGCCTTCTCTTCTTCGGGCGTGAAGCCGCGACTTCGCCAGGAGACCAGATGGGCGCGCAAGGTGGCCTTCGGGTCGAGACTGGCGGTATAGGTGCGCGAGATCGCGCGCGGCAGGTCCTTCGTCACGCCCGTATTGCGGTCCTCGACCTGGATACGCTGGCCGGGAATCTCCCAGGTCAGCACGATCTGACGATTGCGAATGATCTTGCCCTGGTATCGACTGCTGTGCGTGCCGATATCCACGACGCTGTAGCAGACGGCTTCGTGCAGGCCGGCGTCAACGAGCGGGGCCTTCGGCTTCGAGCTTACGGTCAGCATAAAGGTCTCCTTCAAAAGGTACTTGGTTCAATTTCCGCCATTCAGCGGACAGGTTCGGATTGTGCCGCAGACAGCGCCGAGCCGGGTCGTTCGTCTCTTTCTGGAGCAGCGCACAACTCGCACAGGGCGGCCTCGGCCCTTTCCTGATCGTCAGCATGTTCGTATTCGTCCATCAAACGTCGTCCCTGTTTTGCCCGCCGGCGATAGAGCATGACCTGCAAATGCGCCTCATCGATAGACGTGGCCCTGTGTGTAACGGCCTTGATCTCTTCTCTGCTCGTCAGGCTATCCCAGTCGTGCGGGTTCATCGGGTATCCTCTTTGCCCATTCGGCCAGCCGGGAATCGTCGGCGTCGATCAGTTCGGACTCGTGCGTGAAGGTCCCGGTCTTCGCCAGCCGGGCGATCTCGGCCTTGCGAGTTCGGCATCGTTCCAGCAGCACCTCCCACGGCGGCAGCTCGGTCGTCATACGTCCTCCTTCTTCTGCGCGGCCCGGTAGCGGTCCAGGGCGGCTTGCATTTTCTGTTGGCGCGAGGGGGCAGCCTCAAAGCGACGAGCGGCTTCGTCTTCCGTCAGTCCCACCAGGATCGGCCCTTCGGTGAGCAGGTCGAACAGATTGCCGAGCCGCTGCTGTTTTTTTGTTGCGCGATCACACGGAAAAAGGCAGCGAGCGCCTCCGTAGTCATAAACAACTTCGGGCGCCGGTTCTCCTTTCTTCACGAGCCAAAATCCAGAGACCGGACTGTATCCATAATCGCCGACACAAAACACAATCGGCGGCCCTTCCAGCGATTTCCCGGCCTGTTGCAGGCGCAGCATCAGCGTCTCGATCTGCTCGGCGGTAAACTCGGCCTCCCAGCTATTCGAGTATTGTGTTTCCGGCATTTGGACTTTCGCGGTCCTGGTCATAGCGTATCTCCTTTTTTCTTCTCCTTCTTCGCATGGGCATGGCCGGCCGCGCAGTCGAGACGAGGCTCCTCACACCACATCAAATTATCGCCACGGCAACCGCAGTCTTCAGAGCACAGTCCGTCGTACTCATGCTCTTTCAGCCAGGCGGACACGATCTCTTTCAATGTCATGGAATATCTCCATCAATGCCCATTGCAACGATCATTACGGCGTCCTGCCGGTCACTGGTACGGGCATCCGTGGCGCAGGACGCGCCCTCATCGTCTATACTCACGACCTTTTTGCACTTCGGACAAAAGTGGGTCCTGAGAATCGCGACCGTGATATTGCTGATTCCCGCGCATTCGATGACCTCGGCCTTGAAGGGCTCGGCGTCCGGTCGAAACTCGACATCATAGGCGTGTGCGAGTATCGTGCGTTTGTGTCGGCATTTTGGCATAATTCAATCTTCTCTGATGAAAAGCCTCGATGATACCGGCCCGCCCGTCCGTCGCCTTTGCGGGATGAAAACCCTGAAAAAAGCCGCTATGACACGTGGCAGGCTTCACGGGACCGGGCCTAAGCCAAGAATGAAAAGCATGATTCCAAACGCGGCGGCCGTCCGTGAGTGTGCAAGCTCAACAAAACATCGCCCGTAAGAGGTCCTGTTTCCTGCGATTTTCGACCGCCGCGACGATTCCAGATAGAAGCCGCCCGCGCCGTGAGGAACGGGCGACCCCAGGTTGGA